>NZ_JBYSYC010000119.1:0-1529 GCF_058782875.1 Cupriavidus sp. FW305-F7 | reverse complement strand
ATGTGGCGGCGGCAATGGGAGCAGGTCATCCCGTTCTTCGCCTATCCGCCGGAAGTGCGCAGAATCATCTACACCACGGATGAAGTTGACAAGCGCCCGGTGTGCTTTCGGTCGTTTATGGCGTCCGTATCGGTGGCCACGGAGCGCGTACCGCACTTGCCTGCGGTCGCGCCTGCTTCCAGCGCGAGAACAGGCGTTGGTAAGCCTGCTCGGCTTGCTCGCCGGCCGCACGCTCCAGATCCCGGACGGACTTCAGATTGTAGGCGGCGGCAGACCCCTTGCGGCTACCGCGACGCGCAGGAGGCCTGCCTGCCTGCAGTTCCAGCTCACGGGCCTTGCGCGCAGTGAGCGCCGGGCGATCCCAGGCGAAGGATTCGTTACGCGTGAGGACGTGCCAGACGATGATCGCCAGCTTGCGTGCCGTGGCAACGGCCGCGATCTGCTGACCGCGATGATCCCGGATACGTAGGAAGAAGGCTCGGATGGGGCCGGCCGTTTGGGCCGCGGCCCAGGCAGCCTCGACCAGCATGGCACGCGCATAGGAATGTCCGCGCTTGCTGATGTGTCCGTGCTTTGCTGGTTGCAAGCCGGATTGGTAGACCGAAGGATTGAGGCCAAAGTAGCTGACCAGTTTCTCCGGCGAGCGAAAGCGAGCGATATCGCCAATGGCCGAGATCAACCCGATCGCAACGGTGGTGTTGATGCCGGTGATGGTCAGCAGCTTGCGCAGCCTGTCGTCCAGAATAGCGGATTGGGCCAGGACGCGCTCAACCTGCTGCAGATTCTCTGCCAGCCGGTCGAGCTCATGCAACCGCTGGTCGATCCCGATGCGCTCGTCCATGGGTAGCTGCTGCAGGCTCAGCCAGGCCCGCCCTTTCTTGCCAAACAGGTCTGTGGCGGGACACCGTTCGATGAGATGGGCGGCAAGGACAGCGTGAATCTCATTCTTGAGCCGCGTCCGCTGCCGCACGATCTGGGCGCGGCGCGACACCTGCCGCCGCATCGCTTGCGTGGCCTCGTCTGGAATCCAGACCTCGGGCAGGAAGCCACTCGCATAGAGTTGCGCAAGGATTGCCGCATCGATCTTATCCGTCTTCACGCGGGCTTCAGCGATCAGGCGGACTTGCAAGGGGTTGGCGACAATCACCTTGCCGACATGACCTGTCAGTACGTTCGCGATGGCGATCGTGTTGCCGGTCGCCTCGAGTACCACGTGGTCGTCGGGCTTCAGCTTGGCAGCAAAGCGTTCCAGCTCGTCGCGTCGCAGTCCGACGCGCCCGCCGGCGCGTAGCAGGCCGTTCTCCAAATAGGCGATTTCGGCCACCGATCGCGATACATCCAGTCCTATCACTCGCATTGGCGTCTCCCATGGGAAACATCGCAAATGGGAGCCGGGGGGACAGCACGACAACTACGGATTCGCGCTCGCAGCGCAACCGGGCGGGTCGCAGGGGCGGCCAACTACTAACACGAGCTCGCAGCTCAACGTATATGAACGGCCTGCCCACCCGAAGTGCTCCCCGGTGCCC
>NZ_JBYSYC010000118.1:0-1570 GCF_058782875.1 Cupriavidus sp. FW305-F7 | reverse complement strand
TCGATTTCTTGCTCTTCTTGGTCATGCTTGTTGTTTCGGTCATAAGGGCGTTTCTTTCGATATCGTCTCATGACCTCGACACACAAGAAATCTGACAGGCTCATCTTGAGCGCCGAGATGCGGTCGGAAGAGAGCTCTCCGTTTAAGACTGCGACTCTGACCTGCACCATGCAGTGCGCCCCTTCGTCCGTCCAGCGCATCTGTCGCTTCTTAGCCATGCGAAGGCTGACGACCTGGTTCACCGCGGACTCCGCGATGCTACTGCTGATCGGCAGGCCCTTCCGATGCCGAGCGCCGTAGTTGACCAACGTATTTGCGTTCTTCCGCAGGTACCAGGAGACTTTATCCAGGTTCCACCAAAGCGTGCTGAAGTCATACCCCGTCCTCATCAGCAGTCGAGTGTCCAATGCCTTGATGCGCTCCAACGCTTTGCGGCCCTTGCCATGCCAGACTAACCACTTGGCGTGAGTGATTTCGGTCTCTATCGATTCCCGTTCCAATGAGTCGATCACCTTGCTACCGAACACGGAACGCTGCGCCGCGTTGAACTTCATGGCGATGTGGAACCAATCGAGAAGCCTCCCGCGTGCTAGCTGACTGCCCTGGACGGTCTTCGCAAACTCACCAGCGTCGTCGCTGATCACGGTCACGCGTTCGGTCAGCACGACACGAGCGCCGTGAATGAGCAAGGTGCGCAGGTAGGGATCGCCGCGTTTACTGATGCCACCCAGCCAGACCTTGCCGCCGGTGCCGGACTGTTTGGGCACCAGACCAAGGTAGGCCGCCAGTTGCCGCCCGGACTTGAAGGTGTGTACGTCGCCAATGGTGGCAACCATGGCCGTGGCCGTAAGCATGCCGATGCCGGGAATGTCGCGAATGGTCCGGTAGGCTCGGTTCTGCCGGCTCCAGGCGTCGATCTGTTGTTCGAGGCGGCCGATCTCCGCATCGAGCCGCTCGATGCTTTGCAGCTGCTCACGCACGAACTCGAACAGCATGGGCGGCACGCTGCGCTCGATTTCGGCCATGTGCTGCACGATCTCCTGCAAGCCGGTTCTCAGTCCGCGCGGAAAATGGACGCCGAATTCGAGCAGCGTGCCGCGCAACTGATTGACCAGCATGGTGCGCATCTTCACGCGCAGCCGGCGCATGGCGTGCAGGCTAAGCACGCACTGCTGCGACTCGTCCTTGGGGGCCACGAAGGGCATACCCGGCTGCTGCGCCGCCGTCCAGATAGCCTTGGCATCGGCGGGGTCGGTCTTGTTGGTCTGGACGAACGGACGCACGTAGTTGGCGTGCAGCAGCACCGGCTGATGGCCGAGACTGCGCAGCTGACGGGCCCACCAGTGCGCGCTGCCGCACGCTTCGAGCGCGACCCGTGCAGGCTCACGCTTGGCGAGGAACTCGATGAGTTTCTGCCGGTTGAAGCGGCGGTTGAAACACTTGCCGTCAGGCTCGACCCAATAGAGCTGGTCGGGTAGCAGCGACGCATTACTGCGCCGCCGCCCCCTTAGAACCGGACGTGCGAGTCGCCCCGCATCCGGCTCAAGCCATTCCTTCAGCGCCATTGGGT
>NZ_JBYSYC010000117.1:0-1681 GCF_058782875.1 Cupriavidus sp. FW305-F7 | reverse complement strand
AACCCTTGCAGCGGCAGCTTTGCCCGCATCTGTTCGTCGACCCGGGCGATGATCTCAGTGCCCCATGGCGCATCGTGCGCGCGCGAAGCGGCGATGCGCTGGTAAAGGGGGCCGAGGCGTTCTGCATAGTCGGCAACGCCACCCACTGCGTTCAGGTCGATCGTCTCAAACGGTCCCATGAAGGACCACCGCCAGCCGAGGCCGTCGCGAACAGTCTTGTCGACATCCTCAGCCGACACGATGCCATCTTCGACCAATGCCCAGGCCTCTCTCAACAGCACGGCTTGATCGGTTCAGGACAAAGCCCTCGATCTCCCTGTGGACCGTGATCGCGGTCTGGCCGACGGCCGCCATCAGTTCGCTTGCAAACTCAAGGGTGCGGGGTGCAGTCCGAGGTGAGGGAACCAGTTCGACGAGCGGCACGAGCGAAGGGGGATTCACCGGATGCACAATGATGACCCGCGGCGTGATCGCCAGGTCGTTTGCAAACTGCGATGCGGGGATCCCAGAGGTGGAGCTTCCGATGATCCGACGGCCATCGTCGCAAGACTGCAATTGCTCCATCAACGCGCGCTTATGATCGACCCGTTCTAGAATCGATTCCTGCACGTAAGTGGCACCTTCGAGGGACAGCGACAGCGACGCGCAAGACTTGATGCGGGACATCACCACTGTCGCGGGTTCACTCAGCAAGCCATAGCTGTCAAGATCCTCAAGCTGGCGCAGTATGCGGGCCGGCGCAGCCTCGAGTACCTGTGGATTCGCATCATACAAGTGGACTGTGGCGCCCGCGCGTGCGAACACGACAGCCCATCCCATCCCCACAAGCCCCGTTCCCACAATGGCCACCGCGCCACCGCGCAGCACATCTACCGCAGACTTCATTGGCATGCTCCGGTCGACGAGATCAGGCTGCGCGCTTGCCAAACATTCGGCCGAGCCACGTCACGAAACTCGCAAACAGCCCCGGGCCTGCGCGACGCTGGCTCGATACGGCGGCCGGGGCCGGTTGAGGAGCGGCTGCATAGCGTTTAGTCAGTTCTGCCAGGAAGGCGTCGAAGAAATCAGCAGCCATCTTCTGCGCCGCCATGTCGATCAACCTGGAGCCAACCTGTGCGAGCTTGCCGCCAACACTTGCGGTTGCGGTGTAGCGCAGGAGCGTCTTGCCGGACGCCAGCGGGGACAAGGCCACACCGGCTTCGCCGCGTCCATAGCCAACCGCACCGCCTTGACCACTGAATTCCAGCGTGTACGAGGTAGGGGCGACGATATCTTTCATGCGCATCTGGCCCTTGAACTTGGCTTTGATCGGCCCGACGGCAGCGGTAATGAGTACCTCAAAGCTACCGTCGTCCTTCTGCTGAATGGATTCGCACCCAGGAATGCAGGTTTGCAACAGGGCGATATCGTTGAGGGCTTGCCAGGCGATATCCTGCGCCACGGGCAATTCCTTCTCTTCGTTCATTTTCATGGCTGTCTCTCGTTATAGCGCTGGGGGGCAATGTCAGTCGGAGTGCAGGCGTTTGGCTGCGGCCTGGACTGCGCGCACGATGTTGTTGTAGCCGGTGCAACGGCAAAGGTTTCCCGCCAGCGCCTTGCGGATCTCCTCCTCGGTGGGCTGCGGGTTGTCGTCAAGCAATGCCTGCGCAGAGATCAGCATTCCCGGCGTGCAGAATCCGCA
>NZ_JBYSYC010000116.1:0-1745 GCF_058782875.1 Cupriavidus sp. FW305-F7 | reverse complement strand
CGGCGCATTGACTCATCAGAATTGCAACTCGCGCTGACCTGTTGCCTCACGTAGTTTGCTACCCGTCGGATTGTCCGGCGGGAGCGGCACGAGGTGACGAGGCAAATCAGCATGACGACACGCAAGGAGTTGGTCGCAGCATTGCAATTGCGGTATGGCAGCGCGACGTTCGGTGACCGGGTCAGGATCCTCGACGAGTTCGTGGCTTTGACCGGGTATCACCGCAAACACGCCATCCGGTTGTTACGACAAAAGCCCGGCGCGGCAAAGGGGACGAGCGAGCGCAACCGGCTATATGACGAAGCGGTACGCCAGGCACTGACAGTGTTGTGGGAAGCTGCCGACCGGGTCTGCGGCAAGCGACTACAAGCGCTGATACCGAAGCTGGTTGATGCCATGGAGCGGCACGGCCATCTCGACCTGAATCCAGTCGTCAAGGCCAAACTCCTGCAGATCAGCGCGGCGACCATCGATCGCATGCTAGCCAATGCGCGTGCGCACATCGATGGGCAGCGCAAACGGCGTACGGGAGTGGGCTCGGGCATCCGGCGCAGCATTCCAGTGCGTACCTTCGCCGACTGGCGCGATCCACCACCTGGCTTCTTCGAGATCGACATGGTCGAACACTGCGGCGGATCGAAGATAGACGGTGAATTTGTCCACACCCTCACGCTGACTGATATCGCCAGCGGCTGGACAGAATGTGTGGCCATGCGAGTACGTAACCAGATGCTGGTGATTGAAGGATTTGAGAAGGCGGCTGCCGATCTGCCATTCGCGATGCTTGGAGTTGACTCGGATAATGACAGTGCGTTCATGAACCAGAGCGTCCTCGACTACTGCAAGGGCCGTGGCCTTGTGCAGACGCGCTCGAGGGCCTACAAGAAGAACGACCAGGCCTGGGTGGAGCAGAAGAACGGCGCCGTCGTGCGGAGGCTTGCCGGCTATGGCCGGCTGAGCGGTGTCGATGCCACGAACGCGCTGGTGCAGCTGTACGCTTCATCGCGGCTATACATTAACTTCTTCCAGCCTTCGTTCAAGCTGAAGTCCAAGACGCGTGACGGCGCGCGCGTACACAAGGTCTATTTAGCGCCGGCGACGCCGTGCGATCGGCTTCTGGCACACGACAGCGTCGCCCCCGCTATCAAGGAGAAGCTGAAGGCACAGTTCAAAGGCCTCGATCCTGTGCGGCTGCTGCAGGAGATGCGAATGGCTCAGCAAACATTGAGCGAGTTCGCAGCTCACGGTGTGTGTGCTGAAGCAGCGCCAGCCGGTGAGTCAGACGTTGCGGTCTTCCTCGCCGGCCTTTCTTCGGCATGGAAGGAAGGTGAGGCACGTCCAACACACCGGAAGCATCCGAAGGCAAAGCACTGGTGGCGAAGTCGGGTGGATCCGTTCGCCGACGCGTGGCCGCTAATCGAAGGATGGCTGATTGCAGAGCCCTCAGTGCCGGCCAACGTATTGATGGATCGGTTGGCCTCGATGTTTCCAGAAGCGTACGCGAGTAAGGCACAACTACGAACGCTGCAGCGCCGGGTCAAGGCGTGGCGAGCAGAGCGCGTGAAAGAACTAATTCTGGGTGACCTGCGAAAGTCCGCTGACGCGTCAGCCGAAGTGTGAGTTACGGAAAAGTTAAAAGTCGCCGGGGGCCGGGCGCTCCGCGCCCGGCAAACCACGAAAGAAGAGAAGAAAGAAAGCGAAACGACAACAATTCGTCAGGTAACATTCCTTCGTGAGGCAACACG
>NZ_JBYSYC010000115.1:0-1870 GCF_058782875.1 Cupriavidus sp. FW305-F7 | reverse complement strand
TCCTCCTCGGTGGGCTGCGGGTTGTCGTCAAGCAATGCCTGCGCAGAGATCAGCATTCCCGGCGTGCAGAATCCGCATTGGAGGGCATGGTGGTTCCTGAATTCCTGCTGCAGGGGCGAAAGCTCCTCTTGCGAAGACAGGCCTTCCACCGTTTTCACTTCGGCACCTTGCGCCTGGACCGCGAACATCAGGCAGCTTCGTGCCGGCCGCCCGTTGACCATCACGGTGCAGGCACCGCATGCACCATGCGCGCAGCCTACGTGGGTGCCGGTCAGGTGCAGACGATGCCGGATGAAATCCGCCAGCAGCATGCGAGGTTCGGCATCCGCGCCCATTTGCGCGCCATTGATCGAGAATTCGATACGGGTGACTTCATCGCTCATTTGGATTTCCCTCCTTCGCGGCGTTTTGCAGAGCTTTCTTCAGCATTGCCCCGATCGCATGCTTGCGATAGGCGTCGCTGGCGTAAAGATCAGACATGGGGTCAATCTCTTCGGCAGCGATGCCTGCGATCATTTCGATCGCAGCGTCGCCGAGTCCGTGAGTCGTGAGGTGGGCTTCGGCACGGCGCAGACGTACAGGCGCAGCATCGACCCCCATCGCGGCAAGCGCAACCTTCTGGACCTTGGCGCCTTGCCTGGCCAGGTACACGGCAAGACCGACGACCGCGACGCCTTCCTGCCTGACGCTTACCTCGAAAAAGCTGGAAAACGAGCCTGGGACGCAGACCGGAAAGCGAGCCTCGCGCAGGAATTCGCCGGGTTCGATTGCGGTGGTCAAGTCCCCAAGGAAAAACTCGGAGGCAGCGACTTCGCGCGGCCCGTTCACGCCGTCGATCACCATGACGGCGTCCAGTGCGACTGCGACGGCAGGCAGCTCGGCAACCCGGTCGGCATGGGCGAGCGTGCCACCGACGGTGGCACGGCATCGCACGGCGACCGGCCCCGTCCACGCCAATGCCTGCGAGACGAGCGGGCAATGCTGACGAACCACCGGTGACTTCATGGCATCGATCTGGCGGGTCATCGCGCCGATGGCAACATGGCCCGCACGGTGTTCGATGTAGTCGAGCCCCTGGCATTGGTTCAGGTCTATCAGGACGGAGGGCCGCATGATCCGCAGGTTCATGATCGGCACCAGGCTCTGCCCGCCGGCGAGAACACGCGCTTCCGCGCCGTGCTGCGACAGCAGACCGATGACCTCCTGGACTGTCTTGGGGGAAACGTAGATAAAGCTCGGCGGCTTCATACTGGCTCCTGCCTGGTTGTAGTCATGCTCAGGCGCATTCGGCCTGCGGCGGCTTCGCAGCCTCGCCGGCCGGTTGCAGTGGCACGGTCATGGCGTTGTAACCGAAGCACCACGTCGGATCTTCCTCGTACTTGAGGAAGGTATTGGCGTTCGAGATCCGCTGCACCTTTGACGCTCTCCCCTGACGATTTGCCTCGTAGAGCTTGAGGGCGCCTTCGATGTCATCGCGCTTCTCCTGCAGGCAGCGAGCCAGTACCGCGGCATCTTCGAACGCCATGCCGGCTCCCTGGCCCATATGGGGTTTCATGGGGTGGCAGGCGTCGCCAAGCAGCACAATGCGGCCCGAACTCCAGAGCGGCAGGGGGTCGCGCGTCAGCAGGGGCCACTTGCTGATCCGGACGGAAGCGTCGATGACGCGCTGTACTTCGTCGTGAAAGCCGGCGTAGTGATCCTTGACCTCCTGAATCGTGACATCGACAGGCGTGGTCCCCTCCCAGTTGGGATCTGGCGAGCCGGTGACGAAATACACCTCATCCTTGGCCTTGGTGGTGTAGTAGATGATCATGTGCCTGTCTTCATTGGCCCAGTGCCGGTCATCCGACCAGAACTTGCAGCCGTCCGA
>NZ_JBYSYC010000114.1:0-2295 GCF_058782875.1 Cupriavidus sp. FW305-F7 | reverse complement strand
GTGCGATCAGGTCAAAATCGCCGCGTAGAAAAACTTGGCTCAATCACTACGCAATCAATTCAGTCAAGGAATCTAGCTGCGGATGCGTTTTATATAATGTTCGTGAAATCGAGCAATATCGCTTTTTGCGAGCGATTTTCCGAGCATGAAAGTCTCCCAGTCCTCCGTCCTCTCCCCAGAATTGGCGCAGCAAGCGGCACATGTTGGCTGGCTGCTGGCCCGGCTACGCCAGGCTCGCCACATCAAGCAAGCCGACGCTGCGGTGCGCGCGGGGCTTTCTCGCAACACGGCCTATCGAATCGAGAAGGGGGATCCAGGCCTCGCATTCGGCCAGATGCTCGAGTACCTCATGGAGGCCGCAGAGCGTATCGAAGACGGCCTGCCTGTTCCGGCCAACCTCGAGCTGATCTCCGGCACCGCCTCGGCAACCTGTGCCGCGACCATCGTGCGCTGCAGCCGGCTCAACAATAGTCTCGCTCGAACTGCGCGATCTCGGTCACGGTGGCCGGCGTGTCACTCGGTATCCACTACGATTTGTAAACTGATCCGCATGGCGGCCTCCCACGCATGTCCGGGCAGCCAGTCTATGCCAGGATCTCTCTTATCTTTTCGGACGCATCGCTTTTTCGTTATCTAGTGCGCGAGCACCGCGCCGAGATTGAGTTCATCGGCAACTTTCTTCAATCGCTTGTCGCGCGTCCAGATGGTGATGCCTGGTTGTAGGCGCGCGGACGCCAACAGTGACGTGTCGACATATCCGATTCCACGATTGAACAAACCTTCGCGCTCGATCAGATAGAACGTCTCCTCCGGCGTTACAACTGGCGCGCGCGGCAGATCGAGCAACGCGCCAAGCACGACGTCACGGTCACGCAGACTACCGAGCGAAATCTCGCCTATCACATATGGATGAGCCAGCACACGCTCCTCGGCAAGCAGGCTAATCAGCACAGGATCAGAAGCGTTGATGTGGTCAATCCAGACCGACGTGTCGACAAGAATCATTCGACGTCCTGCCGGCGACGCGGCGCCCCCTTGATGCCCGGTTGACTACCGCCAAGATTCGCGAGTCGTTTCGCGGCTTCGCGCTGGATCAAGGCCTTTAGCGCTTCGCGCACGAGTGCCGTTTTTTCCTTCAGGCCCGTATAGGCTTGAGCCTTGGCGATCAAGTCGTCATCAAGCGCAATAGTCGTGCGCATCGGAACCTCCGTAAGTATCGGCACTAATTATAGCATCTTTTGATGCTTATAATAGTGCGTTTTGCGTCTCGTAATGAACGCGTTTTGCCGCGACATTCCAATGCAGTTACACGCGCGAACAGCCGAAAACCGCCTGCGAACACACACCAGATAATCGTGGTGCGGTGTGGCCCGGCAGTCAGGAAGTTGCGACTGCCGGTTTCGAGCCTGCCGAGTAGCGGCGACAGATCCACCATGCGCTGAGCCACCAGGTGCCGGACCCCGTCTTCGCATTGCCATTGCCCATAGACTCCTGCTAGCGTTGCGCTCAGGATCTCCTTGCGGAATGCCTCCAGCACGCCGGGCCAGACAATCACGTTCACCAGTCCATCATTCGGGCACCCTCGCATATGTCCTCTTGAGCGAGATTCCCGAGCCTGCCCACTCGTTCTTCACTCGCAATAGCAAAGACTCGACCAGGCCAGCGGTTGACCGCGAGACCGACCCGAAGGACTGCGCGTATCTCTGGGATTGGGAGGACTTTCTTGATGGCAGGAGATGAATAGCTGGCAGCCGGGAGGCTAGCAATCATGTCCATCACATCCGTTCAGCAAGACTCACCATGCCAATCTGGCCAGCTAGGCCCGTGAGTTTGCAACTGGAATCTTTGCGTTGTACCTAAATACCAGCACGTCGACAGTTCAAAAGTGGGAAAGCGGCCAAAAGCAGCCCAGCGGCATGGCTGCCAGGCTCCTGCAGGTAGTCAAGAAGCATGGCCTAGATGAGGCCTAGATGTACTCTCCTGAACTGTCATTGGCTCTGACAATGCGGGGCTCGTATGGGATGGGGCGATCGGTGGAGGCCTTGCCATGCTCAACTTGTAGAGTCGCCGCGGCGGGGTTCGCGTTACTGCTGTAGGCGCCGATAATCGGACGCTGCATAACCCGGGGTCGTGCGGCTGGGGCTACCAGTATAGGTCTGTTTGGTGGACATTCTGATCTGGCTGAAGGCGGACATTCTGGTTTGGCCCTTACAAACTTTGTCCAGCGGGTTTTGAAAGGTCGGAGCGCCCGCTGAATTCAAATGTCGGTGCGGGCGTGCTTTTTGTGCGGAGTTG
>NZ_JBYSYC010000113.1:0-2615 GCF_058782875.1 Cupriavidus sp. FW305-F7 | reverse complement strand
CCCCGCGTGGTCAAAGCCCTGCCTAAGCGCTACACCGTCCGGTTCCTCAGAAAGGACCTTAACTGAACGGCATTAGGGCAATAACGGGGTCTTTTATCGCGACTCGTGATGGCGGATTCCCTTGGCATACACCCATACTAGGCGAACGATTCACGAGTCCCCGCCTGAGCGTGTTCGCTGCTGGGAAACACTGGCCGAGCACCTTCCTCCGTATGGCAACCAGCGGCGTCGGCTGGCAGCTGGCTCCTCCGGTACGGATCGGGCAAGACCTCCAGTTGCGCCCACGGGGCGTTGTCGACGGGATCGAGATCGAGGCAGTGTTTGAAGTCGCTCGCTGCCAGGCGCGTGCCCAGAAGCTTGCCAAACGCATCGAGCTGGACCTGCGAGATCAGTCCTGCGCTTCCGCCGAGCGCTGGGCAGATGATCCACGTCGTGCCGTCCCTGGCGAAGATGCGCAAGCGCCTGACTTGGTCGGCCGGCTGGATTGCGTGCTCTTCGCTGGCGAGCCCGCCTAGCGAGAAGGCTTCGAGGTATTCGTCGGTATGGCGATGGCCCAGACAAACGACCACCTTCGGGCGCCAGCGGGCGCAGGTCTTCGCGAGAAACCGGAAGCGTTCGCCATGCCGGCACAGATCCTCGTAGCGCGTCTGTGGGACGAGTTCAGGCTGGCCTCGGAACGCTTTGGACCAAGGCGTTCGTCCATCGAGTTGGGCAGGCAGGGGATACAGGCTGAGCCTGAACTCGGCGCCCCCAGGCGCGTAGAGATGGCGCCAGTAGTATCGTTCCCAGTCGTTGTCCGCGAGCCGAACGCGCAGTGCTTCAGCCCGCGCGGCGGCCATGATGCGGGCAATGTACTGATGGCCGAGCCACTTTCCCATGTTTTCCCGCTGCTGGTGGCGGAACTCGGCGTCCCAAGCGGGCGGCGCCACACGCGGCTGCAGCGGCGCGACAAGGGGCTCCAACCAGGCGCGCGGGCTTCTGTCGCATATCCAGACGGGAGCTCTTGGGTTGCCTCCTTCCATCCCCACGTACGATGCAAAATATCGATCCAGTTCCTGACGCGTGAATACCCCTGAATGCTGCATATTATCCCTTGCTGCCTGGTGGGACCCCCATACATCCAATGCCGCAGCATGCCGCCGCCTCTGGGGCGTGCGTGCCACTGTGGTCGTTTAAAAACTCTTTCTGCAGGCGGAGTACGAACGGGATCAGTGCGCCCTCGCGGGCGGCATCCTTGTGCCGATGGGATCTCGGTATAATGGCCCGCCCGCTGCCATGTCACCGGTAATTGCTAGTCGTTTCTTAATACCGGCGATGTCAGGGCGCCTGCGTAACCGCAGGGCCAGGCCAGTACCCGCATGCCGCGCTGCCAGAAAATGCAGCCACGCCGCTTTCGATGACGAAAAGCAATGTCGACTGAATAAGAAAATACCAGCCGGCCCTTTGGTGGGGTCCAGGCTATATCTGTTCTTATGTGATTGTTGTCACTGACGCGAACTGATACTACTTTTGTATTGCCTGAGCATTACCCGCATTTCGATAGCGCGCGCCAAGGAGGAAAAATCAAGATTTCTCGAAACGCGCAGCCATGCGGTATTCCAGCCCGGCCGCATTCTTGTCCCCGATTCCTGCAATTGAGGTCAATTTACCCAAACCTGCCGGAAATAGGAATTCCAATCTTTTAAGGTCTGACATAAGTGACTTTGCTGCGCTGCGATATTTCTGGGGTTGGCTGATTTTAATCCCCCCTACGGAGGGGATTAAAATGCGGGCGCCCGAACGTAGTGCGCTCTGCGATCCATGCAAGCGTGGCTCAATATCTGAACGCCTGGCACCACATCACAACGGTGGTGTGACCGGTGCCTCGGCCTATGCCAGCCATCAGTTTTCAGAATTTCTGGTTTCTACCGGTCCACCATCGGTCGGGGCTGTCCCGCCAGGCCGGAACAAACTTATGCCACGGGGCGAGCCCTGGCTGACTCAATTCCTCAGTATCCGGCGGCGGCACGACACGGCAAGCGGTTGCGCACGCTGTGCCTGTGCGGCTATTTCAGCAACGCAGAGCTTCGCCGCGACCTGCATATGCGGCTCAGTCGCGGTGAGTCGGCGTACTCGACGACGTTTCATTTGCTATACATACTTTTGGCGGTCGTTTTGGCCTAATACTTTTTCATTAGGTGTTTAGCGCACCGCACCCCGCTCCAGTGGGGATTGATAGCATTTTCAGGGCGCCGGATAGCGGTGGCCACGGTGCCTGCCGGAGCCTCCAAAAACTACTCTCCATGGTCGGCAATGCCTTGTCCCTCAAGGCTTTGCGAGAGTCCCGAAGCCCCGAGGCGAAAGCGAAACGCGATTACCGGCATCGTCCTGAGCACCAGCGGCGCGGCACGTGCGCACCTTGTCCATAGAGCCGATTTTCCATTCCAATTCCGCCAGCTAGATTGACCTCATCGTTGGCGCCGCCAAAGCCATCTAATTTACGAAAAGCCGGTGGAAGGGGGTTCATCCATGAAACGCATCCATATGAAGCTGGCGGCCTTGCCGCTCGCCTGTCTCGTCATCACGGTCGCAGGTTGCGGGGGAGGCGGGGGCGACTCGACCTCTACCACTGCCGC
>NZ_JBYSYC010000112.1:0-2950 GCF_058782875.1 Cupriavidus sp. FW305-F7 | reverse complement strand
TCGGGACGGTCAGCGCGAACTGCACAAGCGCTCAACGAGCATTTGGGTTGGGCTGAGATCCGCCATCCGTTTCATCCCCTCAGAGGACAACGCTTCCCGGTCCTGAAGACGCGCCGGGTGGCGGGCGTCGACACACTGCTGCTGGGTCATGTAGAACGCGGAAGCTTCAGCATTGCCCGCGAATGGACCGATTGGGGTGCGCCTGCCGTCGAAGACGATTGCGAGGTCCCTGTGTCTCGCTTCGATCTGGGCATGTTGCTGGAGCTCGTCGCGTTGATCGACCAGCTTGCCGCTTCGTCCTCCAAGAAGTCATCAAACAAAGGAGCTTGATCAATGCATCTCATTGCCCTACTATCAGACCAGTTTTTAACGTGGTCCGCCAATGGAAGATATTTCGTCGCCCACTTTACGCAAGCGCCGCGCGCAGTTGCTCAAGCAAATGCCGGCATTGGACACGCTCTTGCGGGGCTCGCTCATCGAACGCTACAAGCGCTGCGGCAAACCTGGCTGCAAGTGCGCCGACGGCCCCGGTCATGGCCCCAAGTACTACTTGTCGGTGAGTTTTCCCGGGCGCAGACCGCAAATGGACTACGTCCCACAAGCCGATTACGCCGACGTCAGCGAACGTTTGGCGAACTATCACCGGGTCCGCGAGATCATCGAGGAGATCTGCGAGATCAACCGCGAACTATTACGCCGCCGCGAGGCGCTCTAAGGGGCGTCGGTGAGCCAGTCGCCACTGCCGCTCACCGACTCCATCGACCTACAATCGGCCGGCGTACTCATCGCCAACATGCTCGAAGCCTGGCTCACCGCCGAGCCCGCGCTGGAGCTGACCGAGGAGGCCGTCGATGAACACCAAGATCACCCCGCAACATCACAGCAAGCCGGCGTACATCTATATCCGCCAGTCGACGCTGGCCCAGGTGCGGCACCATCAGGAGAGCACCGAGCGCCAGTATGCGTTGCGCGACCAAGCGCTGGCATTGGGCTGGCCCCAAACGTCGATCCGGATCCTCGATCGGGACCTCGGCCAGTCGGGGGCGCAGATGACGGGCCGCGAGGACTTCAAGACGCTGGTGGCGGATGTCTCGATGGGGCACGTGGGCGCAGTGTTCGCACTGGAGGTGTCGCGCCTGGCGCGCTCGAACCTGGACTGGCATCGCCTGCTCGAGTTGTGCGCCCTCACCCATACCCTTGTAATCGATGCCGATGGCTGTTACGACCCGGGCGACTTCAACGACGGCCTGCTGCTCGGTCTCAAAGGCACAATGGCACAGGCGGAACTGCACTTTTTGCGCGGGCGCCTCCAAGGCGGCAAGCTCAATAAGGCGCAGAAGGGTGAGTTGCGCTTTCCACTGCCGGTTGGCTTGTGCTATGACGATGAGGGTCGCATCGTCCTCGATCCCGATGACGAGGTTCGCGGCGCCGTGCAACTGGTGTTTCGTCTCTTTCAGGAGACCGGCAGCGCGTACGCCGTCGTCAAGCGCTTTGCCGAAGATGGTCTGCGCTTTCCCAAGCGGGCATACGGAGGTGCCTGGGCAGGTCGACTCATCTGGGGGCGCCTACGCCATGAACGCGTACTTGGTCTGATCCGGAATCCCTCGTATGCGGGCGTCTATGTCTTCGGCCGTTACCAATATCGTCAGCGCATCACGCCTCAGGGAGAGGTCCATAAGCGAGTGCAGCCGGTACCCAAGGCGGACTGGCGTGTCCATCTGCCCGAGCATCACGAAGGCTATATCACCCCGGAGGAATTCGAGCGCAACCAGGCGCGCCTGGCGCTCAATCGGACCAACGGCGAAGGTACAGTGCTCAGCGGTGCGGCGCGTGAAGGATTGGCGCTGCTGCAGGGGATGCTGATCTGTGGCTGCTGTGGCCGGGCGCTGACCGTGCGCTACCAGGGTAATGGTGGCATTTATCCGTTGTACCTTTGTAATGCGCGCCGCCGCGAGGGTCTGGCGACAACCGACTGCATGAGCGTGCGCAGCGATCTGCTCGACAGCGCGATCGGCGAAGCAGTGCTCGCGGCCCTGCGGCCAGCCGAACTCGAACTCGCCGTGACCGCCCTGAACGAACTCGAGCAGCGCGATCACGCCATCATGCGTCAGTGGCATATGCGCATCGAACGCGCCGAGTATGAGGTCGCGCTTGCCGAGCGTCGCTATCAGGAATGCGATCCCGCTAACCGCCTGGTCGCGGGCACCCTCGAGCGGCGCTGGAATGACGCGATGCTTCGCCTCGAAGCAATCAAGACGGAAGCCGCCCAATTCCAGAGCCAGAACGCGCGCGTCGCCACGCCCGAACAGAAGGCCCAGATCCTCGCACTGGCGCGCAATCTGCCGCGCCTTTGGCGCGCTCCGGCGACCCCACCGAAGGATCGCAAGCGCATGTTGCGACTGCTCATCCGGGACATTACTGTCGAGAAACTGCCCGCAGCCAGACAGGTGGTCCTACACGTGCGTTGGCAGGGCGGCACCTGTACCGACACCACCGTGACGTTGCCCAAGCCGGTCATCGAAGCGATGCGCTATCCGACTGCGATCGTCGAGCAGGTGCGTAACCTTTCGCAACATCTGTCCGACCCGCAGATCGTTGCGCACCTCAATCAGGAAGGCCTACGCAGCCCAACTGGCAAATCGTTCACGCTCGCCATGGTCAAGTGGATCCGCTACCGCTACGGGATTGCAGCAACCAGCCTCAAGCGGCCTGACGAACTCACGGTCCAGCAACTCGCTCACCGACTGGGAATCAGTCCACATGTCGTGTATTACTGGATCGAGCGCCAGGTGGTCCATGCTCGGAAGCTCGACGGGCGGGGCCCATGGTGGATCACGCTGGATTCCCTCAAGGAACAGCAACTGCGGGACTGGGTGCGCACTTCAGGGCATCTTCGGAGGCAACATTCCTACACTTAACTGTGAGAGGTGCATTATGAGATCACCGTCGG
>NZ_JBYSYC010000111.1:0-3050 GCF_058782875.1 Cupriavidus sp. FW305-F7 | reverse complement strand
AAACGCGATACCGGGTTGTGATTGTATCAACCAAAATGTATTTAAGTGATCGAAAGATGACTTGGAATACGGCACAAATGCGAGAACTCATCCTGTAGCGACTGTTTCGAGCAATCGAGACACACTCGTTATAGGGTCAAGCGAACAAGTGCATGTGGTGGATGCCTTGGCGATCACAGGCGATGAAGGACGCGGTAGCCTGCGAAAAGCTTCGGGGAGCTGGCAAACAAGCTTTGATCCGGAGATGTCCGAATGGGGAAACCCGGCCCGTATGGGTCATCCCTGACTGAATACATAGGTCAGGGAAGCGAACGCGGCGAACTGAAACATCTAAGTAGCTGCAGGAACAGAAATCAACCGAGATTCCCAAAGTAGTGGCGAACGAAATGGGAAGAGCCTTGTACTCTTTAGCAGCATTGTTAGCAGAACGGGATGGAAAGCCCGGCCATAGCAGGTGATAGCCCTGTATGCGAAAACAGCGTTGTGGAACTAGGTGTACGACAAGTAGGGCGGGACACGTGAAATCCTGTCTGAAGATGGGGGGACCATCCTCCAAGGCTAAATACTCGTGATCGACCGATAGTGAACCAGTACCGTGAGGGAAAGGCGAAAAGAACCCCGGGAGGGGAGTGAAATAGATCCTGAAACCGCATGCATACAAACAGTCGGAGCCTCGTAAGGGGTGACGGCGTACCTTTTGTATAATGGGTCAGCGACTTACATTCAGTGGCAAGCTTAACCGATTAGGGAAGGCGTAGCGAAAGCGAGTCCGAACAGGGCGTTGAGTCGCTGGGTGTAGACCCGAAACCAGATGATCTATCCATGGCCAGGTTGAAGGTGCGGTAACACGTACTGGAGGACCGAACCCACTAACGTTGAAAAGTTAGGGGATGAGCTGTGGATAGGGGTGAAAGGCTAAACAAATCTGGAAATAGCTGGTTCTCTCCGAAAACTATTTAGGTAGTGCCTCGTGTCTCACCTTCGGGGGTAGAGCACTGTCATGGTTGGGGGGTCTATTGCTGATTACCCCGCCATAGCAAACTCCGAATACCGAAGAGTGCAATCACGGGAGACAGACATCGGGTGCTAACGTCCGGTGTCAAGAGGGAAACAACCCAGACCGCCAGCTAAGGTCCCCAAATATAGCTAAGTGGGAAACGAAGTGGGAAGGCTAAAACAGTCAGGAGGTTGGCTTAGAAGCAGCCACCCTTTAAAGAAAGCGTAATAGCTCACTGATCGA
Organism: Cupriavidus sp. FW305-F7; assembly: GCF_058782875.1. Taxonomy (NCBI): domain Bacteria; kingdom Pseudomonadati; phylum Pseudomonadota; class Betaproteobacteria; order Burkholderiales; family Burkholderiaceae; genus Cupriavidus; species Cupriavidus sp. FW305-F7. Next base: position 1,810 of record NZ_JBYSYC010000111.1, on the reverse strand, counting down.
GTCGTCCTGCGCGGAAGATGTAACGGGGCTAAGCTATATACCGAAGCTGCGGACGCACAGTAGCAATGTGCGTGGTAGGAGAGCGTTCCGTAAGCCTGTGAAGGTGTCTTGTAAAGGATGCTGGAGGTATCGGAAGTGCGAATGCTGACATGAGTAGCGATAAAGGGGGTGAAAGGCCCCCTCGCCGTAAGCCCAAGGTTTCCTACGCAACGTTCATCGGCGTAGGGTGAGTCGGCCCCTAAGGCGAGGCAGAGATGCGTAGCTGATGGGAAGCAGGTTAATATTCCTGCACCGTCGTATGATGCGATGGGGGGACGGATCGCGGAAGGTTGTCCGGGTGTTGGAAGTCCCGGTCCCTGCATTGGAGAAGGCGCTCAGGCAAATCCGGGCGCGGAATTCAAGGATGTGGGGCGAGCGGCCTAGTGCTGCGAAGCAATTGGAAGTGGTTCCAAGAAAAGCCTCTAAGCTTCAGTCATACGAGACCGTACCGCAAACCGACACAGGTGGGCGAGATGAGTATTCTAAGGCGCTTGAGAGAACTCGGGAGAAGGAACTCGGCAAATTGGTACCGTAACTTCGGGATAAGGTACGCCCTGGTAGCTTGACTGGCCTGCGCCAGAAGGGTGAAGGGGTTGCAATAAAATGGTGGCTGCGACTGTTTAATAAAAACACAGCACTCTGCAAACACGAAAGTGGACGTATAGGGTGTGACGCCTGCCCGGTGCCGGAAGATTAAATGATGGGGTGCAAGCTCTTGATTGAAGTCCCGGTAAACGGCGGCCGTAACTATAACGGTCCTAAGGTAGCGAAATTCCTTGTCGGGTAAGTTCCGACCTGCACGAATGGCGTAACGATGGCCACACTGTCTCCTCCCGAGACTCAGCGAAGTTGAAGTGTTTGTGATGATGCAATCTCCCCGCGGCTAGACGGAAAGACCCCATGAACCTTTACTGTAGCTTTGCATTGGACTTTGAACCGATCTGTGTAGGATAGGTGGGAGGCTTTGAAGCGTGGACGCTAGTTCACGTGGAGCCGTCCTTGAAATACCACCCTGGTTTGTTTGAGGTTCTAACCTTGACCCGTGAATCCGGGTCGGGGACAGTGCATGGTAGGCAGTTTGACTGGGGCGGTCTCCTCCCAAAGTGTAACGGAGGAGTTCGAAGGTACGCTTGGTACGGTCGGACATCGTACCTAAAGTGCAATGGCAAAAGCGTGCTTAACTGCGAGACCGACAAGTCGAGCAGGTGCGAAAGCAGGACATAGTGATCCGGTGGTTCTGAATGGAAGGGCCATCGCTCAACGGATAAAAGGTACTCTGGGGATAACAGGCTGATACCGCCCAAGAGTTCATATCGACGGCGGTGTTTGGCACCTCGATGTCGGCTCATCTCATCCTGGGGCTGTAGCCGGTCCCAAGGGTATGGCTGTTCGCCATTTAAAGAGGTACGTGAGCTGGGTTTAAAACGTCGTGAGACAGTTTGGTCCCTATCTGCCGTGGGCGTTGGAATCTTGACGGGGGCTGCTCCTAGTACGAGAGGACCGGAGTGGACGTACCGCTGGTGTACCTGTTGTCTCGCCAGAGGCATCGCAGGGTAGCTATGTACGGAAGAGATAACCGCTGAAAGCATCTAAGCGGGAAACTCGCCTGAAGATGAGGATTCCCTGGAGGCTTGACCTCCTTGAAGGGTCGTTCGAGACCAGGACGTTGATAGGCTGGGTGTGGAAGCGCAGTAATGCGTTAAGCTAACCAGTACTAATTGCCCGTAAGGCTTGATCCTATAACCAGTGTGTTTTGCCTGGTGTGTGATCG
>NZ_JBYSYC010000110.1:0-4496 GCF_058782875.1 Cupriavidus sp. FW305-F7 | reverse complement strand
AAGTTCTGAGTGCGCCGGGAGACCGGCAAGGAGTAGGTGGTGAAAGTCCACTACGATGAAGGAATAGCGAACCACATCGGCCCCGAGCCGTGCGCAGGCTACCGTGAGGTGGTCGGCGAAGCGTCGGTAGGGGAGCGTGTGGGCCAGCCATTGAGCCGCGATAGTTGTGTTGTTCCGGGTGCCGACGCGGTTCAGAACGCGGAAGGCAACATGAAGGGGCGCGTGAACGCGAGTGCCTCGACGACCCGGCGTGGTCAAAGACCCTGGCACGCACGGACGCTCCTTGCGCGGGAACCGGGAGGTCTCGCGTCTGGCCAGTCGCAGCATGGGCTGGTCCGCATCGGGAAGGCGAGGAGCCGTAGCCGATGATGAACGGACGGGAGAAGTCAGACTCCGCCGTAGTGTGCGCTGAGCAGCGCGTTGTTCAGGAGGGTTGAAGTCCCTCTGGCGCTCGGATGAGGGGCGCTATATCCGAAAGCGGGGGTAATGCCTCGCTGGCCGGGGAGAGGTGGAAAGGTATGGAGAAGCCTAAACGGGCACGCAGGCGAAAGCCGGACACGGCCAAGGCTGACCTGGAGCCACCAGCTCGCAGTACTCCGGAGGGCAGGGTGTCCATCGCGAGGTGGAATCCGAAGGGCATGAGGAGAAGTACCGGGCCGTAGTCGAGGGGGCTGCCCCAATGACGAACCGGTCGGCCAAAGGTGGGGCAAGGTCGAGCCTGCACTATGGAGGCGAAGGCGTTCTCATTCACCCACTGCACCAAGGTGTTTGCGGGCGGCACGGTACGGAAGAACAGCGTGTGACCTCAGGAGAACTGGCACAGTCCGCGGGTGGCACCGCGGGAAGTGAGCCTATAAGCGAGGAGCGAAGTGGCGAGCGGTGCTGTGTCAGTAGTCGGACGGCTGAGTAGTACCTGAAGCGTGGCAAAAACCACGTGACCGAGAGATCGGCGACGGAAGTGGGTCGGGGAAGGCAGCCGGCGAAGATGATTGGGAAGAGCCGGGAAGGCAGTGAGTAAGGGCGCAGAGGAGGATCAGTTCCATGAGTGAAATACCCGTACATCCGCGTCCGAGGAGACTGTCCGATTGGATCGACCCGATGGAGGCAAGGAAAGTCCACTCATTGATTGACAAGGTCTATCAACGGAAGAATCTGGAGGTTGCCTGGGAGCGAGTAAGGGCCAACCGGGGTAGTGGCGGTATCGATGGGATTAGCGTAGCGGCCTTCGCAGAACAGGCGGACCAGCAATTGGGTCGCCTGCAGGCGGAATTGCGCGCGCAAACCTATCAGCCGCAACCGGTCCGGCAGGTCTCGATCCCGAAGGTGGGCAAGCCGGGAGAGTTCCGCAAGCTTGGCATTCCGTCGATTTACGACCGTGTATGTCAGCAGGCACTGCTCAACCGGCTGGAGCCTGTCTTTGAACCGATATTCGACGATGCCAACTTCGGGTATCGGCGAGGGCGATCGACACACGACGCTCTGCGCAAGATCTGGAAGGAAATCGAAGCTGGTGGGGAATGGATTGTAGACGCTGATCTCAAGGATTTCTTTGGGTCAGTGGACCATGACAAACTACTGGCGCTCATTGCCCGGCGCGTTGCAGATGGCCGGGTGCTGGGGCTGATCAAGGCGATGCTTAAAGCCGGAAGCTTCGGCCAAGGCCGCCTCTTTCCGAGCGAGCGCGGAACCCCGCAGGGTGGGGTCGCATCCCCGTTGCTGAGCAATATTCTCCTGACGCCGTTTGATCGGGAGATGCGGCGCAGGGGCTATCAGCTTACGCGGTACGCGGATGACTGGGTGATTACCTGTTCCTCCCGAGCCGAAGCGCACGCCGCGATCGCGGCGGCGACGAAAATCCTGACAGCACTGGGCGTACAACTGCATCCAGAGAAGACTCGAATCGTACATGTTCAATTTGGATTCGAGTTCCTCGGGTACAAGATCAAGCGCGGGCGGCGACTCTCGCTACCTGCCGCGAAGATTCGCAGCGGTGCGCGATCCGGGGCGCTGTATGCATATCCCCGGGAGAAATCGATCCAGCGGCTGATGGATCAGGTTCGTCGCCTCACTAAGCGGTGCATCCCGCTTCGGACGCGCGATCTGATCGCGCGACTTAACCCTATCTTGCGGGGCTGGGGGCACTATTACAAACGCTCCCACGTACGAAGAATCTTCAACCGGCTCGACCGCTGGATCGTGCGGCGAATATGGTCACATCGATTCAAACGCTGGCGCAACCGAGGCTGGAAGCTCATGACGGAGGCGCGGCTATATGGCGATCTCGGGTTGGTGAATCTTGTCGGATTGATACCTTCTATTGCCTCTCAGCATGCTGCATCTTCGTGAAAGCTGCATGCGGGAAAACCGCACGTGCAGTTTGGGCGGCGGACGGAGGCCAGCGCGCAAGCGCGCCTCCTCCGACCCAACGTGCGCTGAGCAGCGCGTTGTTCAGGAGGGTTGAAGTCCCTCTGGCGCTCGGATGAGGGGCGCTATATCCGAAAGCGGGGGTAATGCCTCGCTGGCCGGGGAGAGGTGGAAAGGTATGGAGAAGCCTAAACGGGCACGCAGGCGAAAGCCGGACACGGCCAAGGCTGACCTGGAGCCACCAGCTCGCAGTACTCCGGAGGGCAGGGTGTCCATCGCGAGGTGGAATCCGAAGGGCATGAGGAGAAGTACCGGGCCGTAGTCGAGGGGGCTGCCCCAATGACGAACCGGTCGGCCAAAGGTGGGGCAAGGTCGAGCCTGCACTATGGAGGCGAAGGCGTTCTCATTCACCCACTGCACCAAGGTGTTTGCGGGCGGCACGGTACGGAAGAACAGCGTGTGACCTCAGGAGAACTGGCACAGTCCGCGGGTGGCACCGCGGGAAGTGAGCCTATAAGCGAGGAGCGAAGTGGCGAGCGGTGCTGTGTCAGTAGTCGGACGGCTGAGTAGTACCTGAAGCGTGGCAAAAACCACGTGACCGAGAGATCGGCGACGGAAGTGGGTCGGGGAAGGCAGCCGGCGAAGATGATTGGGAAGAGCCGGGAAGGCAGTGAGTAAGGGCGCAGAGGAGGATCAGTTCCATGAGTGAAATACCCGTACATCCGCGTCCGAGGAGACTGTCCGATTGGATCGACCCGATGGAGGCAAGGAAAGTCCACTCATTGATTGACAAGGTCTATCAACGGAAGAATCTGGAGGTTGCCTGGGAGCGAGTAAGGGCCAACCGGGGTAGTGGCGGTATCGATGGGATTAGCGTAGCGGCCTTCGCAGAACAGGCGGACCAGCAATTGGGTCGCCTGCAGGCGGAATTGCGCGCGCAAACCTATCAGCCGCAACCGGTCCGGCAGGTCTCGATCCCGAAGGTGGGCAAGCCGGGAGAGTTCCGCAAGCTTGGCATTCCGTCGATTTACGACCGTGTATGTCAGCAGGCACTGCTCAACCGGCTGGAGCCTGTCTTTGAACCGATATTCGACGATGCCAACTTCGGGTATCGGCGAGGGCGATCGACACACGACGCTCTGCGCAAGATCTGGAAGGAAATCGAAGCTGGTGGGGAATGGATTGTAGACGCTGATCTCAAGGATTTCTTTGGGTCAGTGGACCATGACAAACTACTGGCGCTCATTGCCCGGCGCGTTGCAGATGGCCGGGTGCTGGGGCTGATCAAGGCGATGCTTAAAGCCGGAAGCTTCGGCCAAGGCCGCCTCTTTCCGAGCGAGCGCGGAACCCCGCAGGGTGGGGTCGCATCCCCGTTGCTGAGCAATATTCTCATGACGCCGTTTGATCGGGAGATGCGGCGCAGGGGCTATCAGCTTACGCGGTACGCGGATGACTGGGTGATTACCTGTTCCTCCCGAGCCGAAGCGCACGCCGCGATCGCGGCGGCGACGAAAATCCTGACAGCACTGGGCGTACAACTGCATCCAGAGAAGACTCGAATCGTACATGTTCAATTTGGATTCGAGTTCCTCGGGTACAAGATCAAGCGCGGGCGGCGACTCTCGCTACCTGCCGCGAAGATTCGCAGCGGTGCGCGATCCGGGGCGCTGTATGCATATCCCCGGGAGAAATCGATCCAGCGGCTGATGGATCAGGTTCGTCGCCTCACTAAGCGGTGCATCCCGCTTCGGACGCGCGATCTGATCGCGCGACTTAACCCTATCTTGCGGGGCTGGGGGCACTATTACAAACGCTCCCACGTACGAAGAATCTTCAACCGGCTCGACCGCTGGATCGTGCGGCGAATATGGTCACATCGATTCAAACGCTGGCGCAACCGAGGCTGGAAGCTCATGACGGAGGCGCGGCTATATGGCGATCTCGGGTTGGTGAATCTTGTCGGATTGATACCTTCTATTGCCTCTCAGCATGCTGCATCTTCGTGAAAGCTGCATGCGGGAAAACCGCACGTGCAGTTTGGGCGGCGGACGGAGGCCAGCGCGCAAGCGCGCCTCCTCCGACCCAACAGCGAAGAAACCTGCGAACAACGCCGGGAGACCGACTGCGGAGTG
>NZ_JBYSYC010000010.1:71757-199122 GCF_058782875.1 Cupriavidus sp. FW305-F7 | reverse complement strand
GCTGGTTTTCGTCTTGCGTGGCATACATGCTCCTTATCGACATGTTATGCCCTAAACACAAAATTTCTGACAGGTCCGGCTACGCCGGCGAAACAGCCACGCATGCCAAGGGCGACAAGCGACCGCATGGCGCACAACCCAAGCCCACCTCAATCCGCCAACTCACTCCACCCTTGCTCACCCCCCAACCCGGGCAATAGTCGCACCACATATTCATGCAACCGCGACAATTCAAACGCAATCCCATCCGGAAACCCCTGCCGCCCACCCCGCTTATCGATCAGCAACTCAACCAGGAAAGCATGCAGAGCCGCCGGATTGGCAGCAAGCGCAGCCAACTGGTTGCCGATGCGTGCATATCGGCGGCATAGCTCCACGGGGCGCGCCTCGGCCGGCAGCGACGCCAGCCACCGCATGGCGACATCTGAAAGCAAGGTATCTTCCGGCGACGGCGCTCGCCGCACGCCGCTCCAGTCAGGCTCGGCTTGCAATGGCGGCGCACCGTCCAGTACCTTCTTTGCTTCCTCAACGGTGACGAATTCAAAAGAGAGGGGTTCCATGCCGGCTCCGGAATCAGACCAACGCGCACCGCTGCGCATTAACTCGCATTCTAGCGATTACGGCGCCTCGCAGGCTATCTTGACAGCCATGCCAGCCTCAGCCTTCGTGCGCCTTCTTCGCTAGCGCCTGTCAGCGCGCGGGGCATCCGGTCTCCCATGCGGGGACGAGCGCGCCGTCGCGCGCGAAGCGGAACTGGCCGTCGAGGTAGCCCAGGCCGAACAGCGTCAGCACCTGCGTGTAGTAGCCGGGCTGGCCGGTCTGCGTATCCACGCGTTCGGGCGGGAAGCCCTTGGCCGCCACGTAGTCCGCCAGCGGCGTGAAGGCGCGCAGCAGAGCGGCGCGCTGGGGCGCGTCGCTGGCCAGCATGCCGGCCCACAGGTAGACGCGGATCGCGTTGTAGGCGCTTTCGGCTTGCGTTTGCGCATCGGGCAGGAAGCCCCGCCCGGTCTCGTATTCCACCCAGTCCGGCGAGAAGCCGCGCGGTGCGGTGTCCAGCATCAGCCTGGCCGAACTGGCCACCAGTTGCTGCCAGGCCGGTTCATCGGGCAGCAACGTGGCCAGCCGGCGCATGACCTGCATCGGCACGTAGCTTGGGTTGAGGCGCCAGCGGCGCTCGCTCAGCTTGAATCCCTGCGTTCCGGGCAACACGGTGCGGCCCAGGCCTGGCAGCACCGCCGTTTCCTCGCGCAGGATGCGCCGGGCCATCAGCGTGCCGAGCGCGGTGAAGCGCCGCTCCTGCCAGAGCCGGCCGGCCTCCAGCAGGGTGTAGGCGAGCCACAGGTCGGCGTCCGAGGCCGGGTTGGCATCGATCACGCCCCAGCTGTCCGCGGCCTTGCCGGCAGACCTGGCCTGCTCCGGCGGCAGCCGTCCCCAGATCCAGGCCGGCAGGTGCGCGATCAGGTCCCCCTGAGCGAGGTTGTTCTCGGTCCACGCAAGCAGCTTGTCGAAGCTGGCGCGGTCATTGGCGGCGAGGGCAAATAACAGGCCGTAGGCCTGGCCTTCAGACACCGTGGCCTGGTTCTCGGTACTGGCGTCGATCACGCGGCCGTCGGCGCTCAGCAGGGTTTGCCTGAAGGCATCCCAGTCCGCCCACTTGCAGACCGGGGCGCTGGCAGCCGGGGCGGCCAGCGAGGCACAGGCCAGCGCACCGGCGAGCAGCCATCGGGTCAGGCCCGTCAGCGTGCGCCGCATGTCAGCGCCCGTTGCGCCGTGCCGCCAGCCACGAGGCGGAAGGCAGTGCGCCGTGACGGCGACCAGGAGCGGAGCGGGGCGGATCATATGCAGGATGCGGGTTCTTAGCATGCGTCCGGTTACAGGTGCCGCGCCGGCGAGGGCGTGGTGGCTGCGCTGCGCACGGATTTACCGGGAATTTCGAGCCATGTCCCGGCTCCGCCCGGCAGATACCCTGATCGCCACCTGCACTGCAACTCGGAGCAATGTTCAAGCCTGTGCGGGGCAGTGTAGACCTAGAAAGCACCGCGCGAGCCACATTTCCACCGGGTCTAAAAAAAGATTCAGGGGTGATATAGAAAAGCAGAAACGCCGCCCCTGGCAAGGGGGCGGCGTTTGCGGTTGGCAAACCGGCCGCTTCAGGCTACCTGTTGGCGGCGCAGCGGCAACCGCCTCACCCGCAGGTTCCGTCGGCCACGCACACGCCGCGCGCCACCATCTCGCCCATGAAGTCCATGGAAGCCTGGTCGGCAATCGCGTCGCGCAGCGCATCCAGCGCGGCATCATGGGGATCGCTGGCATTGCCGGCCTCGAGCGGCGTGTCATGCCAGCGCCGAGGTACGGCAGCGGGGTCGATATCGACCCCGGCTCCTGTTGCCAGCGCCGCCAGCACGGAGGACTCCGCTTCGGCCATGGCGTCGGCAGACAGGTCCCTGGCGCGCCCCTGTCCGAAACTGTCGAATGCCTGGCCCGGCGGCCCGCCCAGCAGCTTCCACAACGCCAGTTCGGTCAGCGGCGAGCAGTTCACGGTGCGCCCGCCCAGCACCAGGCCATGCAGCCGCAGGGGGTTCGGCTCGCCCTGCGCGAGTCCGCCCTCGCAGCGCACCATCAGCGCCCCGCCCGGCACCCGGGCCAGGCGGAATGCGCCCTTTGCATCGGTGCTTGCGTTGCGTACTTGTCCTTGCGCATCACGCAACTGCACGGTAGCGCCTGCCAGCGCGGCCCCGACCGCAGCCGTGCCGCTCACTTCCGGCACATGGTCATCCCCGCATGCTGCGACAGCCGCGACCCCGCATGCGAGCACGAGGTGGCGCCAGGATCGAAGGTCCTTGCCCATGGTTGCTCCGCCTAAGGTGCCAGGGTGGCCAGCTCGCGGCGCGAGCGGTTGAACAGGCCGCGCGCCAGCGGCGTCGGGCGGAAGTCAACGTCAAGCGGCGAGATCGTGATGAACTTGGCCAGGAAGGCCGGCGTCTCGGCAATCCGCGCCAGCGCTGCCAGTTCGGTCTCCGGCGCGCCCACGTCGATCGATACCGTGTTGTCGGCATTGCGCTTGTAGGCGGTGGTAAAGGAATCCACCGTGCCAGGCGTGGTCAGGCGCACGCCGGCAGGGGTTCCGCCGGCGACGATCGGGTAGTTGATGCTCAGCGGGTGGGCCACCGGCAGCAATGGCTGGCCGGCAGTGCGCGTGGCTTCCAGGCTGGCAATTACGCGGGCCAGGAAGGCCCCGGCCTTGGGGAACGCAGCCACGGTGCTGCCGAAGCCGGTGCGTGCTTCGGCAAAGTCCACGCCGACGCTCAGCGCAATGCCGGGCACACCGCGGCGCGCGGCGAACAGCACGTTCATCACCGTGCCCGAGTGCGGGATGGAGTCCGACAGGTTCTCGCCGAAATTGGCCCCGGAGACGACCAGGTCCGGCACGAAGCTGCTTTCCGGTCCGACGATCTTCAGGCCCATGGCGGTGGCGTCCACCGGCGAGCCGCTGCCCAGGTAGTCCGGGTTGGTGGCATTGAGCGCGCTGCCCGCGACAAAGGTGGTCTTGACCCGGTGCACGCAGAACGTGTCGGCGCTGCCGGCGAGCGGATCGACCACCAGCCGGGTGCGCCCGTCGGGCACGGCATAGGCAGCGCCCGAGCCGCTCTGGTTGCTGGCCGGGCCTACCGTGATGACGCGGTGGCCGGCGTCCTGCAGGGCCTTGCGGACCGCGCTGATGCCAGGCGCGGCGCAGCCGTCGTCATTGGTCAGCAGCACATTGAGTGCCTGGGCGGGGCTGGCCGCGGCGGCCAGTGCGGCGGCCGCGATACCGAGGGAAGCGAGCCGCAGGCAGGCGCGAAGTCGAAGCATGGGAACCTGTCTCCTTATTCTTATGCGTGGTGCAAGCAGTGCCCGGCCGCGCAGCGGCGCCGCCAGGCTTGATGGAAGCCGGGGCGGCACCGTCACGGCACCAGCAGGCCCCGTTTGCGCGCCAGCGTGATCGCCGTATCCTCGATCATGTCCTCCTGCCCGCCCACCAGCCGCTGCCGGCCGAGCTCGACCAGGATCTCGCGCGCGGGAATGCGGTACTTGGCCTCGGCGCGCTTGGCGAACAGCAGGAAGGACGAATACACGCCGGCATAGCCCAGCGTGAGCGCGTCGCGGTCGATGCGGATGGGGTGGTCCATGATCGGCACCACCAGGTCCTCGGCCACGTCGGCGATGCGGTATACGTCGACGCCGGTCTCGATGCCCGTGCGCTCGCACACGGCCACCAGCACTTCCATCGGCGTATTGCCGGCACCGGCGCCCAGTCCCGCGGCGGCGGCGTCGATGCGGCTGGCGCCGCAGGCAATCGCGGCGAGCGAATTGGCCACGCCCATGGCAAGGTTGTGGTGGCCGTGGAAGCCCAGCTCGGTCTCGGGGCGCAGCGCCTGCCGCACGGCGCCCAGCTTCTCGGTTACATCGTGCGGCAGCATGTGCCCGGCCGAGTCGGTGATATACAGGCAGTTGGCACCATAGCTTTCCATCAGCAGCGCCTGCTGCACCAATGTCTGCACCGGTGCCATGTGCGCCATCATCAGAAAGCCCACGGTATCCATGCCCAGCTTGCGCGCCATGCCGATATGCTGCTCCGAGACATCGGCTTCGGTGCAGTGGGTGGCGACGCGGATGGTATGCACGCCGATCTCATGCGCCATGCGCAGGTGGTCGACGGTGCCGATGCCGGGCAGGAGCAGCGCGGAGACGCGCGCCTGCTTCAGTTCGCCCAGCACCGCGCGCAGGTATTCCTCATCGCTGTGCGCGGGGAAGCCGTAGTTGACCGAGGCGCCGCCCAGGCCATCGCCGTGGGTGACCTCGATCAGCGGCACGCCGGCGGCGTCCAGCCCGCGGGCGATGCCTTTCATCTGTTCCAGCGAGATCTGGTGGCGCTTCGGGTGCATGCCGTCGCGCAGGGTCATGTCGTGCAGGGTGATGCGTTGGACCATGGCTGGCTCCTCAGGCGTTGGCGGTTTCTTGCGCGCTGCCGGCGCGCATGGCGGCGGCGATGCACTCGGCGGTGCGGGCGGCCGAGGCGGTCATGATGTCCAGGTTGCCGGCATACTTGGGCAGATAGTCGCCCAGGCCCTCGACCTCCAGGAAGATCGAGACGCGCTTGCCGTCGAACACCGGGCCGTTCTTCAGCGTGTAGCCGGGCACGTACTTGCGCACTTCGGCAATCATGTCGTGCACCGAGGCGGTAATCGCGGCAACGTCGGGCGCATCGTCGGTCAGGCAGTGGATGGTGTCGCGCATGATCAGCGGCGGCTCGGCCGGGTTGATCACGATGATGGCCTTGCCCTGGCGCGCGCCGCCGACGGCTTCGATCGCGCCCGCCGTGGTGCGCGTGAACTCGTCGATATTGCGGCGCGTGCCGGGCCCGACCGAGCGCGACGACACCGTTGCCACGATCTCGCCATAGGCCACCGGCTGCACGCGCGATACCGCGTACACCATGGGGATGGTGGCCTGCCCGCCGCACGTGACCATATTGACGTTCATCTCGTTGCTGCCGATATGGGCGTCCAGGTTGACCGGCGGCACGCAGAACGGCCCGATCGCCGCCGGCGTCAGATCGATCACGCGCACGCCGCGCGCGGTCAGCTTGGCCGAGTGCTCGGCATGGACGTAGGCGGAGGTGGCATCGAAGGCGATGCGGATATCGTCGGCCTCCAGGTGCGGCAGCAGGCCGTCGATGCCGTCGCTGGTGGTCTTCAGCCCCAGCTCGCGCGCGCGCGCCAGGCCTTCGGAGGACGGCTCCACGCCGACCATCCAGACCGGTTCCAGGATGTCGCTGCGGCGCAGCTTGTAGAGCAGGTCGGTGCCGATATTGCCGGGCCCGATCAGGGCACATCGGATCTTGTTCATGGGGTCTCGCTTGGCAGAGTCAGGAAGTCAGGAAAGTCAGGAAGTCAGCAGAACATGGCGCTGCAGCCGCCGATGCCGGTGATATGCATGGACAGCCGGTCGCCCGCCTGCACCGGAATCAGCGCCGCCAGCGAACCCGACAGGATGGTCTCGCCGGCCAGCAGGGGAATGCCGAAGCTGCCCAAGGTGTTGGCCAGCCACGCCACCGCGTCGGCGGGATGCCCCAGCGCGGCGCTGCCAAGTCCGGTGGCCACGCACTCGCCGTTCTTCTCGAGGGTCATCGCGCATGCGCCCAGGTCCAGCGCGTGCGGGCAGACGCGTTCCTCGCCGAGCACATAGACGCCGCAAGAGGCGTTGTCGGCGACGGTGTCCTCGATGCGGATGCGCCAGTCCCGGATGCGCGAATCCACGATCTCGAAGCAGGCTGCCACCGCTTCGGTGGCGTCGAGCACATCGTCGCGCGTCACGCCCGGGCCGCGCAGGTCGCGCCGCAGGAAGAAGGCAATCTCGCCCTCGGCGCGCGGCTGGATCAGGGTATCGGTGGGGATGGGCTGCCCGGCTGCGTACTGCATGCTCTGCAGCAGGATGCCGAAGTCCGGCTGGTGCACGTCCAGCATCTGCTGGACGGCCTCGCTGGTCACGCCGATCTTCTTGCCGGTGATGCAGTCGCCGGCCGCTAGCCGGTGGGCGATAAAGCCTTGCTGGATGCGATAGGCAGCGTGGACGTCGAGCCCCAGTCCGCGGCCGCTGAGCGGCGGCACCGGCGAGCGCGTGACCAGCGCATGGTGGAGTTCATTGCTGAGCGTGGTGATCAGGTCGGCGTTCATGGCAGGGGAGGTCGGGCCGCGCTGCCGCGGCGGCAGCGCGCCGCGGCAGTTCGGGTCAGGACAAAGGTCAGAACGAATACTTGGCGTTGAAGGCTACGTAGTCGCGGTCAGCCAGCGGACGGTTGGCGATGTTGGCCCCGCCGATGAACGCGGCGTAGGTCAGGTTGAGCTCCAGGTTGTTCAGGTACTTGAAGGTCAGCCCGACGCTGGCGCGCTTGTCGCCATAGCCCATCAGCGTGCCGAAGGCGCCGGCCACCGCAGACTGGCCGCTGAACTGCTGAGCGTAGGTGAGTGGCACTGACATGTCCCAGCCATCGAACACATTGTTGTAGGTCAGCGACCAGCCCACCTGGAACGCCGCCGAGTTGCGGGTGTTCGACAGCTTGCCGAAGCCCATCACCGGGTCCACGCCCAGCACGTGCAGGTAGGCGACTTCGCCCAGCAGCGTCTGCGAGTCGGCCAGGAAGGTCGGGCCCACCGAGTAGATGGCAGAGAGCTGGCCCTGCAGTGCCCGGCCGCGTGTCGCGGTGGGCGAGCCGGCCACGTCTACCAGCATCGGCACGCCGTCCTTGTAGCTGACTTCACCGGCAACGTTGGCGCCCAGCACCTGCGTGGAGAAGCTGGCGCCGGTCAGGTTGATGCCGCCGTAGAACTTCTGCTGGTACTGCAGCGTGGGGAAGAGCGAGGTGACCACGCTCGGGTTCTTGTCGTGATAGCGCAGCTGGTAGAGCCCGATCTCGGTGCTTTCAAATACGCGGAAGCGCGCGCCCACGCCCCATTGCCCCCAGTCGGAGGGGCGGATATCCGGGCCGCGCGGGATATTGAAGCCGGGTCCGATAATGAACTCCGCGCCCGGGCCGACCACGTCGGAGGTGCTGAAATAGCTGCCCGGCGCGAAGATCTGGTTCGGCTTGTAGGTGAACTGGTAATAGCCCATCACGCTGAATGCCGGCGTGACCTGCAGCTGCAGCGAAGCCTGTGGCACCGGCAGCAGGATGTCCTTGACCTCGGCCCCCGGCACGAAGGCCTTGGTCGCATCGGCAGGCCCTTGCGCGCCGGCGATATTGGCGAAGAACAGGCTCTCGCCCCAGGCGACCACCTGGTTGCCCAGCTTGAAGCTCAGCTGCGTGTCGCCGATCGGCGTCGCGCCATAGACATAGGCATCGAGCAGTTGCGCGCGGTGCTCGTGATAGTCCTGCGCGGAACCGGTGAACTGGTTGAACGGGCCGCTGTGGTTGACCGTGAACGGCGCATTGTTCGAGTTGGTGCCGCTATAGGCCCAGTCCTGGAACACGCTGCCGCGCACCAGTGCCCCGAAGGCATCGTGCTTGACATGCGCTTCGCCCAGCAGCGAGACGCGGTTGGCGATCATGTCGCCGCGCTTGAAGTTGCGGTTGCCGTCGTCGCCGTTGATATTGGCCGGGCTCAGCAGCGTGTTGCTCTGGTGGCCGGTGCGCACCGCCGCCCCGTAGGAGGCGGTGACGCTGTAGTCGAGCGTGGTGTCATGGCCAAGATCGATGGTTTCGCCCGCCCTGGCCGGCGTTGCAAGCAGCGCGGCCAGTGCCGCCGCGGCAGCGATTGGCCGCAGCCGGTTGCGGCGTTTCAGTGGGCCGGATGGTGGATGGTGCATGGTGGTCTCCCCGTGGTGTCGGTGTTGGTTCATTGCCTGGCACTTCGAATGGCGCTCGCCTGGTCGCAAGCGTAGAGAGGGGCGGCCATGCACAAATCGGCAGAACGGACTAGGCGGTTTCCCTACGGGCGGTAGCCGCTCAGCTGCGATTGAGCGAAGCCGCGTCGAGGAAGGCCGGGCGCTCGCCGCCACCGTCGATCACAAGGTTGGCGCCCGACACGTACGACGCCTGAGGCGATGCCAGGAACAGGCACGCGCCGGCGATGTCGTCCGGGTGCGCGAGCCGGCCCAGCGGCACCGTCGCGGCCATGGTGCGCAACGCCTCGGGGTCGCCGTAGTGCTGCTGCTGCGAGGTGTCGGTCAGCACCATGCCCGGGCTGACCGCGGCAACGCGCACCTTGGGCGCCCATTCCACCGCGAGCGTGCGCACCGCATTGAGGATGCCGGCCTTGGCGGCGCCGTAGGCCGCCGTGCCGGGCGAAGGACGCAGCGCGCTGACGCTGCCCACGAACAGCTGCGTGCCGCCGCCGGCCTGTTGCTGCATGCGTGCATTGGCGCGCTGCGCGAGCTGCAGCGGCGCCACCAGGTTGAGCCGGATCACCGATTCCAGCAGCCGTGGCGAGGCCTCCGCGACCAGCGCGAACGGCGAGCCGCCGGCGTTGTGGATGACCACGTCGAGCGTGGGGCTGGCCTGCGCGATCTGCGCCAGCATGGCATCGGCCTGTTCGATGTCGCGGATGTCCGCCGGGATGAAGCGGGCGCTGCGGCCATCCGCGGCCGGCAGTTCGCTGTCGTCAGCGGGCGCGGTGCGGCCGCATACGAAGACCTGCGCGCCGGCGCGCAGGAAGGCCTCGCCGATGGCGCGGCCGATGCCGCGCATGCCGCCCGTGACCAGCACAGTCTGGCCGGTGTAGTTGAATCCTGTCATGGGTCCCCCTTGATGCATGGAGCACCCATCGTAGGAGAAGTGGCAGTCCGGCTCGTAGTCCGAATGAACGATGCCCGCGCTGGCGGCGCTGCGCAATATGCTGGGCAAACCACGGGAGACGCCCTCATGTCCGCTACGTCACAGCACACGCCTTTGTCCCCACACCCGAACCTGCCGGTCGGGCGCTTCACCACCACGTCAACGGGCCTGCGCCTGCACTGCCTGGACTCCGGCAGCGGCGAGCCGCTGGTCTTTATCCACGGCAGCGGGCCGGGCGCGAGCGGGCACAGCAACTTCCGCCACAACGCGCCGGCCTTCGCCGAGGCGGGCTTTCGCACCGTGGTGGTGGACCTGCCCGGGTATGGCCTGTCGTCCAAGCCAGACGATGTCGAGTACACCCTGGACTTCTTCGTCGCCGCGCTGCGTGAGCAGTTGCTGGCACTGGGGCTGCCGCGCTGCGTGCTGGTGGGCAATTCGCTTGGCGGGGCCATCGCGCTGCAGTACGCGCTGGACTTCCCGGAGCATGTCAGCCGCCTGGTGATGATGGCGCCCGGCGGCGTGGAAGAGCGGGAGACCTATTTCCAGATGGAGGGAATCCAGCGCATGGTGTCGCTGTTTACCGGCGGCCACATGAACCCGGACACCATGCGGCAGCTGCTGCAACTGCTGGTGCATGACGCCAGCCTGGTCACCGACGCGCTGGTCGACGAGCGCATGGCGGTGTGCAGCGAGCAGCCGCGCGAGGTGCTGGCCACCATGAAGGTGCCCAACCTGACCGCGCGGCTGGGCGAGATCCGGTGCCCGGTGCTTGGCTTCTGGGGCACGGAGGATCATTTCAATCCTGCCTCGGGCGCCACCAAATTCCTGGCCGGCTGCGCCGACGCGCGCTTCGTCATGATCAACCGCTGCGGCCACTGGGTGATGGTTGAGCACGCCGCCTATTTCAACCGTGAATGTCTCGGCTTCCTGGCGGATACCGCCCAGGGCGGCGCGGCATAATTGGCTCGCACGCCCACACAACAAGACCCAGGAGACATCATGGAATACCCGTATAGCCTGTTCGACCTGCGTGGCGAGGTTGCAGCCATCACCGGTGCCGCGCGCGGCATCGGCGCGGAAACCGCCCGCGTGCTGGCAGCTGCCGGCGCGAAGGTCGCGGTGCTTGACGTACTAGAAGCCGACGGCAAGGCGACCGCGGAAGCCATCTGCGCCGAGGGCGGCGAGGCCGCGTTCTGGAAGCTCGACGTCACCAGCGAAAGCGACGTGGCGCGCGTGTTCGCGGAGATCGCGGCGTGCTTTGGCGGCCTTGGCATCCTGGTGAACAACGCCGGCATCGAAGGGCCCAATGCGCCGACCCATGAGCTGGCGCTGGAGCAATGGCAGCAGGTCATGGCAGTGAACGTGACCGGCACCTTCCTGTGCACCAAGCACGCCATCGGGCACATGGAGCGCACCGGCGGCGGCGCCATTGTCAACGTGTCGTCGATGTACGGCATCGCCGGTGGGCCGGACGTGCCGCCTTATCACGCGTCCAAGGCCGCGGTGCGGATGATGGCCAAGACCGATGCCATGCTCTACGCCGGCAAAGGAATTCGCGCCAACTCCATCCATCCCGGCTATATCCGCACGCCGATGCTCGAACACGTGGCCCAGGCCTCGGGGCAGAGCGAGGCGCTGTTTGACTACCTGGGCGGGCAGACTCCCGCGGGCAAGGTGGGCCAGCCGCGCGACATCGCCGCGGGCATCCTGTACCTCGTGTCCGACGCCGGGCGCTATGTCACCGGCGCCGAGCTGGTGATCGACGGCGGCTACACCGCACGCTAGAACCACAAGGAGAACTCCATGCCCGATAGCGCCGCGATGAAAGCCACGCTGCTCGCCTATGTCGATCGCTTCAATGCCGGTGACGCGCAGGGCGTTGCCGCGCTCTACGCCGACGATGCCACCGTCGAAGACCCGGTCGGCGCGCAGCCGATCGCCGGTAAGCCGGCCATCCTGGCCTTCTACCAGCACACCACCGCGCTGGGCGCGCGCCTGGAGGTGGTGGTGCCGCCGCGCGGCTCGCACGGCGACTCCGCCGCGCTGACCTTTGCCGTGCGCGCCCGCCTGGAAGGGCGGCCGGCCCGCATCGACGTGACCGACATCATGACGTTCGGCGCGGATGGCCGCATCCGCAGCATGCGCGCCCACTGGGGGCCGGACGACGTGCATTTCCTGTAGGCCGGCCGCGCCCATGGCCCGCCACACCCGCGAGGATGCCGCCGTCACGCGGGCGCGCATCCTGGCCAGCGCGCTGCAGCTGATCCGGCACCGCGGCCTGCATTGCGTCACCGTGGACGACGTGGCTCGCGCCATCGGCATGACGCGCGGGGCCGTCTATGGGCATTTCCATTCCCGCACCGAGTTGCTGGGCGCGCTGCTGTCGTGCGCCGAAGCCGACTTCACCGCCCGCCTCGCGCCGCTGGCGCAGGGCCGCGCCGGCGGCGGGCCAGGCACGCTGGAGCAAGCGCTGGCCGCCTTGCTCCATGGCGATGACCTGGCGCGCCACGTCAGCCTGCTGGCGGCGCTGCTGCAGCACAAGTGCGGCGACGACTGCGAGCTTTGCCCGCTGCGCGCCCGCGTGCTGACGGGCGTCGAGACGCTGCGCGCAACATTCGCTGGCCTGCTGCCGGCCCCCGGCCTGGCCAGCCTGCTGGTGGCGCACCTGTGGGGCCTGCTGAGCGCGCACGCCATGCACCTGGCCCCGTCCGGGCTGTCCGGCTGTGCCGCAGCGCTGGCCCGGCTGTATCAAGGACCTGATGTGCCGCCGCATCCGTCCCTGTCCGCTATCCCTTCCTGTCGACCCGACGCCACTTTCGATCCGGCGCTGCTGCGGGATACCCCCTAGTCTGCTCGGACGAAGAGTTTCGGGCCGGCGCTGACTACGATGCTTTCAAAAGTATGGGAACCCAGCAAGGGTGCGAAGGAGACAGCGATGAAGCGGCTCGGATTTCGTTGGGCGGCGGGCCTGGCCGGTGCCGGCGCCGCGATGGGCGCGGCCTGGGCGATTGCCGTGGGCGGCGACCTTGCCACCGCGCATGGCAGCCAGGGCGAGATGCCCGCTGTCAGCGTGGCCTCCGCCGACGCGGCGCAGGACCACTGCAACGACGCCTGCGTGCGCAGCCGCGGCACCGCGGCGTTGGTGGTGCTGAGCCAGAGACCTCCGCAATGACCGGTCGATCGGCCTGCAGATGCAGGCCGATCGACCAGCATCTGCCTGTCAGCGCCGGCCAGCCTGCCGTTGCGCATTCAGCGCTTCCGCGCGCGCCTTGACGTCCCGTGCCACCTGGTCGAAGCCCTGCTTCACCCAGGCACCGTGCTCGCGCATGATGGTCTCCGCGTTCAGCCCGAGGAACAGGTCAGTGGTGAAGTAGCGGGTGCGCCCGGGTCCGGCGGCTTCCAGGTACTGGTCGCGCCGGGCGGCATCCTTGTTCTCGTCGGTGGGGCGCTGCTCCCACGAGAGCAGGCGCTCCGGCTCCCACGCAACCAGGTACTCGTTGACCGGGATGACCTGGTCGGTGCCCGGGATACGCACCTGCATGTACACCATGTCGCCGAGACGACCGGTGGTCTCCAGCCCCGGGCAGAACGTATTCCATTCCGCGTAGCGCGCAAAGTCGGTCAGCACTTCCCACACCAGCGCTACCGGCGCGTCGATCTCCACCTGGATCGACGTCACGAGATTCTCCGCTTTGGCCATTGGCCCCTCCTTCATGAAAGTCATTGGGAAGGGACACACTAGAGCCGTGCATGTGGGCTTCGCATACCCCGAACGGACGAGTCCGGGTGGACGAAGGCGAAGTCGTCGAGGTCATGCAGATTGAGGCTTGCCCCGAGGGCGCGCTGTCCGGCGGCGGCGGCGCGCGGCGGGGTCTCAGTCTCCAACTGCTGTGAGCTTGGTGCCGGCCATCCGGGATGGCTGGCATTATTTTTGGTTCAACGCCAAACTCCGGGGTGGCGGCGCGGACCTTGAGGAAGAGCAGTCTCTCGCAAACGTCGGGCCGCGCGCAGGCCTACATACTTCAGGAGAACTCATGCTTGACCACGTCAAATTCGGAGTCAGCGACTATGCAGCGAGCAAGGCGTTCTTCCTCAAGGCACTCGAACCGCTCGGCGTAGCTGTTGCCTCGGAGGGGCCGCCAACGTATGGTGTCGAGCTTTGCCCAAAGGGGAAGGCTTCATTGTGCTTGTTCCAGACCGAGGAGAAGCCGGCGCATCTACACCTGGCGTTCACGGCCGAGAATCGCCAGCAAGTCGAAGCTTTCCATCGCGCGGCCCTGGAGGCGGGTGCCAAAGACAATGGTGCGCCTGGTCTGCGCCCGCACTACCACGCCAACTACTACGCAGCGTTCGTCATTGGTCCGGACGGGCACAACATCGAAGTGGTTTGCCACCAACCCGAAGCCTGACCCTTCCATCGAGGGACGATTATTTCCCTTCCGGGTATCCCAGCTTCGGATACCAGTCCGCCCCCCGGCCTTCCGGCGTGGTGTCCAGCAGGGTCCACAGCGGATCCAGGTCCGGCGCGCCGCGCGGGTCCTGACCCGGGTCGGCCGAGAGGGCGTACATCTCGCTGCTCCAGAAATGGCGGATCTTGCCGTCCCGGCGCGTAAAGACCGAGTAGGCGGGGACGTCGGCATCCTCGGCGCTGACATAGTCGCGGGTGAAATCGCCATCCACGTCCGCATAGACCTTCAGCTTGGTCCAGCCTCGTGCCTTCTTGGCGGCGACAAGGCGATCGATGGGTGAGCGGGCGATCATCGCCAGCGCCACGCGCTGCTCGATGTCCGGAACCTTGTGATCCCACGACGCCATCACCGATGTGCACATGGGGCAAGGCTGTTCCCGCTGCGGTCCGAACATATAGCTGTAGATGACCAGGGTGTCCTTGTCGCCGAACAGTTCGGCCAGCGTGACCGGACCGCGTTCTCCCTGGAAGGTATAGCGCTTTGCGACCTCGCCGCCCGCGGGCAGGCCGCGGCGCTGTTCGGCCACGCGCTCGATGTGGCGCCGCAGCTCGATCTCCTCCGCAAGCAACGCATTGCGCGCCTTGCGGTACTCCGCGCTTTCATTGGGAAACCGGACGGGGTTTTGTTGCGCCAGCTCTGTTGAGGGAATGAGTTTTGCAGTGGTGTTCATTTCGGTCCCCCTGCCAGGATAGCTACCGCGAATGGCCAGGAAATGTGATGCCGTCGCGCTGCTACGACATTTCCGCGGCCCTCTCGTAGTTCGTGTCAGCCCGGGCCGAAATGTTCCGCGCCATGCAGGGCCGATGCTGCCTGTCCCTTTCCATTTGAGAAAGGACGGTGGAGAAAGCCGCGATTCCAGCCCGGCCTGCCTTCCCCTCATCATGTCTGTGGCGCAATAGCGCGGCAGATGCCTGCCGCCCTTCGACCGCAGCCCGTCCTTACGCGCCAGTGCGATGAGCCGTGCCTCACATCGGCACGCTGCGGCCGACCCGCAAACCTGGAAGCCATGCAATGAAGATCGTATTCCTGGACCGTTCCACCATCTCGCCGCAGACCACGCTGCGAGCGCTGCCGTTCCCGCATGAGCTTGAACTCTACGGGGAAACGGCTGACGAGGACGTCGCCGCGCGCATTGCCGCCGCGGACGTGGTCATCATCAACAAGGTGAAGCTGGATGCCCGGCAGCTTGAGCAGGCACCGAACCTGAAGCTCATCGCCATCGCGGCAACCGGCACCGATGTCGTCGACCTGCAAGCCTGTGCCGCCCGCGGCATCGTCGTCTCCAACATCCGCAACTATGCCGTCCATACGGTGCCGGAACATACCTTTGCCCTGATCTTCGCGCTGCGGCGAAGCCTGGCCGCCTACCACGATGCGGTCCGGCGCGGCCGCTGGCAGGAATCCGGATCCTTCTGCTTCTTTGACTACACGATCAAGGACTTGCACGGGTCGGTGCTTGGCATCATCGGCGACGGCGTGCTCGGCCAATCGGTGGCCAGGATGGCGAGTGCGCTGGGCATGCGACCGCTGTTTGCGGCCCACAAGGGACGCGAGGGCATGGGCCCGCTCTACACGCCTTTCGACGAGGTGCTGCGTCGTAGCGACATCATCACCTTGCATTGCCCGCTGGTGGCGCAGACACGCAACCTGATCGACGCCGCTGAGTTCTCGAAGATGGAACGGCGTCCGTTGCTGATCAACACCGCCCGAGGCGGGCTGGTCAATGAAGCGGCGCTGGTGGAAGCGCTGCAATCCGGAATGGTGGCCGGGGCCGGCTTTGACGTTGCGACGCAGGAGCCGCCCGGCGCGGAACACCCGTTCCATCAGTTGAAGGATGCGCCGAACTTCATCCTGACCCCGCACGTTGCATGGGCCAGCGACGAGGCCGTGCAAGGCCTGGCCGACCAGCTTATCGACAATATCTGTGCCTTCGCGCAAGGAGCGCCCAGGAACGTGGTGGGCGGATGAGGTGCCCCGCCAACGATGGATGGAGCCCAAAATGAAATCAGCAGGACTCAAGGTGCTGGTTGCGCCTGACTCGTTCAAAGGCAGCCTCTGCGCGACTGAGGTGGCGGATTGCATCCGCGCCGGCATCCGGCGCGCGGTGCCTGGTGCGGATGTCACCGTGGCACCGATTGCCGATGGCGGCGAAGGGACCGCCGAAGTCCTGGCGGCCTCGCTTGTGGGCGTGTGGCAGGAGGTGGTTGCCACCGATGCCAATGGCGTGCCAAAGCCGGTGCGGTACTTCCGCGGCCGGACGCAGGAGTTTGGCGAGCTCGCGATCGTCGAGGTGGCTGAGATTGTCGGCCTTCCGCACGCCCTGGTGGCGCCGGGGCAACGCACGACCAGGGGAATCGGTCATGTCATCCGCGCGATCGCTGAGCAGGGTGTCGATACCATCGTGATCGGACTGGGCGGATCTTCCACCAATGACGCAGGGGCCGGCCTGCTGGCGGAAACCGGTTTTTGCTTTACCGATGCGCAGGGCAACGCATTGTGGCCAACCCTGGATACGCTGGACGCGATCTGCGCCGCAACGTATCTGCAGCCTGCGCAGCTTGGCCGAGTCCGGCTGCTGGGCCTGTCCGACGTCAACAATCCGCTCTGCGGGCCAAACGGTGCGACCTTTGTCTTCGGCCCGCAGAAGGGCGTGCAAGACCTGGCCGCTGCGGATGCCCGGCTGGAGCGGTTTGCAAAGCGATGTGCGGCCGTCGTCGGGCAGGATGTTGCCGATGCGCAAGGCAGCGGCGCTGCCGGCGGCATCGGCTTTTCGTTGCGCCTGCTCGGCGCCGAGATCGTTCCCGGCGCGGACTTTGTGCTGGGAGCTGCCGGCCTCGATGCCGGATTCGGCGCCTTCGACTGGGTCATTACCGGCGAGGGACGGTCCGATGCGCAGACCATGATGGGAAAAGGTCCTGCCATGATCGCGCGCATGGCGCGCCAGGCGGGTGTGCCGGTGACGCTGCTCTCGGGGGCCGTCGAGCCCGATGCCGGGCTGGCCGACGCCTTCGACGGGTGCATCTCGATCCAGCAGGGGCCGGTATCGATCCGCTTTGCGATGGAGCATGCGGCGGCATTGCTTGAGGATGCTGCGTGCCAGCTTGCCCGCCTTTACCTCGCGGCCAGCCGCCAGGAAAACCGCCCGGGCGTATAGCAAAAAAGTCTCCCCACCTGGGGAGACCTTCCACGCATCGACGATACTTAGTCCGCGCGAATATTCGATGCCTTGACCACACGCGACCAGGATGCCAGTTCCTGATCGATGAACTTGCCCAGCTCCTGCGGCCCCATGTAGGCAGCGAAGGCGCCTTGTTCCTCGATCTTCTTCCTGTACGTGTCGCTGGCCACGATCTTCTTCACCTCCTGGGACAAGCGCTCGACGATGGCCGGCGGGGTATTCGCCGGCGCAAACAGTGCAAACCAGGACTCCACCTCATACCCTGGCAGGCCAGCCTCCGCGGTGGTCGGCACATTGGGCATGGAGGGATGGCGCTTCGGTCCGGCATAGGCAAGCGCCTTGATCTTGCCCGCTTGCACATGCCCGATCACGCTGGGCGGGGTCGTGATGAACATGTCGACCTGCCCGCTGATCAGGTCGGTGATCACGGGCCCGGCGCCCTTGTACGGTACGTGCGTCATCGGCACCCTGGTCTGCCGCGCCAGCATCTCGCCGGCGATATGCTGGATCGAACCATTGCCGGACGAGGCATAGAACAGGCCTTTGCCATTGCTTTTGCCGTAGGCGACCAGTTCGGCTATCGATGTCACGGGCAGCTTGCCGCTGACGGCGATGACGTGCGGCGCGCGCATGACCAGCGCCACCGGGACGAAGTTGGACGGCTTCCAGCGGATCTGCGGGAACAGCGCCGGATTGCCGACGTGGTAGCCGGAATACTGGAGCAGCAGCGTATAGCCGTCCGGCGCGGCCCGCGCCACGGCTTCGGTGCCGATATTGCCGCTGGCACCGGGCTTGTTGTCCACCACCACGGGTTGGCCAAGTGCGGCCTGCAGTTGTTCGCCAACCAGGCGGGCCACGATATCGGTGGATCCGGCCGGTGCGCTGGGCACCACCAGGGTGACCGGCTTGCTGGGGTAGGCGTTGGCGCTATGGGCCGGGGCGGCCGCAGCCAGGGCTGCCAGGGCGGCCGCGGCGATCGTCATGCGTTTCATGGGGGTCTCCTCCATCGATTTGTCGGGTTGGCCGATCTTCAGTCGACCAGTTCTGATATCTCGATCAGGTTCAGGTCCGGATCGCGCACGTAGACCGAGCGGATCTTCTGCGTGGCGCCGGTGCGCGCCACAGGTCCTTCGACAATGGGCCACTGGCATCGCTGAAGATGGGCGATGACGCCGTCGAGCGGGACCGAAGCGATAAAGCAGAGATCGAGTGCGCCGGGAACGGGCAGGTGTGCCTTGGGCTCGAACTCGGCGCCGCGCTGGTGGAGATTGATCTTCTGGTTGCCGAAGCGGAAAGCCAGGCGACCGTTGCCGAAGGTTTCAGGCTGCATCTGCATGACTTCGGTATAGAAGTGCCGCGTGGCTTCGAGGTCAACACAGGTGAGCACCAGATGGTCAAGATGATCGATCAGGGACATGATGGTTTCCAGGCAGGTGTCAGGGTTGGAAAGCCCGCTGTTCGGGGATCGCGTCGGCGGCAGGCATCGGATGCAGGTCGAGGCGGCGGCCGGCCTTCAGCAGCTGGCTTGGGACGTCATGGCCGATCAGGCCTGGCAAGCGCGCGGCGGCATCGAGGATGGCCGCCAGGTCGACGCCGGTGTCATAGCCGTCCAGTTCAAGCATATGGACGAGTTCTTCGGTGCAGACATTGCCGGTCGCGCCCGGCGCATACGGGCAGCCACCGAGGCCGCCCAGCGAAGCGTCGAAGCGGTCGATGCCCTGGTCCAGCGCGGCGAGCGTGTTGGCCAGCGCCAGGCCCCGGGTATTGTGGAAATGCAGGGTCAGCGCCAGGCTGGGGAACTGCCGCCGCGCGGCTTCGCACAGCCTGGCGACCTGGGACGGAAACGCCATGCCGGTGGTGTCGCACAGCGTCACGCCGTGAGCCCCCAGGTCAGCGAAGCGCTGCATCCAGCCCAGCACGTTTTCCAGCGGCACGTCGCCTTCCATCGGGCAACCCATTGCGGTCGACAGCGAGATGTTGATCGCGGTCGGCGTCTCCCTCACCACGCGGATGACGTCGGCAAGCTGGGCAAACGATTGCTCGCGCGACATGCGCAGGTTGGTGCGGTTGTGGCTTTCGCTGACCGACATCACCAGGTTGACCTCGTCCACCTGGCAGGAAAGCGCGCGCTCGGCGCCGCGCACATTCGGCACCAGCACCGTGTAGACCACACCCTCGCGCCGCGCGATGCGATGCATCACCGCTTCTGCGTCGCGCAGCGCGGGAATCGCCCTAGGCGAGGTGAAGGAAGTCACCTCGATCCTGGCATAGCCGCATGCGCTCAGGGCGTCGATCAGGGCGACCTTGTCATCGGTCTCGACAAAGCGGGCCTCGTTCTGGAAGCCGTCTCGCGTGGCGACTTCATGTATGTAAACCTTTCTGGCAGTCATGCCGGTCTCCTTGTCAGATAATCCCTGCCGCGCGCCATGCCTCGCGCTGCGCCGCGCCGATGCCAAGGCCTTCCAGCACCGCGTCGGTATGCTGGCCAAGCGCGGGGGCGGGGTTGGGCAGTGCGCCGGGGGTGGCGCTCAGCTTCGGTACGATGCCGGGCAACTGGACGGGTGTGCCGTCCGGCAATTGCGCGTCCAGGATCATGTCGCGCGCGCGGTAGTGCGGATCGCTGGCGATATCGGCGATGTCGTAGATCTTGCCCGCGGGGATGCGGGCGCCATTGAGGGCGTCGAGGGCCGCTTCGAGGCTGCGCTGTGCCGCCCATTCGCCAATGGCGGCGTCGAGCATCGCAACCTGGCTGACCCGGCCGTCGTTATGGGCCAGGGCCGGGTCGTCGCGCAGGTCGGGGCGCTCGATCATATCCATCAGCCGCCTGAAGATGCCATCGCCATTGCCGGCGATCAGCACGTACTTGCCGTCGGCACAGCGGTACGCATTGGTGGGCGCGATGCCGGGAAGACTGCTGCCGGCCGCTTGCCGCACGGTGCCGAACACCGAGTATTCCGGCAACAGGCTCTCCATCATGCTGAACACCGACTCGTACAAGGCCACATCCACGACCTGGCCCTGGCCGCCGTTCTGCTCCCGGTGCCGCAACGCCAGCAGGATGCCGATCACACCGTGCAGGGCGGACAGGGAGTCGCCGATCGATACCCCCACGCGCACCGGGGTGCGGCCCGGCTCGCCGCTCAGGTGGCGCAAGCCGCCCATCGCTTCGCCAATGACGCCGAAGCCCGGCCGGTCGCGATAGGGCCCGGTCTGGCCATAGCCGGACACGCGCAGCATCACCAGCCCGGGGTTGGCCGCCCGCAGGCTGTCCCAACCCAGGCCCCAGTTTTCCAGCGTGCCCGGGCGGAAGTTCTCGATCAGCACGTCGCTTTGCGCGGCCAGCTTGCGCACGACTTCCTGGCCTTGCGCCGTGCGCAGGTCCAGCGTGACGGACTGCTTGTCGCGGGACTGTGCCTCCCACCAGACCGAGGTGCCTTCATGCAACAGCCGCCACTTGCGCAGCGGATCGCCCGTGCCGGGCGGCTCGACCTTGATGACTTCCGCGCCGAACGCCGCCAGCATGCGCGCGGCAAACGGCCCGGCGATCAGTTGCCCCAGTTCCAGGACGCGTACGCCGGCAAGGGGCTTTGACTTGCTTGTTTCCATCTCCATAGCTCCTGCTGTGTGCTGGAGATAGTGGGTCAAAAGCCGTTGCCTGGTAATCGATGGATTCTCAACCGTCCTTTCCTTGCAGGAAAAGGTGGCCCGTGTTGCCGCTAGGGAGCCCCGCGACCGGCACAACCCGCCGCTTTGCCAGCTATCCCAGGCGGATCAAGGCTTGCATTGAGATGCCGGGGGGCGGGCGTGCCATTTGACAAGGCGCGATCGGCTTACTAGCCTTTCCTGACTTTCAACCCGGTCAGCGCGCTTCGCCAGTGCAATACGATGATCAATCCTGCGCATTTCGATCTCCAGTCCCTGCGTGTCTTCCAGCTGGTGGCCCAGTGCGGCGGGCTGACGCAGGCGGCGAACAAGTCACACATGACGCTCTCGGCCCTGAGCAAACGGATCGCGGACCTTGAGCGCACGGTGGGATGCGCACTGTTCCTGCGCGTTCGGCGTGGGCTTGAGCTGACGCCCGCTGGCCATGAGCTGGTCCAGCATGCGCGCATGGTGCTCGACAAGGTCAACCAGATGGCGGGCGAGATGAGCGACTTCGCCACCGGCGTGCGCGGACACGTCAAGGTCTGGGCCAATACGTCAGCCGTGATCCAGTTTCTTCCGCACGACCTGGCAAGCTTCCTCGTCTCGCAGCCGCTGATCAGGATCAGCCTGGAGGAGCGCCTGAGCCAGGACGTGGTGGTGGCGCTACTGTCCGGTGAAACCGATATCGGCGTGTTCGCCGACAACGTGCCGGCTTATGACATCAGGAAGTCCGTCTATCGGCGCGACCGCCTGGTCGTCCTGGTGCCTGCCGGACATCCGCTGGCCGGGCGCTCGGAAGTGAGTTTCGACGAAACCCTGGAGTACGACTTTGTCGGCCTCAACCAGGGCAGCTCGCTGCTGCAGCGTCTGACCGCCGCTGCATCGGCACTGGACAAGGTCGTGCGGCTGAGGATCCAGGTCAGCAGCTTCGATGCGATCTGCCGGATGATCGAGGCGGGGTTGGGCATCGGCGTCCTGCCAGATGGCGCGGTCCGGCCCGAACTGCTGGGTGCCGGGCTGCATGCCGTCTACCTGTCCGACGCCTGGGCATCACGCATTCTCTGGCTGGGCGTGAGGGACGAAGCGGGTCTCCTGCCGGAGGCAAGGACGCTCCTGGAGCATCTGCGCGCAGCGGGGTCGGCCAGCGCGAGTTGTTGATGACATGGATGTGCCGTGATGCCGGTCACCGACGGCCCACAGGACGCATTTCACCGTCAGCACGGCCTGCCAGGAGATGACGGTGCGCCTAGCGGCGGCTAGTCACGCAAATGCTCGTCCATGAATTTCCGGAATATTTCCATGCTCGGTGCCTCGGTTCGCCCCGCCAGGGTGAAAAAGGCATAGCGGGGGCCGTCATCGACCGCTGGGGTAGTGTCCAGTTCGCATAGTTTTCCTGCGGCAATCTCCGCACGCACTGCCGCGACGATGCTGAACAGTATCGCGTCGGAATCCAGCACAGCTTCGACCAGGCTCCGGACATTCTCGCACCTGAGGCTCAGGCAATGCTCCGGATCGGCGCGCGGTCCGAAGCGCTTCACGAGGTTGCGCGCGACTTCCGTGCTGAGCGGGGCGGAAGCCAGCGGATAACGCATGACATCGTCAAACGTCACAGCGTCTCCGCCGGCGGCCTGTTGCACAAGCGGATGTCCTGTGCGGCAGATAAAGCGACCCTGCAACGCGTTCAGCAACTCGTGGCGAAGGTCCGTTGCTGGCGCCACGCTGCTCACCTCCACGACGACTGCATCAAGCGATCGCTGACGCAGTTGGATCATCAGCGCATCGGAAGTACCAAGCGACACGCTGACCTGTATGCCGGGATGGTGCCTGGCCATGAATCGCAGAAACGGCGTCGCCAGCACTGCGCCCGGCCCGGCGCCCAGGCCGACGCGGATGGCACCCAGGTGGTGGTGGTGGAACAGTTCGACGCTGCGATGCAGTTCCGCTTCCTCGAACACGATGCGCCGGGCCCGGTTGGCAATCAGCTCCCCCAATGGGGTCAGCACATTGCGCTTGCCGTGCCGGTCGATCAGGCGGCCTCCCAGTTCATCCTCCAACGTCTGGATGCTCCGGCTCAGCGCGGACTGGGTCAGGTGCAGGCGTTGCGCCGCCTGGCTGAAGGATGCCATATCCGCCACCATCAGCAGATGCTTGAGATGCTTGAGATGCATTGCGCACTTTGTAATGAGATTTTTGAATAAATTTTAGACTGATAATGCATTGGACGCATGATGGATGGCACTTTACGATCCGATTCCACAAGAACACGGATTGAGGAGACAGCCATGACCCGATTCAAGAACGTCGGCCGCCGTTGGCTCGGCGGCTTGGTTGCAGCACTGCTTTTTGCCGGCCTGGCGCCGGCACACGGCTTTCCTGACCGGCCGGTAACGCTGATGGTGCCGTTCCCGGCGGGCGGCCTCTCCGACGTTGTTGCCCGGAACCTGAACGGGCCCCTCGCCCGGCAGTTCGGGCAGCCGGTCATCGTCGAAAACCTCGGGGGAGCTGGTGGAGCAATTGCCGCGCAGAAGGTCCTTCACGCACCGGCCGACGGCCATTTGCTATTGCAGGCAGGGCCCGGCGAACTCATCACTACGCCGCTGGCCAATGCCGCAATCAAATTCAGGAGCGAGGATTTCCGGCTGGTGCATATGGTCGGCGCTGTCGATCTTGCCATCCTGGTGCGCAGGGATCTGCCGGTAAAGGATGTCGACGAACTGGCCGCCTATGCCGCGCAGGCAGCCAAGGCCGGCAAACCACTGACGTACGCGAGCGTCGGCATCGGCTCGCTCTATCACCTCCTGGGGGCGCATATGTCCCAAACCATCGGAGCGCCGATGACTCACGTGCCATACAAGGGCGGCGCGCCCGTGATCCAGGACCTCGTTGGCGGAATCGTCGATATCTTTATCTCGCCGTTTGGCAAGCCTGATATCGAACGCATGCGCACCGGCCAGGTCAGGATGCTGGCGGTCCTGTCGCCCACACGCGTGGATGCAGTGAAGTCGGTGCCCAGCGTCAATGAAAGCAAGGCGCTGCGGGGCTTCAACTATTCAACCTGGGCCGGGATCTTCGTGAAGAAGGACACTGCCGAGCCGGTTGTGCAAGCAGTGCACAACGCGATTGTGCATACGCTGGCCGACCCCTCGGTGCGTGCCAGCCTGGATACCGCGAACCTGCCTGCGTCCAAGCCGGTGTCGCTTGCAGAAAGTCAGAAGGCCTATCAGCAGAGCATCGAACAATACCGCGGCATTGCCCGCGCCATCGGCTTGCAGCCGCAATAAGGACGCCATGCATCCCATCCTGGCCGCGCTGCGGGACAGCGCCGAAGAGTTCGTAGCAGTTCGCCGTGACCTGCACCGGCATCCGGAACTCGGCTTCGAGGAACATCGCACCAGCGACATCGTGGCCAGCCTGCTCGCCGAATGGGGCTATGAGGTCGAGCGCGGGCTGGGGACAACGGGTGTCGTCGCCCGCCTTCGACGCGGTACGGGCAACCGCAGCCTTGGCATCCGCGCCGACATGGATGCCTTGCCGATAGAAGAGGCCACAGGGCTCCCCTATGCCAGCTGCCATCCCGGCGTAATGCACGCCTGCGGGCATGATGGGCATACCACCATGATACTTTGCGCAGCAAAGTATCTCGCCCGGCGCGGCGGTTTCAGTGGAACCCTGAACCTTATCTTCCAGCCGGCAGAGGAGGGGTTGGGCGGTGCAAAGAAGATGATGGAGGACGGACTGTTCAGGAAGTACCCTTGCGATGCCGTCTTCGCCATGCACAATGTACCGGGCACCGCATCGGGCCGTCTGCTCTTGCGTGAGGGCGCGGCGCAGGCTTCGGCCGACAACGTGACCATTACGCTGGAAGGCGTCGGTGGCCATGCAGCGATCCCACACCACGCGGCCGATCCTGTCGTGGCCGGCGCCTCCATCGTGATGGCCTTGCAGACCATCGTGGCGCGCAATGTCGATCCGCTGCAAGCGGCGGTCATTACCGTGGGCGCGTTCCAGGCCGGTACCGTCTCCAATATCATTCCCTCGCATGCCGTGCTCAGGCTGAGTGTCCGCGCACTGGACCGCGATGTGCGAGAGCAGATCGAACAGCGTGTCAGGGATCTGGTATCGGCGCAGGCGCAGAGCTATGGCGTCACGGCGCAGGTCGATTATCAGCGCGGGTACCCAGTCCTGGTGAATACGCCGGCTGAAACGGCGTTCGCGAGCCAGGTCGCCCTGGAGTTACTGGGCCCGAGCCACGTCAATTGCCAGGCGTCGCCCATTGCCGCCAGTGAGGACTTTGCCTTCATGCTGGATGCCGTGCCCGGCTGCTACCTGTGGATTGGAAACGGCGAAGGCGGAAAGGTCGGAGGCTGCTCGGTCCACAATCCCGGCTACGACTTCAATGACGGGAACATTGCTGTCGGTGCGGCGTATTGGGCCCTGCTATGCGAACGTTTCCTCGTGGACTAACGATCGGCCGGCGGGATGCACAGTCTTCCATCACCGGCTGGGCCGCCAGCGTTCGTCGTCCCAGCGCCACCTACGGTGATCAAATGTCGAAGTAGAGTTGGAATTCCCACGGGTGCGGCCGCACCTTCAATGTATCGATCTCGCGCGTGCGCTTGTAGTCAATCCAGGTGCTGATCAGGTCTTCAGTGAAAACATCACCTTTTCGCAGGAACGCTGAGTCGGCTTCCAGCGCACAAAGCGACTCTTCGAGGGAGCCTGGTACCTGCCGGATGCGGGCGGCTTCCTCCGGTGGCAGATCATAGATGTTCTTGTCGAGCGGGTCGCCGGGGTCCGTCTGGTTTTCAATGCCGTCCAGGCCGGCGAGCAGCATTGCCGAGAAGGCGAGGTAGGCATTGGCCGACGGGTCAGGACAGCGAAATTCAACGCGCCTGGCGCTCGGGGAATCCGAAACCATTGGAATCCTGGCCGCGGCGGATCGGTTGCGCTGCGACATGGCCAGATTGACAGGCGCCTCGTATCCGGGCACCAGTCGCTTATAGGAGTTTGTGCTCGGTGCGCAGAAAGCCATCAGCGCGGGGGCGTGGCTGAGCAAGCCGCCTATATACCAACGGCACATCTGGGACGTCTGCGCCCAACCGTTCTTGTCATAGAAGAGGTTCTCGGCGTCGCGCCAGAGGCTCTGGTGGCAATGCATGCCGCTCGCGTTGTCGGCAAACAGGGGCTTGGGCATGAAGGTGGCGACCTTGCCGTGGCGGCGCGCAACGTTCTTGCAGATGTACTTGTACATCATCACGTTGTCTGCCATGCGCATCAGTGGCGCAAAGCGCATGTCGATTTCGTTCTGGCCGGCCGTGGCGACCTCATGGTGATGCACCTCGACCTGGATGCCGGCCTGCATCAGCGCGAGCACGATTTCGGAGCGGATGTCCTGCAGCGTATCGCTCGGCGGCACGGGAAAATACCCTCCCTTGTAGCGCTGCTTGTAGCCGAGATTGCCGCCACCATAGGCGCCTTCGTCACGGCCCGAGGTCCATTCGCCTTCGGCGGATTCGACATGGTAGTAGCCAGAGTGCTGGTCCTGTCCGAAGCGGATGGAGTCGAAAATAAAGAATTCCAGTTCGGGGCCAAGGTAGCAAACCGCGGCAAGACCGGTTTGCCGGAGATACAACTCTGCCTTGCGTGCGATGTGGCGCGGATCGCGTGAGTACGGCTGGTGCAGGACAGGGTCCAGCACGTCGCAGATCAGCGCCAGCGTTGGTGCTGCGCAAAACGGATCGATGAATGCCGTGGCCGGGTCAGGCCTGACTAGCATGTCGGACTCATGGATTTCCTGGAACCCGCGAATGGAAGACCCGTCGAAGCCGATGCCGGCCGAGAACAAGTCGTCGTTGACTTCCGGCAGCGTGATCGAGAAGTGCTGCCACACGCCGGGCAAGTCGGTGAACCTGAGGTCAACGACCTGGATTGCGTGCGTCCGGATCAGATCGATGACTTCGCCGGGATTTTGCGGCGGCGCAACGTGATAGCTGCCGGGTTCTATTGAGACCATGCCCATATCCGCCTCCATCGTCCGCCAGCAACATCATTCAACATTAGCCTGTCAGATTCCGAATGGAAAGCGCCTCACCAACCTGCAGCCATTGCCGAATGGCTGTGGTCGCCAGCCTGACTCAAGCCGGCTTCCCCAGACTTTCGTTTGGTTCGCCTATTGTTCCCGCGCAGGCGATAGCACGAGTAGCGTAGACGTGCCATGGGCCAGGACGCGCCCGTCCCTCGCAAGCACGCGAGCTTCCGCGGTAATGATTTGACGGCCGTGGCTGACAACGCGGCCTTCGACACGGACCCTGCCTGTATCAGGCTTGATCGGCCGGGAGAAATTTCCCTTGGTTTCGACAGTGGTGTAACCAGTGCCGGCGGGAAGAAGGGAGTTGGCTGCGCACGCGGCTGCGCTGTCAATCAGCGTCAGAGGCCATCCGCCGTGCACCGAACCCATTGGATTGAGCAGTCTGGACGACGGCTCGCCTTCGAACGCGGCGAATCCGTCGCCGACCTCAACTAACCAGAAGTCGAGGACCTGTGAGATAGGCGGCTGTGGCAGGTGACCGTCCACAATGGCTTGAAGAATTGCCCGGCCGTTCATGTTTGCGACGTCGGCGGGTGAGGCAAGGCCATATCGATATTCCATCTCGTCAGATCTCCTCTTCGTTGGTATTATATGCAGATACAAACAATGCATCTGCATATAGTATCGACATGGAAAAGCGAAGGCAAGGAGCCAGGAGCCTGCGCGCAGACGCCGCTGCGGTTCTCGATGTCGATCTCGGCTGGTGGTCGCGCCTGTTGGCGCGCAGAATTACAGCGGAGCTGGATGAGGCCCTGGCTTCGTCTGGCCTGTCCAGCACGCAATTTGGATTGATGTGCCTGATCGCGTCAGCAACAGACGACACCCTTGGCTCGTTGGCGCAACGAGCCGGACTGAATCAATCGACAATGTCGAGGAATGTGGATCAGCTTGTCAGCACGGGGCTGGTGGAAGTCGTCACGTCCGAAGCGGATCGCCGCCGCCGCGCGGTGTGGTTGACAGAGGCCGGCGCCTTTAAGTTGCAGCAGGCTCTGGCGCTGTGGCAGCCCGCCCACCGCGCGTTGCGGCAAAAGCTGGGCTCAGAGTTGCACGACATGGTAGGCGAGGTCGCGGCAAGGCTGGCAGAGTAGCGGCAGGGCGCCTGACCGACAACGACGCTGTTGTGGCATCCTTCCATTTCCAAAAAGAAAAAGAAGGATAGGGGTCAACATGTATAAGGGCTTGCTGGTAGTTGCGACCGTCGCGGCCGCCTTCATCTATTACAAAACGCACGCGCCTCTGGTAAATCCCGTTGCCCAGGCCGAGCCACAGCAGATCGAGGTTTCAGCCGTGGCAGCCACGGCGGAACCGGCATTTCGCTGCGAGGGCAAACAGCACTGCAGCCAGATGGCATCCTGCGCGGAAGCGCGCTTCTATCTGAAAAACTGCCCGGCGGTAAAGATGGATGGGGATGGCGACGGTATTCCATGTGAGACGCCACCCCTCCAGTGTATGTTTTGACGCGCCGTTGCCGGGCCACGCTCTGCGGCTCACGCCTGCACGGCGACATTACTCATGAAGACAAGGGCAGGTCAGCGGTCGCATCAAGGCTGGGCTCATGCCAGGCAACGGCTAAACCGTTGCTCGGTGACCCGGGTTCCCCATTGCGTCCCCTCGGATTCGTCCACCAATTGAAAACCAAATGACTCGTATAGATGGCGTGCCGCATCCAATCCCTTGAACGTCCATAGGTAGGTCTCGCGATATCGCTCGTCGACAAATTTCATCGCGTGTGACATCAGTTGCCGTCCGACACCGGAACCACGCAATGTGTCATCCACAATGAACCAGCGCAAATGGGCGATGCCCTGTTCATCATCCCCGTCGATTGCGAGCGAGGCGAGCGACCGGCCGTTTTCGGCGTAGAGCCACAGCGCCTTATCATCGGCTGGCATCTTGCCGATAAACTCGGCAAGCTCTGTCGCTACCTTCTTTTCGAAGAACGCGCCGAAGCCCCAATGCTCCGAGTAAAACCGGGCGTGCAAGCTTGCCACGTCACCAATGCAGCCGGGTTGGTAGCCCTCCAGGATCCGTCCGGGCACGGCATCTGCGGGGGCGGTCTTGACCGCGTTGCCTTGCGTAAGTGCGTCGGCGTACAGCGCGAGAGAGCGGACCAGGGCCTGCTGGTCAGCCGGAACCATCCGCCGAAGCGCGTTGGACACCTGATCCGTTGCGAAGCGGTCGATCTTCTTTCTAAGCTTCTGCCCGGCCTCGGTCAGGTACAGCTCGGATGAACGTGCATCTTCGCTTGCGGTCTTGCGCTCCACGAGTCCGCCAGCCTCCAGCCTTGCGACCTGCCTGCTCGTGTTCGATTTGTCCAGGCGCAGGATGTTGCCCAAATCCTTTGCGCTGATCCCTGGCTGCGCCCCGATTTCCATGATCGCGTGAACCGCCGACGGGGCAAGGTCGCTATCGGCCAGGGTGGCTCGCATGAAACCGAGCTCGCGAACCAGTCTTCGGGAAAAGTCGCGAAGTTCGAGAATCGTCGCTTCTCGAGACTTGGCTGGAATATCGACAAGGTCCACCGGCGCCCTCCTATGAGTTGCGTTTCGCAACCAATATAGTTGTGAGTCGCAACTTAATCAAGGTCTTGGCTTGCCCGATCATCGATCACCTGCTGGAGCGCTTCAGGGAGACCCGGAACGGCCAACCGATTGGTCGTGGTAGAGTCGATCATCATTCCTTATCGCGCAGCCATATGTCGCCACCCGTTGAACATGGACCCGTCGGTTCAGCAGGCCATCAACAGGGCATGGAAAGCGCCGCTGATGCGCACAGCGTGACCATGCAGATTCCGGCAATCGTTCCAGCGAAAACTGCGCTGGTGGTCATGCATTACCAGACCGACATCCTGGCGTTATTTCCCTCGGTCGCGCCCGCTTTGCTCTCCAATACGCGCAAGCTGTGTGACGCTGCACGTGCCCGGGGCGTCAGCGTCTATTTCGCCAAGATCCACTTTGCTCCAGGCTATCCGGAAGTCAGTCCGTTGAACAGGAACGGGCAGGGAATCAAGCAGCTTGGTCTTTTCGTCGACGACCAGATCTCGCCGGAACTCGGCCAGCAGGCCACTGAGCCGCTCATCATCGCGCATCGTGCCAGCGTGTTCTTTGGTACCGACCTGCAGGTGCGGCTTTCCGCGCAGGGTATCGATACCCTGCTTATGGTGGGCATTGCGTCGACCGGTGTGGTGCTGTCGTCGGTCGCGTACGCGAGCGATGCGGACTTCCGTTTATTCACGGTCAAGGATTGCTGCTCCGACCCGGATCAGGTCGTGCACGATCATCTCTTTTCAACCGCGTTCGATTCGCGCACAACGGTGCTCTCGCTCGCTGATGCCTTGCGGTTGCTTGCCTAGCATTTGCTGGCATTTCGTCCTGCCCGGAATGCCGCCGTGCATCCCTCAGGCGGACGGCACGAGCAGATGATCGGTCAGGTTACCCCTCAGATCGAGCACCGCATAATTGCGGCGACTGAAGCGCCAGCGTCCCTCGACCTTTTCGAAGGCGTCATGATAGCGACCGGCCGCGATCACCTGCAGCGCGATACGGTCGGTTGCCTGAAGGACCGTATAGTACGATCTGACGGTCGCTGTCAGGCGGTCCGGAGCAATCTCAATGATCGGATTGCTGATGACATGCCTGGTTCTGGGCGTTCCATCTGCGTGCAATTTCACATAGGCTTGCCAGAGCTTCAGCATGGCCGCGGAACCTCGCTGCACGGCATCTCCGGTTTCGATCTCTGCGTGTTCGAACAGTGCAGCGACCCCGGGCAGATCACCGGCGTCCATGCGCTCGGCATAGATGTAGAGGAGATTGGCAAGCTGCACTGCATCGTCGGTCATCGACTTGTCTCCGGTAGATTGGGAGAATTAAAGCAGTCCGGCGATATTCCGGCATCGTCCGCTTGGAGTAAGAAGCCCTCACCCCATCCCCACCACACTGGACAGCAACATCTTCACCAGCACCGCCTGCCGCGTTGCCCCGGTCTTGGCAAAGATGCCCCGCAGGTGTGCCCGCGCCGTGTTCTTCTTGACGCCAAGCCGCATCGCGGCTTCATCCAGCGTTAGCCCGTCGACCATCAGTAAAGCCAGTTCGATCTCGGTCGGGGTCAGGTGGAACAGCTTGCGCAGGTTGGCGTGGGTGTTGCGCGGCGATCCTGCCGGGTCGCGGATGAACACCGCCACTGCGGGTCGGCGTGACTTGTCTTCGCTGCGATAGCTGAGCGGGATCGGCCGCACCAGCACGCTCAGGGGCGTGGGCGCGGCGGGCCGGCTCAGCGTGGTGACTTCGCTGCGCGGTGCGGCCAGCGCGTGGGCCTGGGCAGCGCCTTCCAGGATCTTGCGGAACCTGCGGTTTTCCACCGGGCAGTGCGCGTGCAGCGCGCCGTCTGACAGGTAGAGGCCGTCGCGCGCCTGCAGCAGGCGGCCGGCGACGTCGTTGGTCCGGATGGTCCTGCCGTGCTCGTCCAGGATCACAGTGCCGACCTGCAGCCGGTCGACGGCATCCGCGTACAGGGACCGTTCAGAAGCAAGAACGTCGAGCGCGGCATGCAGGTCCACTGCGCGCTTCAGGTGCGGCAGCAGGCCGTGCAGCAGTGCCTTGTCGGCCTCGCCGAAGTCCTGTCCCGCGTCGGTGCGGCTGATGAACAGCGCGCACTCCACGCCGTCGGGCGTGACCAGGTTGGCCGCCAGGATATAGCGCAGGCCCAGTGGTTGAAGGTATTGAGTGTAGAACGGATGCGCCAGCCAGCCGGCTTCGCCAAACAGTTCGTCGGCGCTGAAGAGCCGGTCCGGGTGCAGGTCCAGGAAGGGGCACAGCGCGTAGTACTGCTCGCTGTATGAGGGCTCGCCCGGCAGGTGCGGGCCGTAGTCGGAGGCATTGACGATCAGGCCCGGCCGGTCGGTGGCCGGGTGGCGCAGCACCAGCGTGACGAAGGTGGCGCCCAGGCGCTGGCGCACGCTTTCCAGGAAGCCGGCCCAGGGCACGGCTTCGGTCGGGCCCTGGTAGAGCTGGGCGAGCAGGGCGCTCAGCTCGGCGGCCGGCAGGGGGTCTGGCAGCATGATGGCGGTGCGACGGTTTGCTCCCCTCTCCCGCATGCGGGAGAGGGGCAGGGGGTGAGGGCCGGCGGTGGCATACCACCAGCCCGATCGTGGACATTCCCGCCCTCACCCCAACCCTCTCCCGCAAACGGGAGAGGGAGCATCCAATCGGTCATGCAAAGGCAATGACTTGCGCCAGACGTGGCGGCAGTCCAGGGCAGGAATCCCTGTCCCATCGTACCGACCCCGTCCGTCGCCTCATCGTCCGTTCGGCCTAGGGTTTCTCCCGCAGCCACGCCACGATCCGCTCCGCCGCCTGCTCCGCCGTGTCGACGGTGGTGTCGATGCGGATCTCGGGCCGCTCGGGCGGCTGGTACGGCGAGTCGATGCCGGTGAAGTTCTTCAGCTCGCCGCGCCGCGCCTTGCGATACAGGCCCTTGGGGTCGCGTTGCTCAGCCACCGCCAGCGGCGTGTCGATGAAGACTTCGACGAAATCGCCGTTGCCGGCGAGCGCGCGCGCCATGTCGCGCTCCGAGCGGAACGGCGAGATGAAGGACACCAGCACGATCAGGCCCGCATCGAGCATCAGCCTTGCCACTTCCGCCACGCGCCGGATATTCTCGACGCGGTCGGCCTCGGCGAAGCCCAGGTCCTTGTTCAGGCCGTGGCGCACGTTGTCGCCGTCGAGCAGGTAGGTGTGGTGGCCCAGCGTGTGCAGGCGCTTTTCCACCAGGTTGGCGATGGTGGACTTGCCTGCGCCGGAGAGCCCGGTGAACCAGACGATGCGCGGCGACTGGTGCTTGAGCGCGGCATGGGCGCGGCGGTCCACGTCGATGGCCTGCCAGTGCACGTTCTGCGCCCTGCGCAGCGCAAAGCGCAGCATGCCGGCGCCGACCGTGTTGTTGCTGAGGCGGTCGATGATGATGAAGCCGCCCAGCTCGCGGTTGCGCGCGTAGGGATCGAAGGCCACCGGCTGGTCCAGATGCAGGTTGCACACGCCGATCTCGTTCAGCTCCAGCGTGCGCGCGGCCAGGTGTT
Organism: Cupriavidus sp. FW305-F7; assembly: GCF_058782875.1. Classification (NCBI taxonomy): domain Bacteria; kingdom Pseudomonadati; phylum Pseudomonadota; class Betaproteobacteria; order Burkholderiales; family Burkholderiaceae; genus Cupriavidus; species Cupriavidus sp. FW305-F7. The sequence continues at coordinate 166,356 of NZ_JBYSYC010000010.1, read as the reverse complement.
CGAGCGTGTTGACATTGACCTTGTACTTGGGCTGCGCCACGGTCACGCCCACGGTGCGTGTGCCGAGCTTGAGCAGGTAGGGGCGCCCGGGCAGCATGGCGTCCTCGTTCATCCACACCAGCGTGGCCTCGAACTGGTCGGCCACCGCCGGCGGGTCTTCCGGGCAGGCCAGCACGTCGCCGCGGCTGATGTCGATCTCGTCCTCCAGCGTCAGCGTCACCGCCTGGCCGCGCATGGCGTGCTCGCACGCGCCGGCGGCGCCAACGATGCCGGCCACGCGGCTCTCGCGGCCCGAGGGCAGCGCGCGCACGCGGTCGCCGCGGCGGATCTCGCCGGCGCTGACGGTGCCGGCAAAACCGCGGAAGTCCAGGTTGGGCCGGTTGACCCACTGCACCGGCAGCCGGAACGATTCGCCCTGCACGGGCGCATTGTCGATCGGCACGTTCTCCAGGTGGGCCATCAGCGTCGGGCCGTGGTACCACGGGGTATTGGCGCTGGGCTCGGTGATGTTGTCGCCGCGCAGGGCCGACATCGGAATGCAGGTGATATCGGTCAGGCCGATCTGCCGGGCAAACTCCCGGTACTCGTTCTCGATGCGCGTATGGACCTCGCGCGAGTAGTCGACCATGTCCAGCTTGTTGACCGCCAGCACCACGCGGCGGATGCCAAGCGTCGCCACCAGGTAGCTGTGGCGGCGCGTCTGGGTCTGCACTCCGCGGCGCGCATCCACCAGCAGGATGGCCAGGTCGGCGGTGGAAGCGCCGGTGACCATGTTGCGCGTGTACTGTTCGTGCCCCGGCGTGTCGGCCACGATGAACTTGCGCTTGTCGGTGGCGAAGAAGCGGTAGGCCACGTCGATGGTGATGCCTTGTTCGCGCTCCGCGGCCAGGCCGTCCACCAGCAGCGCGAAGTCGAGGTTCTGGCCCTGCGTGCCCATCTTCTTCGAGTCGGCTTCCAGCTGGGCGAGCTGGTCTTCGAACAGCATCTTCGATTCATACAGCAGCCGGCCGATCAGCGTGCTCTTGCCGTCGTCGACGCTGCCGCAGGTGATGAAGCGCAGCAGGCTCTTGCTTTGCTGGGCGCGCAGGTAGTGGGCGATCTCGCCCGAGGTGCCGGTGGCTTGCGCGGCGTCTTGCGCAAGCGCGGGCGCGGTGTCGATCAGGGTTTCCATCAGAAGTATCCCTCCTGCTTCTTCTTTTCCATCGAACCGGCTGAGTCGCTGTCGATCAACCGTCCCTGGCGCTCCGAGGTGGTCGCCAGCAGCATTTCCTGGATGATGCCGCCGAGGGTGTCGGCCTCGCTCTCGATCGCGCCGGTGAGCGGGTAGCAGCCCAGCGTGCGGAAGCGCACCTTGCGCAGCTGCGGCGTTTCTCCGGGGCGCAGCGGCAGGCGCTCATCGTCGACCATGATCAGCGTGCCGTCGCGCTCCACCACCGGGCGCTCCTTGGCGTAGTAGAGCGGCACGATGGGAATGTCGTTCAGGTAGATGTATTGCCAGATGTCCAGCTCGGTCCAGTTGGACAGCGGGAACACGCGCAGGCTTTCGCCCTTGCGCTTGCGGGTGTTGTACTGGCGCCAGAGCTCGGGCCGCTGCATCTTCGGGTCCCAGCGGTGCTGGGCGGTGCGTACCGAGAACACGCGCTCCTTGGCACGCGACTTTTCCTCGTCGCGGCGCGCGCCGCCGAAGGCGGCGTCAAAGCCGTAGTGGTCCAGCGCCTGCTTCAGGCCCTGGGTCTTCCACACGTCGGTATGGACGGCGGAGCCGTGCTCGTGCGGGCTGATATTGCGTGCCAGCCCCTCGGGGTTGACATGCACGCGCAGGTCCAGGCCAAGGCGCGCGGCGGTCTGGTCGCGGAATGCGATCATCTCGCCGAACTTCCACGTGGTATCGACGTGCAGCAGCGGGAACGGCGGCCGCGCGGGGTGGAAGGCCTTCATGGCAAGGTGCAGCATCACGGCGCTGTCCTTGCCGATGGAATAGAGCATGACGGGGTTTTCGCATTCCGCCACCACCTCCCGCATGATGTGGATGCTCTCCGCCTCCAGTTGCTCCAGGTGGGTCAACATCGGGATCTCCTCTTGGTTTGCCGGCGCCGTGCAGGGATGTCGCGGCGGTCAGGCATGGACACAAGGTAGCGAGCCGGGGCCCTTCGCCACTTCGTCCGGGCGGACTAAGAAATGGCGGGACACGGCGCGCATTTCCTAGTCCACCCGGACGAGGCTGGGGCGGCCCCGCGCTGGGTATCGTTGCTTCGCCGACGAACCACGGGAGCAGGCAGATGGCGAACTCCGCCGAAGAACAATTGCTGTGCGGCCAGACCTGGGCCGAGTTTTGCGAGGTCCTTAAGCGCAGCGGGCGGCAGATCCTGCGCCCGGAGGCGCCGGCGGACGCGCTCACGCGCGCCGAGGGCTTCCGCTACCTGAGCCGCCTGCTGCGCATTGCGCTGGAGATGCATGTGGAATTCGCCGATCCGGCGTTTCCCGACTTCTTCTCACCGTCGCACGAAACCGCCAAGATCGGCGCGGACAATCCGGACAATCTCTATCGCTACGCACGCCTGGACGGCGGTGCCGAGTACCGCATCCGCGGCCGGCGCGGCACGGTGGCCTACCTGAGTTTCGGTACGCAGAAGGGCGGCTACGAAACCGACGGGCGCATGGTCCAGACCGGCTTTCTCGACAGCAACAAGCTGGCAGTGGCGGCGGATGGCAGTTTCGAAATCGTCCTCAGCGCGCGCCAGCACGAAGGCAACTGGGTGCGCATGGAGCCGGGCACCAATGCGCTGGTGGTGCGGCAGACCTTTATGGACCGCAAGGCTGAGACCCCGGCCGAACTGCACATCGAGCGCCTCAATGGCAGCGACAAGCCGCCCGTGCTCGATGCCGAGCGCCTGCACGGCGGCCTGCTGCGCGCCGCGGGCTTTGTCGAGGGCACCGCGCGCATCTTCGCCGACTGGGCGCAGGGCTATGGCGGCCATGTCAACGCACTGCCGCCCGCCGATCAGGCCGTATGCCAGGCCGCAGGCGGCGATCCCAACATCTTCTACTACCACTCCTGCTGGGCGCTGGCGGACGACGAAGCGCTGGTGGTCGAGGTGGACCGGGTGCCGGCCTGCGATTTCTGGAATTTCCAGATCAACAACTACTGGATGGAGTCGCTCGACTACCGCTACCACGACATCTGCCTGAACAAGCACAGTGCCCGGCTGGATGCCAGCGGCGGCGTCACCGTCATCCTCAGCGCGCGCGATCCTGGCCTGCCCAACTGGCTGGAGACCGCGGGCCACCGCAACGGCACCATGTGCTGGCGCTGGGTGGGGGCGGCGCAGCCGGTGCATCCACGCACGCGCGTGGTCAAGCTTGAATCGCTCAGGAATGAATGCAGGGAGAACGTATGAACACCATCGCATCCGAACACACCACGGTGCTTGACGTGGAGCGCTTGCTGGCACAGGCCAGCGAACAGGCCGGCGGACTGACTGACTTTGGCCCGGGCGACTACCGCGAGGCGCTGGAGGTGCTGTCCGACTCGCTTGCACGCGAAGCCGGGCTGTCGCCGCAGGGCGCGCAGATGCTGCAAGGCAAGCTGCAGGCGCAACTGGTGAACCGGCTGGTGATCCAGGACTACTGCCGGCGCCATCCCGAGATCCTGGACGAGGGCGTCGACGATCCGCTGGTGATCGTCGGCCTGCCGCGCACCGGCACCACGCTGCTGCAGCGCATGCTGGCCACGGACGCGCGCTTCCACTCGGCGGCGTGGTGGGAAACGCGCTACCCGGCGCCGCTGCCCGGCGAGGACGTGCGCGACGCCGGCCGGCGCATCGGGCTGGCGCGCGAGGAAGTGGCGCAGATGATCCGCTTTATCCCGGACATCCTCGCCATCCATCCGCTCGACGCCATGGCGGCCGACGAGGAATTCATGCTGATGGAGCATTCCTTCCTGTGCGCGATGGATTCCTACGCCAACGTGCCGTCCTATACCGACTGGCTGGCGCGGCAGGACCGCACCCAGGTCTATGCCTACCTGAAGACCATGCTGCAGTTCCTGCAGTGGCAGAAGCGGCAGCGCGGCGAGGCGCCGGCGCAGCGGTGGGTGCTGAAGACGCCGCAGCACCTGCATACGCTGGAAATCCTGTTCCGGGTCTTCCCCGGCGCGCAGGTCGTGCTGACCCATCGCGACCCCGCCCAGACCATTCCGTCGATGGCCAGCATGGCGCATACGCTGTGGAAGCTATACGCCGATGCGCCCGACGCCGTCACGGTGGGGCGGCAGTGGGGCGGGCAGATGCAGCGCGCCACCGCCCATGCCATGACGGTGCGCGACAGTCTGCCTGCCGACCGCTTCCTCGACGTGCGCTTCGAGGATACGGTGAGCGATCCCTTCGGCGTGGCGCAGGCGGTCTACCGCTTTGCCGGCATGCCGCTGACCGAGTCCGCCCGCGCCGGCATCTGGGCATGGATGGAGGGCAACCCGCGCAACCAGCGCGCGGCGCACGCTTATACGCTGGAGCAGTTCGGCCTGAGCCAGGAACAACTGGAACGCGATTTCGCCGGCTACCGCGCGCGGCACATCCTGAAGCAAAACTAAGACAGCGCACTGCGCATCACAGGAGACAACACCATGCTGTTGAAGGACAAGATCGTCATCGTATCCGGCATCGGCCCCGGGCTGGGCGTCAAGCTGGCCGTGGAGGCGGCGCGCGAAGGCGCCCGCGCCGTTGCCATCGCCGCGCGCACCGCGGCGAAACTGGACGACGCCCAGGCCCGCATCGACGCACTGGGCGCCGACTGCGAAGTGCTCAAGGTGGTGACCGACATCACCGACCGGGCCCAGTCCCGGCATCTGGCCGGCGAGACCATGCGCCGCTTCGGCCGCATCGACGCGCTGGTCAACAGCGCCTTCCAGCACGGCAACTTCCCCGAGCCGGTGGAAGCGGCCGACCTGGATGTCTGGCGCCAGGTGTTCGACACCAACGTGTTCGGCACCATGACCCTGACGCAGGAGGTGGCGGCGCTGATGAAGCCGCAGGGCGGCGGCGCCATTGTCATGATCAACACCCAGGCCACGCGCAAGCCGATGCCCGGCGAATCGGGCTACGCGGCGTCCAAGGGCGCGCTGGCAGTGGCGGTCAAGTACCTGGCGCGCGAACTGGGCCCGCATGGCATCCGCGCCAACAGCATCTTCATGGGCTGGATGTGGGGGGAGCCGGTGCAGGGCTATGTGCGCCACGCCGCGGCCGAGCAGGGCGTGAGCGAGGACACCGTGATCGCGCCGGTGGCCGCGCAGATTGCGCTGGGCCGCATGCCGACCGACGACGACTGCGCGCGCGCGGCGCTGTTTCTCGTGTCAGACTACGCTAGGGCCATCACCGGCGCTTCGCTGGATGCCAACGGCGGCGATTTCATGCCCTGAGTCCTGACCACACCTGCCATGACACGCTACTTTGCCTTCAACGGCGATGCCGACGGCCTGTGCGCCCTGCAGCAGCTGCGCCTGGCGGATGCCGGCGACGCCACGCTGGTCACCGGCGTCAAGCGCGATATCCGGCTGCTCGAGCGCATCGACGCCGGGCCGGGCGACACCGTGACCGCGCTGGACATCTCGCTCGAGCAGAACCGCGATGGCCTGATGCGGCTGCTCGGCGCCGGTGCGCGGGTGGACTACTTCGACCACCACCATGCCGGCGAACTGCCCGGGCATGCCGGCCTGCGCGCGCATATCGACGAGGGGCCGGAGGTCTGCACCAGTATCCTGGTCGACCGCCACCTGGACGGCTGCCACCGGCGCTGGGCGATCACCGCCGCGTTCGGCGACAACCTGGGCGGCGTGGCGCGCGCGCTGGCGGCGCAGGCGGGGTTGGGCGAGTGCGAAACCGCGGTGCTGGAACAGCTGGGCACGTGCCTGAACTACAACGCCTATGGCGAGTGCGTGGCGGACCTGCATTTCGATCCCGCCGAGCTGGCGCGGCACATGCTGCCGTTTGCCGACCCGCTGGCGTTCGCCGCGCAATGCGGGGCCTATGCGGTGCTGTGCGAGGGCTATGAGGACGACATGGCCCGCGGGCGCTGCCTGGCGCCCGCGCACGAAGTGCCCGGCGCCGCGCTGCTGGTGCTGCCGGACGCGCCGTGGGCGCGGCGCGCGATCGGCGTGCTGGCCAATGAACTGGTGCGCGGCCGGCCCGGCGACGCCATCGGCCTGCTCTCGCCGAAGTCCGGCGGCGGCTTTGCCGTCAGCGTGCGGGTGCCCGCGCACAGCGCCACCGGGGCGGCCGATTTCTGCCGCGGCTTCGAGACCGGCGGCGGCCGGCGCCTGGCAGGCGGCATCAACCACCTGCCAGACGCCGAAGTGGAGCGCTTCACGCGCAGCTTTGCCGATTGCTTCGGCTGCCGTTCCTGACAGTTCAGCACGGCGGCACGAACTCGGTGACCTCCAGGTCGAAGCCGGTGACGGCGCGATACGGCACCGGATGGCTGAGCAGGCGCAGCTTGTGCGCCCCCACATCGCGCAGGATCTGCGCCCCGACCCCCAGCGCGCGTTGCGCGAAGGCCGGCGCCGGCGAGGCGGCGGCCGGCGCTGCCAGCCGGTCCAGCCGCTGCTGCGGCGATTCACGTTCATCCAGCAGCACCAGCACCCCGCAACCTTCGGCGCCGATGCGCGCGAGCGAGCGCTCCAGGTTCCACGCGGGCTGGGCCGGCGTGCCGAAGCCCAGCACGTCGCGCTGCATTTCCACGGTCTGAACGCGTGTCAGCACCGGCTGCCCAGGATCGGGCTGGCCCAGCACCAGCGCCAGATGGAGCGCATCGACCGGCGTGTCATGGTAGGCGTGCACGGTGAAGCATCCGTAGGGCGTGGCCAGTTCCGTCGAATGCGTGCGGCGCAGTGCGCTTTCGGTCAGCAGCCGGTGGTGGATCAGCCCGCTGATCGAAACCGCCGGCAGGCCATGGTGCCGCGCGAAGGCTAGCAGCGCGGGGCCGCGCAGCAGGTCGCCATCGTCATCGAGCAGCATCGCATAGGCGCCGGCGGCGACGCGCCCGGCCAGCGCCGGCAGGTCGGAGCAGGCCTCGGCAAAGCCCGCGCGGCGCAGCACGCCGTCGGGCTGCGCCACCACCGGGAAGATGTGGCCGGGCTGGACCAGGTCATGCGGCTGCGCGCGCGCTGCCGCCGCCACGCGCAGCGTGAGCGCGCGGTCGGCGGCGGAAATGCCGGTGCTGACGCCGCTGGCCGCTTCGATCGACACCGTGTAGCGCTCGCGCTGGCGGTGGTTTGCGGCCATCGGCGGCAACTGCAGCAGCGCGCGGCGCGCCTCGGTGATCGCCATGCAGACCAGGCCGCGCGCCTCGGCGGCCATGAAGTTGACATCGGCCTCGCTGGCGCGTTCCGCGGCAACCAGGACGCAGCCAGTGGCTTCGTCGGTCTCGTCTTCGATCACCAGCACACGCTGGCCCGCGACCAGCGCCGCGAGCACGTCGGCCATCGGCGGCAGGGGGGTGGCGGGGCTCATGCTGCCTCCTGTCGGGCCACCAAAGGCCTGGCGCAGCGACGTAGCGGCCGCATCCAGCGCATCGCTGGCGGCATCGATCATCCCTTGCATGCTGATAAAACCGTGGAACTGGCCCGGCCAGCGGCGCACGGCGGCGCCGCCGCCCGCGCGCTGCAGGGCCTCGCCATAGGCCTCGCCCTGGTCGCGCAGCGGGTCGTATTCCGCGGTGATGATGGTGGCCGGCGGCAGGCCATGCAGCTCGCGCTGGTGCAGCGGGCTGGCGCGCACATCGGTGGCGTCGGCCGGGTTGGCCAAGTACTGGGCGCGATACCAGTCAAGTTCCGCGGCGCCGAGGAAGTAGCCCTGCGCGCATTCGCGATAGCTGGCGCTGGCGGCCGCGGCGTCGCTGCAGTCCAGGTAGGGGTAGAGCAGCAGCTGGTGCCGCAGCGCGATGCCGCTGCCGCGCAACTGCTGGCAGGCCACGGCGGCAAGGTTGCCGCCGGCACTGTCGCCAGCCACAGCCAGCCGGGCCGGGTCGGCGCCCAGTTGCGCCGCATGCGCGGCGGCCCAGCGCACGGCCGCGACGGCGTCGTCGGCGGCGGCGGGGAAGCGTGCTTCCGGCGCGAGCCGGTAGTCGACCGACAGCACCAGCGCGACGCTGCGGCGCGCCAGGCTGCGGCAGATGTTGTCGTGCGAATCGAGGCCGCAGAGGACAAAGCCGCCGCCATGGAAATAGACCACGAGCGGCAGTGCCGTGCTGTCGTCGGGCCGGTACAGGCGGGCCTGCAGCGGGCCTGCGGCGCCAACGATGGTGAGGTCCTGCTGCGTGGCGACGGTGTCGCCGGGCGCGAACGCGGGCATGGCCGCCAGCGCGGCGCGGTAGTCGGCGGCGCGCAGGGTGGAAAAGTCGGGGCTGGGCATGGCGGCCATGGCTTCAAGCACGGCGCGGGCCTGGGGATCGAGCGGCATGGGGTCTCCTGGATTGCAGTGGGGAAATCGGTGTCAGAGCGCGAACGCCGGCGGGGTGCCGGCGGCAATGCCTTGCGCGCGCGCCAGCGCCGCTTGCACGGCCTGCTCGTGCGGCAGGATCCAGAACCGGCCGGCCGAGACCCCGTCCAGAATGTAGCGCGCGACCGCGTCCGGCGTCATGCCGGCGGCAATGCCGCTGCGCAGCGCGCCGTTCATCTGGTCCACCTCCTGCGGCCCGCCGCCGTCCAGGCCGGCCGCGATGCCGGTGGCCACCGGACCGGGGCAGACCACGGACACGCCCAGCGGCAGGCCCGCAGCCTGCAGCTCCAGCGCGAGCCCTTCGCTGAGCGCCACCACCGCTTGCTTGGACAGCGTGTAGGGGGCCAGCCAAGGCCCCACGGCGAGGCCGGCCATCGAGGCCACGTTGACGATATGGCCGGCGCCTTGCGCCGCCATGCGCGGCACGAAGCAGCGCAGCGCGTGCAGCACGCTCCACAGGTTGACGCGCATCACGTGGTCGAACACCTCCGGCGGCAGCTCCCAGCAGCGGCCGGTGGCGAGCACGCCGGCGTTGTTGACCAGCAGGTCGACACGGCCCAGGCGCAGGAAACTTTCCTCGCACAGGTGCTCGATCTGCCGCACGTCGCAGACATCGGTAGGCACGGCGATGACGTTTGCCCCCTGGCCGGCAAGCGTCTCGCGCACCGCTTCAAGCGCGCGGGCGTCGATATCGGCCAGCGCCAGCGCGTAGCCTTGCGCTGCCAGGGCCTGCGCGAGCGCGCGGCCGATGCCGCTGGCCGCTCCGGTGATCACTGCGGCCTGCTGCCGCGGGTCTGCCGCCATGGTCATGGTTCTCCGTGAAAAGAAGGCGGCGGGGATCGCCGCGCATGGCTGACTTGTAGCGGCAGCGCGGCGGCACGGCATCGTCTGTTTGGGTAGGAGGGCGGCGTCACATGGTGTCTAGGGGTTTGCCCTTGAACGCCCTGGATGGGTCTGTCCTTAGTCTGTTTGGAGTATGTGTTCGGCCCGCCGGCGCGTGAGGATTGGCCTGTCCCGCAAGACTAGTCCGGCCAGCGTTTGTAGCCGGTCTTGACTAGGGCAAACCATGAAGGCGGGGGCAAGCCGCGACCCCTATGCCGTCCCTATAATCAGGGCACAAAAAAGGGCCACAGAGCCCGTAGCAGGCCAGCGCCGACCCGGCAAGTCCGAAGCGCTGAGCACGCCACAATGGAGACAGAGGAAATGCTGATGGAGGTTAGCCAGAACCAGGCGACCGCACACCTGTTCGCACAGGCAACGGTGTCGCTGTCGGAGTTCAGCACATTGCTGGGCAATATCTACCAGGGCCCGATGGAGCAGGTGCCCTGGGGCAAGGCACTGGAACAGATCCGCCGCCAGCTCAACGCCAACTATTGCACCCTGATCCTGCGCTCGCCGGCCACGGACCGGCCCGGGCTGATGGTCAATGCGTCCGAACATGGCTCGACCTTGCCCGGCGAGACCTCCTACAACAACTACTACTACGCGCTCGACCCGTTCATCGGCCTGCCGTCGGACCGGGTGGTGACCATCGATGAACATCTCGGGCCCGGCGCCTGGTGCCAGAGCGAGCTCTACCAGCAGTTCCTCAAGGACATCGGCATCCGCTACATCCTTGGCGCAGACCTGCGTACCGATGACGGCGTCGAATGCCGCTTCCGCGTGTGCCGCGAGCATGACGGGCGTGACTTCTCCGCCGCCGACAAGGCGCTGTGCACCGCGCTGCTGCCGCACCTGAAGCGCGCGGTGGACCTGCACTCGCGCATCGACGTGGTTGAATCGGAACGCACGGTGTATGCCAGCGCCATCGACCGCATGCTGGTCGGGATGGTGATCCTGGACGAGTCCGGCGCCATCATCAAGACCAATGCCGCCGCCGATGAAATCCTTGGCGCCAAGGATGGCATCCGCGTCGCCAAAGGCGGGCTGGACGTGGAATACGGCCAGGAGAACCGCAAGTTCCAGCGCCTGCTGCGCCAGGCCATGATGGGCCACCTCGGCACCACGCCGGCGCTGATGGAGGCGATGTCGATCACGCGCCCGTCCGGCAGCGCCAGGCTGGGCGTGCTGATCCGCACCATCCCGCTCAGCGAGTGGTCCGAGGACAACCGCAAGCGCCCCGCCTGCGTGGTGTTCATCCGCGACCCGGAGCGGCGCTCGCAGGCCTCGCACGAGGTGGTGCGCCAGCTCTTTGACTTCACGCCGGCGGAGACGCAGCTGGCGCTCCAGCTGGCCAACGGGCTCACGCTCGATGAGGCCGCGGACGAGCTCGGCATCAGCAAGAACACGGCGCGCGCGCACCTGCGGGCGATTTTCTCCAAGACCGGCGTGACCCGGCAGGCCACGCTGGTGCGTATGCTGCTGAGCAGCGTGATTTCGCTGGGCTAAGCGACGTAACGCACGTCAAGGCTTTGCGCTGAGCACCAGCGCAAAGCCTTCCGGCGTTTCCAGCACCGCGCGCGTCTCATGCGGCCCCTGCGCCGCGGGCAGCGTCACGCTGGCGCCGGCACCCACCAGCCGCGCCATCGCCGCGGCGATATCGTCACCCTCATCCACCTTGAAGGCCAGCGCGGGCTGGTCCACCAGGCGTTCCTCGCCGGCCACCAGCGCCAGCGTCAGCGCGCCCGCGTCGAGCGCGCAATAGCGGCTTCCGTCGCGAAATTTCACCGGTAGTCCAAGTCCTTCCGTGAAGAACGGCAGCGCGGTGTCGATGTCCGCGACGGGGTAAAGCAGCAGCCTGGCTTGCATGATGTCCTGATCCTCCTGGTGAAAGCGGGCGTGATGCCCGTGGCCAATGATAGGGATGCTCCATGTCCTGCTCATAATCCAATCAGACGATGTTGCAACGCCTTGCGCCGACCACACTGCGATCACACAGGCCGCTTCGGGCCGGTGGCGCGGCAACCGGCGGCGCCCCGGCGGCGGTCCTGAACCATCAATGCCAGAGAAGGGGACTGCAATGCGTTTTTCACTGATCTATGAAGCCCAGACCGTCGATGCCTCGCGTGCCGGCGACCACAAGGTGTTCGATGAAATCATGGAACAGGTGGTGCTGGCCGAGGACATGGGCTTTGACGTGGTCTGGGCGGTCGAGCACACCGCACTGACCAACTATGCGCACATGAGCGCGCCGGAGACCTTCCTGGCCTTCGTTGCCGGGCGCACGCAGCGCATCGGCATCGGCCACGGCGTGGTGTGCCTGCCGCCGGCGATGAACCATCCGGTCAAGGTGGCCGAGCGCATCGCCACGCTGGACATCCTGTCCGGCGGCCGCGTGCACTTCGGCGTGGGCAAGGGCGGCACCCAGCAGGAGGCCGGCACCTTCGGCTACGACCTGAACAGCCTGCACCCGATGATCGACGAATCGATGTACCTGATCCCGAAGATCATGACGCAGGACGAGATCGAGCACGACGGCGAGTTCATCAAGATCCCGCGCCGCCCGATCCACCCCAAGCCGCGCCAGGACCCGCACCCGCTGATGTACCTGGCCTGCACCAATGCCGACACGCTGCAGCGCGCCGGCGCGCGCGGCATGGGCGCGCTGGTGCTCGGCTTTGGCGGCCCCGAGGATGTTGCCAGGAAGAACGAAATCTACCGTACCGCGTGGGAGACCCGCAAGCCGGAGGACCAGGTGGGCTTCCGCCCGCACCAGCACCTGGCCGCGCTGTGCCCGACCATCGTGCTGGAAGACGGCCTGGCCGCGCGCAAGATCGGCATCAAGGGCCAGCGCTATTTCATGGAGTCGCTGTCGTACTGGTATGCCGGCGGCGAGCGGCCGGACCCGTCCACCTGGGACGACGAGCATGTCACCGCCACGGACGCGCAGGGCAAGGCCGTCATCAACACGAAGTTCGCCTCCGAGAAGGTCTCGGTGGATTTCAGCGACCCGTCGATGATGATGCTCAACCCCAACCATGCCTACGGCACCGTCGAGGACTGCATCGGCTACGTGCAGCGCCTGATCGATTCCGGCGCCGACGAGATCCTATTCATCTGCCAGATGGGCACGGTGCCGCAATGGGCGCAGCTGGAAACCATCCGCAATATCGGCGAGCACGTGATCCCGCACTTCCGCAAGCAGGGTCGGAAGCTGCGCGCGCTGGCTTGATCACGGCTACGTCACGCTGCGGTTTTCTCCCCTCTCCCGCTTGCGGGAGAGGGGCAGGGGGTGAGGGTAGGCGGTGGCATACCGCAGGCCTTACTTCGCAGGACACGCCCGCCCTCACCCCAACCCTCTCCCGCAAGCGGGAGAGGGAGCACGCAAGCGGAAGCTGAAGGGCCTGAAGCACATAGCTAGTCCCAACAGACGATGGCACCCCGCCCCGCCGGTGCAAACATCGATGCCAGCCCAAGACAAAGCGACATAGCAACAAGGAGACCGCGGTGCATCACGACAACAATCCCAAGGAACTGGCGGAACGGCTGATCGCGCGTGCCGAACAGATGATTCCGGTGCTGGCCCAGCGCGCCGCGCAGGCCGAGGCCGAAGCGCGCATTCCCGCCGAGACCATTGCCGACATGCAGGCCGCGGGCTTCTTCAAGGTGCTGCAGCCCCGCCGCCACGGCGGCTACGAGCTCGATCCGCAGACCTTCTTCCGCATCCAGATGGCGCTGGCCAAGGGCTGCATGTCGACCGCCTGGGTCTATGGCGTGGTCGGTGTGCACAACTGGCAGCTGGCGCTATTCGACGAGCGCGCGCAGCAGGAAGTGTGGGGCAGCAACCCTGCCACGCTGATCGCCTCGACCTATATGCCGGTGGGCAAGGTCACGCCGGTCGAAGGCGGCTATCGCTTCTCCGGCCACTGGAAGTTCTCCAGCGGCAGCGAGCTGTGCGACTGGATCTTCCTGGGCGGGCTGGTGCCGCCGGCCGAGCCGGGCGGCGCCTATGATTACCGCACCTTCCTGCTGCCGCGCTCCGACTACAAGATCGTGCGCAACTGGGATGTGCTGGGCCTGCGTGCGACCGGCAGCCACGATATCGTGGTCGAGGACGTGTTCGTGCCCGATTACCGCACCCACCGCGCCGTCGATGGCGCCATGGGCACCAGCCCGGGGCTGGCGGTCAATGACGCGCCGCTGTACCGGCTGCCGTTCGCGCAGATCTTTGTGCGCGCGGTGTGCACCGCCTGCATCGGGGCGCTGGAAGGCACGCTCGATGACTTTGTCGCCTATGCCGACGGCCGCGTCAGCAGCAACGGTGGCGGCAAGACTGCGGAAGACGGCGGCGCGCAGATGGCTTGCGCCAACGCGCAGGTGGCCATCGACGAGATGCGAACCATCCTTGAACGCAACTTCGACGAGCTGCTGGCCGTTGCGCGTGAAGGCGGCCAGGTGCAGACCCCGCGCCGCCTGCATTTCCGCTACCAGTCCGCGCAAGTGGCCGAGCGCTGCGCGCAACTGGCCAACGGCCTGCTGCGCTATGCCGGCGGCAACGGCATCTACCGCAGCAACCCGATGGTGCGCCGTTTCCTCGACCTGCATGCGGCCCGCGCCCACTACGCCAACAACCTGGACCGCTTCGGCCAGAACCTGGGCGGCGTGATGATGGGCCGCGCCAACACTGACTTCTTCATCTGAGCCGCGCGCCGGCACGGAGACCCAATATGAGCCAGAGCAGAGCGCGCATGCAGCCCAGCGAGTTTGACGTGGTGGTGGTCGGCTCGGGCGCCGGCGGCATGCTGGCCGCCTGCCGCGCCGCGGACCGCGGACTGTCGGTGGTGGTGCTGGAAAAGAGCAGCCAGTACGGCGGCACCTCGGCGGTGTCCGGCGGCGGCATCTGGATTCCGCTCAACCACCATATCGCGCCGGCAGGTGGGCGCGACGACTACGCCACGGCGCTGGAATACATCCTGGCGTGCGCCGGCGAGCACGGCGATCCGCAGCGCGTGCGCGCCTATCTTGAGCAGGCGCCCCGCATGCTCCAGTACCTGGAGCAGCAGGCCGGCGTGCGCTACTACACGCTGCCGCGCTACGCGGACTACTTCCAGAAGGTTCCGGGTGCGATGCCGGGTTACCGCGCGCTCGACCCGATGCCGTTCGACGGCGCGCAGCTGCGCGAGGAATTCTCGCGGCTGCGGCCGCCGTCGCCAGGCACGCTGGTGGGCGGGCGCGTGGCCGTGACCTCGGCCGAGGCGCATGCGCTGCTGTGCCGCGCGCCCGGCTGGCTGGGCCTGGCGGCGCGCCAGTTTTCCCGCTACTGGCTCGACCTGGGCTGGCGCCGCAAGACCCGGCGCGACCGCCGGCTCACGCTCGGCAACAGCCTGGTCGGTGGCCTGCGGCGGGCCATGATGGACCGCGCGATCCCGCTGTGGCTCGATACCGCGCTGCAGGACCTGATCGTCGAGGACGGCACCGTCCGCGGCGTGCGCGCGGTGCAGGACGGGCGCGTGGTGGAGATCCGCGCGCTGCGCGGCGTGATCCTGGCCGCCGGCGGCTTCGAGCGCAACCAGGCCATGCGCGAACAGTACCTGCCGCAACCGACCCAGGCCGCCTGGAGCGCGACGCCGCCCAACAACACCGGCGACGGCATCCGCGCCGCCCAGGCCGCCGGCGCCGGCGTGGCGCTGATGTCCCACGTCTGGGGCGCACCCACCGTGCATGTGCAGGGCGAGGAAAAGCAGCGCGCGCTCTTTATCGAGCGCGCCATGCCCGGCTGCCTGGTGGTGAACGGGCAGGGCCGGCGCTTCGTCAACGAGGCCGCGCCGTATTCCGAGTTCGTGCCCGCCATGTACCGCGACCACGAGAAGACCGGCAGCAGCGTGCCGGCGTGGATGGTGTTCGACGCCACCTTCCGCCACAAATACCCGTGCGGGCCGATCCTGCCCGGCTCGGTCATGCCGGACCGCAGCATTCCGGCAAGCCTGTCCGGCATCCTGGTGCGCGCCGACTCGCTGGCACAGCTGGCGCAGCGGATCGGTGTCGATGCCGGCGGCCTGGCCGACAGCGTGGCGCGCATGAACCGCTACGCGGCCACCGGCGTGGACGAGGAGTTCGGCAAGGGCGACAACCTGTTCGATACCTACTACAGCGACCCGGCAGTGCAGCCCAACCCGTGCCTGGCGCCGATCGGCAAGGCGCCGTTCTACGCCGTGCGGCTCGATGCCGGCGACATCGGCACCAAGGGCGGCCTGGTGACGGACGCCAGCGCGCGCGTGCTGCGCGACGACGGCACCGCCATTGCCGGGCTCTTCGCCATCGGCAATACCAGTGCCTCGATGATGGGCACCAGCTATCCCGGCGCGGGCTCCACCCTGGGCCCGGCCATGACCTTCGGCTTTATTGCTGCCGACGTGCTCTCCCAGAACGCGCGCCAGCCTGCCGCCGCGCCCCATGCTCAAACCGTACAGGAGGCCTTATGAGCGCCAACCTCGAACCCAGCACCGCGCTGCGCGATGACATGCTGATGGCGATGCGCCGCATGGCGCGCTCGGTGGCGGTGATCAGCTGCCGCCATGGCGAGCGCCGCTATTCGATGTCCGTGACCGCGGTCGATTCGCTGTCCGCGGACCCGCCTTCGCTGCTGATCTGCATCAACCGCAATTCGTCGATCTACCCGCCGCTGGACGCCGGCGCGGACTTCTGCATCAACCTGCTGGCAGCCGACCACCGCGATATCGCGGTGGATTGCAGCGGCCGGCTCAAGGGCGAGGAACGCTTCACCAGTGGCGAGTGGGAGGACGACCTGCTTGGCGTGCCGTGCCTGCGCGACGCGCAGGCGAATCTGGTGTGCCAGCAGGATGGCCGCTTCGACTACGGCACGCACGCAGTCTTCATCGGACGCCTGCGCGAGGTAAAGCTGGCTGGCGAGGTGTCGCCGCTGGTCTATGTCGACGGTGCCTATACCACGTCCGCGCCGCTTGGCGCACTGTGTTCGGCCTAAACCGGGAGCGCAAGCCAGCATGTACCCTCCGACCGATTCCGCCACGCCGGTCCACGCGCCGCTGCGCCTGGACGATCCGGCCGCACACCCGTGGCAGGCCGCCTGCGATGCCGTGGTGGTGGGCTTCGGCGCTGCCGGGGCCTGCGCCGCGCTGGAAGCCGCGCATGGCGGCGCGCGCGTGATCGTTGCGGAACGCTTCGAAGGCGGAGGCGCCAGCGCCAGGAGCGGCGGGGTGGTCTACGCCGGCGGCGGCACGCGCTACCAGTCCGCCGCGGGCTATGCCGATACACCGCAGGCGATGGCGGACTACCTGCGCCAGGAGACGGGCGGGGTCGTCAGCGATGCCACGCTGCAGGCGTTCTGCCAGCGCAGCCGCGAGATGATCGGCTGGCTGGAAGGCCTGGGCGTGCGCTTTGCCGCCACCGTGCCGCCGCGCAAGACCTCGTATCCGGCGCAGCCCTATTACCTCTACTACTCCGGCAACGAAGCGGTTACCGGGTATGCGCAGCATGCCGCGCCCGCGCCGCGCGGCCACCGCGTGAAAGGCCCCGGCATGTCCGGCCGCATGCTGTATGGCGTGCTGCGCGCCGCCGTGCAGGCCCGGCCGGAGGTGACGGTGATGCGCCAGACCGCGGCACGGCGGCTGATTCTCGACCAGGACGGCGCGGTCGTCGGCATCGAGCTGTGGCAGCTGCCGCCGGGCCGCCACCAGAAGCGCCACGCCCGCCTGGCGCGCCTGGCCGAGCGCCTGCACAACGCAGCGCCTGCGCTGGCCGACCTGCTGCGCGAGCGCGTGCTGCAACTGGAACTGCGCCATGCGCGCCCGGTTGCGGTGCGCACCGGCGCGGTGGTGCTGGCCGCCGGGGGCTTTATCTTCAACCGCGCCATGGTGGCGCGCCACGCCGGCAAGTATCTGCAGACCTGGCGCCTTGGCGCGACCGGCTGCGACGGCAGCGGCATCCGCCTCGGCGAGTCGGCGGGCGCGGCCACGCGGCACCTGGAGCGGGTCTCGGCATGGCGCTTCATCAATCCGCCGTTCGACTGGGCGCGCGGCTGCGTGGTCGATGCGCAGGGTGCGCGCATCGGCAACGAGGAAACCTACGGCGCCACCCTTGGTCACGCCATCTGCGAACGGCACGGCGGGCGGGCCTGGCTGGTCCTGAACCGCGAACTGGCGCGCGCCGCTCTGCGCGAATGCCTGGGCGGCCGGCTGTGGGCCTTCCAGGCCTTGCCCGCGGCGCTGCTGATGTTGGCGGGGTCGCGGCGCGCCGCCAGCCTCGAGGCGCTTGCCAGCAAACTGGGCATGCCCGGCGCGGCGCTGCGGGCCACTGTCGATGCCTATAACGCCGCGGCCCGCGGCGAGATCCCCGATCCGGCCGGCAAGTCGGCGCCGATGTGCGCGTCGCTCGAAACCGGGCCGTGGCTTGCCATCGACATCTCGGCCAACAGCCGCGTCTTTCCGTGTCCTGCCATCACGCTGGGCGGCTTGTCAGTGGAAGAGTCCAGCGGCCGTGTATTGGCTGCCGCTGGCGGGGCACCCATTCCAGGGCTTTATGCCGTGGGCCGTACTGCCGTCGGCATCGCATCCAACCATTACGTAAGCGGCCTGTCGCTTGCCGACTGCATCTGGTCGGGGCGCAACGCGGGCCGCCACCTGACACGACAGCCTGCCGGCGACCGGCAGGCACACACCAACGAGGAGACTACCCATGAGCCAACGTACTGAAGGAAAGATCGCCATCATCACCGGGGCCGCCAGCGGCGTCGGCAAGGAAGACGCACTGCTGCTGGCGCGCGAAGGCGCGCGCGTGGTGCTGACCGACCTCAACGAGGAAGCGGGCCATGCCCTGGCGCGCGAGATCGGCGAGACCGCGCTGTTCGTGCCGCATGACATCGCCAGCGAAGCGGGCTGGCAGCAGGTGATGGCGCGCACCGAAAAGCAATTCGGCGCGCCCAGCGTGCTGGTCAACAATGCCGCCATCCTGATGCTGGGTTCGGTCGAGGACGCCACGCTGGAGCAATGGCAGCGCGTGATGCGCATCAATGCCGACGGCTACTTCCTCGGCTGCAAGTACGGCGTGGCCGCGATGAAGGCGGGCGGCGGCAGCATCGTCAATATGTCGTCGGTGGCGGCGCTGGGCGGCATGGGTGCGTTCTGCGCCTACAGCGCCAGCAAGGGCGCGGTAGCCGCGCTGACGCGCGCGGTGGCGGGACACTGCAAGCAGAGCGGCTACCGGATCCGCTGCAACTCGATCCACCCGGACGGCATCCTCACGCCGATGACCGCGGCCTTCCTGCCGGGCGGTGCCACGGCCCTGCCGGAGGAGGTGGGCGGCGCCGAGCCGATGCAGCGCATGTGCCATCCGCGCGACGTGGCCAACCTGGTGCTGTTCCTGGCCTCCGACGAATCGCGCTTTATCAACGGTGCGGAACTGCGCATCGACAACGCGCAGACCATCATGGGCGTGGCCTGACCCCGCCCCGAGCAAGAGAAGGACATCATGGCGCCAGTGCAATTCCACCGGCTGCAGATCGCCGAAGTCGTCACGGAAACGGACCAGGCGCATTCGCTGGTATTCGCGCTGCCGGACGGCCTGCGCGATGCGTTTGCCTACCGTCCCGGGCAGTTCCTGACCCTGCGCGTGCCCGTGGACGGCGTGCCGCTGCAGCGCTGCTATTCGCTGTCGAGCACGCCTGAGGTGGACAACGCCCTGCGCGTGACGATCAAGCGCGTGCAGAGCGGGCGCGTGTCCAACTGGATCTGCGACCATCTGGGCGCGGGCGATACGGTCGAGGTGATGCCGCCCGCCGGGGTGTTCACCCCGCCTGCGCTGCATGGCGATTTCCTGCTGCTGGCCGGCGGCAGCGGCATCACCCCGGTGCTGTCGATCGCCAAGGCGGCGCTGCGCCACGGGCGCGGCGCGGTCACGCTGGTCTATGCCAACCGCGACGAACGCTCCATCATCTTCCGCGAGGCGCTTGCCGAACTGGCGCGCAGCCACCCAGGCCGGATGCTCGTGATCCACTGGCTCGACAGCGTGCAGGGGCCGCCGACGCAGCGCCAGATCGAGGAACTGGTGCGGCCGTGGAGTGTGGCACAGTGCTTTGTCTGCGGACCCGGCCCGTTCATGGACGGCGCCCAGGCCGCGCTGCAAGCACTGGGCGTGCCGCGCGGGCAGCTGCATGTGGAGCGCTTCGTGTCCTTGCCCGATGTGCCGGTGGCAAAGGCGCCGGCAAGCGGGGCCGCCAGCGCGGGGGACACCCCCCCGGCGTCCCCCGCGCCCGCGATGCGCGGTGCCGCACTGACCGTGCAGCTCGACGGCGAGACCCACCATGTCAGCGTGGCGCCGGACGAAACCGTGCTCGACGCGCTGCAGCGCGCCGGCGTGGCCGCGCCCAACTCCTGCCGCGCCGGGCTGTGCGGCGCCTGCATGTGCCAGGTGACGCAGGGCGACGTGACGCTCGGCGAGAACCATGTGCTCGACCGCGCCGACCTGGAGGCGGGCTGGACCCTGGCTTGCCAGGCCCGCCCGTCCAGCGGCGAAATCCACCTGAAGTTCCCGGATTGACATGACCCCATCTGACATCATCGACGCCATTGCGGCACCGGCCGGCCTCGACCTCGCCGCCGCCAACGACGACATTGCCGCGACCATTCCCGAGCTGGTGCGGCGCGCGGCCAGGCGCCACGGCGAGCGCATCGCCATCCAGGAAGACGGGCTGCGCCTCACCTACGCCGCGCTCGACGCCAGCCGGATACAGGCGGCCAGGGCGCTGATGGCGCTGGGCGTGCAGCCCTGCGACCGCGTTGCCGTCTGGGCGCCAAACTTCTCCGAATGGATCATCGCTGCGCTGGCCACGCACAGCATAGGCGCGGCGCTGGTGCCGCTCAACACGCGCATGAAGGGGGCCGAAGCCGGTGCCGTGCTGGCCGACAGCGGCGCGCGCCTGCTGTTCTGCGTCGACGGTTTCCTCGGCGAAAGCTATCCGCAGATGCTGGCGCCGCACCGCCCCGCCACGCTGGAACGGCTGGTGATCCTGCGCCCCGGGCAGGGCCGGGCGCCGGGCCCCGACGAGCTGGCATGGGAGGCCTTCCTCGCGCTGGCGCCACAGGCGGACATGGCGGCGTTCGCCAAGCGCGAGGAAGGCGTGCGCGGCGACACGCTGATGGACATCATGTTCACCTCGGGCACCACCGGGCGCCCCAAGGGCGTGATGACCGCCCACGCGCAGAACCTGCGCGCCGTCGACGGCTGGGCCGCCATCACCGGGGTGCGGCCGGGCGACCGCTACCTGATCGTCAATCCGTTCTTCCATACCTTCGGCTACAAGGCCGGATGGCTCGCCGCGCTGTCGCGCGGGGCCACGGTGCTGCCCCACCTGGTGTTCGACGCCGAGGCCGTGATGACGCGCGTGGAGAACGAACGCATCACGGTGCTGCCCGGGCCGCCGACGCTCTACCAGACCCTGCTCAACGCGCCGCGCCTGCGTGAGTTCGACCTGTCATCACTGCGTGTCGCGGTGACCGGCGCCTCGGCGATTGCGCCCGCGCTGATCCAGCGCATGCGCGACGAACTGGGCTTCGACACCATCATCACCGGCTACGGCCTGACCGAGTCGTGCGGCTTTGCCACGCTGACCCGCGCCGGCGACGACGCCGAAACCGTCGCTGCCACCTCCGGCCGCGCCATGCGGGGCATCGAGATCCGCTGCATTGACGGGCAGGGGCAGCCGGTCGCCACCGGCGAGCCGGGCGAGGTGCTGGTGCGGGGCTACAACGTGATGCAGGGCTACTTCGGCCTGCCCGAAGCCACCGCCGAAGCTATCGACAGCGACGGCTGGCTGCATACCGGCGATGTCGGCACGCTCGATGCGCGCGGCTACCTGCGCATCACCGACCGCATCAAGGACATGTTTATCGTGGGCGGCTTCAACTGCTACCCGGCGGAGGTGGAGAAGCTGCTGGTGGCGCATCCGGCCGTGGCCCAGGTGGCGGTGGTGGGCATGCCGCACGAGCGGCTGGGTGAAGTGGGGCGTGCCTACGTGGTGCTGCGCCACGGCGCGCGCGTGGACGCCGAAACCCTGATCGCCTGGGCGCGCCGGCACATGGCCAACTACAAGGTGCCGCGCGAGGTGCTGTTCGTGACGTCGCTGCCGGTCAGCGCGGCAGGCAAGGTGCTGAAGTACCAGTTGCGCGAAGCCTGATGAACAAGGAACCGATCATGACCGACATTGCTGCCATTGCCGACCGCGTCGCGCGGCTTGAAGCCGCGGAGGCGATCCGCGCGCTCAAGCTACGCTACCTGCGCGCTTGCGATGACAAGGACCCGGACGCGATGCGTGCCTGCTTCGTGCCGGACAACGCGCATATCCACTATGACCGGATCGGCAGCTTTGCCGGCCGCGAGGCGCTGGTGCAGTGCTTTGCGGAGCTGGCGTGCCGGCCGACGTTGCGGGAGATGCATTTTGCGGGGCAGGCGGATATCCGTGTGCTGGATGACAACACGGCGCAGGGTAGCTGGGATCTGGCCTACCTGGCGCTGGATGATGCCAGTGGTTCGCGTACCTTCCTGACCGGGCGCTATGCGGATGAGTATGTGCGGGTTGATGGTGCCTGGCTGATCCGGTCGACGGGGTTCACGACGGGGTTGTTGTCGCAGGGAGGGTAGGAGGGCCGCGCTTGTTTGCTCCCCTCTCCCGCTTGCGGGAGAGGGGAGCGCATGCAAGAGGTGGTGGCAAGTTCCAACGCTCGCGCGCGCCCAATTCCTATTCCACAATCGCCGGATGCACCGGTGGCGGCCCGCCCAGTGCCTGCCGGTACGACGGCGGCTGCACCCCTTCGGCATCGACGATGCCATAGGCCAGCGCCGCCTCGGCGCCGATCAGCACGCGGCCGGATTTGTCCATCAACGCGGGATCGCGATACAGCGCATCGATAATGCGGCCCGTGAACTCCGGCGTCTCCGCCACCGGCGCGAAGCCCGCGTACTTGTCCGGATGCTTCTCCCATACCCGCAGCGTGCGGGCCGTGCGCAGTGGCCCCATCCACAGCGACACCGCCGCGACGCCGCAGGGCCGCAGGTCGACCGCCATGTCGTGCGCGAACTTGTCGATGCCCGCTTTTTGCGCCCCATAGGCCGGACCGTGCATATAGCAGTTGGCGCCGAATGACGAGGTGAACACGATCAGCCCGCGGCCCTGCGCGGCCATGATGGGCGCGGCATGCCAGCTGGCGACGTAGCCTGAGCGCAGGCCCACGTCGAGGATGCCGGCCATCTCCAGCGGCTTCTGCCAGAACGGCCCCGGCATGATGAGCTCGTCGTGCAGGAAGGTCGCATTGTTGACCAGGATGTCGATCCGACCGGATTCCTCGCCCACACGCCCGAACAGGCGCGCCACCTGCGCATCGTCGCGATGGTCGCACGCGACCGCGATGCCGCGCCCGCCCAGCGCATCGATCTCGCGCGCCGTGGCGTGGATGGTGCCGGGCAGCGGCGCGCTGCCTTCCTGCTCGGTGCGTCCGGTCACGTACACCGTAGCGCCTGCCGCGCCGAGCGCCAGCGCGATGCCCTTGCCGGCACCGCGCGAGCCGCCCGTGATGACGGCGACGATGGCCTGTTCCGCCTGCTTCATGTGTGTCTCCTGTGTCATTGATGTCATCGAAGCTTGGGGCGGGCGCGGCGTCGTTACATCCTTCGTTCGGACTACTCGGTACCCGGTCCGGATACTCCACGCGGACGATGGCCCCCGGCCCGGCAAGACCGACGATAGTCCCCATCCCAACGACTGCCCGCGCGGCGTATCGCGGCGCTGGCGGTCACAACAAGGAGTGAGACTGGCCATGTCCGAACTGGAGTGCAAAGAAGCCATCCATGCCCTGACCTGCCGCTATGCGCAGGCGGTGGACCGGCGCGATTTCCCGAAACTAGCAGCGCTGTTCACGGCGGACGCATGGCTGAGCGGGCCGGGCTTCCGCATGGACGGACCGCAGGCGATTGCTGACGGCATGGCATCGCTCGGGCAGTACAGCGCCACGCAGCATCACGTGCACCAGCAACTGGTCGAAGTCGATGGCGATACCGCGACCGGCGAGACCTATTGCGTGGCCAACCACCTGTACGAGCAGGACTGCGTGCCGCGCAAGCTGGACTGGGGCATCCGCTACCAGGACCGCTTCGTGCGGCGCGACGGCCAGTGGCGCATTGCCGCGCGCGAGCTGTTGGTGGACTGGACGCAGGACCTGCCGCTGCGGGGGGCATGATGACGACCCGTGTACTGGAAGGCAAGACGGCCCTCGTCACCGGCGGCGCCGGCGGCATCGGCGCGGCCAGCGCGCTGGCGCTGCTGCGCGACGGCGCGGCGGTGGTCCTCATGGGGCGGCGGCGCGAAGCGCTGGAGGCGGCACGGCGCAGCCTGCGCGCGCAGGTGGCCGGCGCCACCGTGGCAATCAGCGTCGGCGACGCTTGCCGCGAGGATGACGTGCAGGCCGCGCTGCAGCAGGCCTGGGAGCTGGAGCGGTGCCTCGACATCGTGGTCGCGACCGTTGGCGGCGGCGGTTTCCGTCCGCTGCTGATGCATGACGCGGCCTCGCTGATGGCGGAGCTGGAGCTGAACATCGCCAGCGCGTTCCTGGCGGTGCGCCACGCGTCGCCGCTGATGGCACCGCGTGGCGGCGCGATCGTCTGTATCTCGTCGAACGCGGCGCGCATGACCTGCCGCTGGCTGTCGGCATACTGCGCCGCCAAGGCGGGGCTGGAAGCGTTCGTGCGCGCCGCGGCCGAGGAGCTGGCGGGATGCGGCATCCGCGTCAATGCGGTGCGGCCGGGGCTCACCCGCTCCGGCGCGACCGGACCGATGTTCGACAACCCGGCCATCCTCGACAAGTTCGTCGCGCAGATGCCGCTGGGCCGCGCCGGCGAACCGGACGACATTGCCAGCGCGGTGCGCTACCTGGCGGGGCCGGAATCGGGCTGGGTGACCGGACAGAGCATCGCCGTGGACGGCGGCAGCGAGCTGCGCGGCAATCCCATCCTCGATGAAACCGTGGCGGCGGTGTATGGCGAAGCCGCGCTGCAGGCCGTGCTAGCCGGCAGGATTCCCGAAGCCGGCTGAAGCCGGCAACCCAAGGAGATAAGCAATGAATCAAGTCAGGGACAAGGTTGCGCTGGTCACCGGCGCGGCCAGCGGGGTAGGGCGCGCCGACGCGCTGCTGCTGGCGGCCGAAGGCGCGCGCGTGGTCATCAGCGATGTCAACCAGGAGGCCGGGCAGGCACTGGCCCGCGAGATCGGGGATGCGGCCATGTTCGTGCGCCACGACATTGCCAGCGAAGAGGACTGGCGCAAGGCCATGGCCGCCACACAGGACCGCTTCGGCCGGCTCGACGTGCTGGTCAACAATGCGGCCATCTGTCCGCTCGGGTCGATCGAGGAAACCTCGCTCGACAGCTGGCGGCAGGTCATGCGCGTCAATGCCGACGGCTATTTCCTGGGCTGCAGGTTCGGTGTGCAGGCAATGAAGGGCAACCCCGCCGGGGGCTCCATCGTGGTGATGTCGTCGGTGGCGGCGCTGGGCGGGCTGCCGATGATGTGCGCATACAGCGGCGCCAAGGGCGCCGTTACCGCGCTGACGCGCAGCGTCGCCGTGCACTGCAAGCAAAGCGGCTACCGGATCCGCTGCAACTCGATCCATCCCGATGGCGTCTGGACGCCGATGACGCAGGCGCTGGTGCCGGACCTGGATCCGGCCGCGCTCGGCATCGGCACCGACCCGATGGCACGCATGTGCCAGCCGGAGGATGTGGCCAACCTAGTCCTGTTCCTGGCTTCGGACGCGTCGCGCTTTATCAATGGCGCCGAATTGCGCATCGATAACGCGCAGTTGATCTCGGGGCTGTAAGAGCCGCTGCGGCGGCCGGCGCAAGCAGGCCGCCGCAGCGCCGAGCTAGCTGTACTGCGCCACGATCTCGCCGACCGTGCGCAGGATGTCGCGGCGCCGATAGCCGAGCAGGGCGGTCTCGGCCGCATCCGGCTCGTAGTAGAGGGTGTTGCCCCTGCCGAAGCAGATGGCCGAGTCCGGCAGCAACGGGTGCTCCTGGTCGATGACAGGCGGCACCGGGCGGCCCGCGTCGCGGAAGAAGGCGCCGAAATAATCCTGGAACGACAGGTTCTCGTCACCTACCAGGTAAGCCTTGCCGTTTTCACCGCGCAACAGCGCGCCTTCGATCGCTTCCGAGAGCGAAGTGGCCGAGATGAAATTGACGCCGCCGGGCGGCGCGAAATCCGGCATCGGCGCAAAGTTGCCGCGGGCGTAGTCGGTATAGGCCTTGAACATCGGGACCATCAGGCCCGGCACCGTGCCCACGACGAATGGCGCGTTCACGCTGCTCACGCGGAAGGCATCGGTGGCCAGCGCGCGCACGCCTTCATCGGCCAGCTTGCGCGAGCGGATATAGGCGTTGTCCTCGGCCAGCTGCGGCTGCGCCTGCGGGTAGAAGCTGCCGACGTAGACGGCGACCCGGATCCCGGCAGCGCGCGCCGCGCGCAGGAAACGCGGCACGCCCTCGATGTTGGCGCGTTCCCAGTGTGCGGCTTCGTCGCCGCCAGGCGGCACGTGGCGCACGTCGTTGCCGGCGGCGAAGACCAGCGCGTCGAAGGCGCCGAGCTGCGCGGCCGGCACGTCGTTGGCGATGTAGTCGCAGCGCAGGAAGTCCAGCCCGCCCAGCGCCGTGCCAGCCGCGGGGCGGTTGCGCCCCGCGATGGTGACCTCGTGCCCGCGGCTGCGCAGGTGCAGGGCCGCGTGGCCCCCGATCATGCCGGTGCCGCCGACGATCAGTATCTTCATGCTTGTCTCCTTGGTGGGGTGGTGTGGCCGCGGTGCGCGGCCATCAGAGGTTCATGCCGTTGCCGGCGATGACCGGCATGTTGGTCCACGCGCCCTTGGGGTCGCGATACCAGCCGGCCGCGGCCAGCGCGCCGCCATTGACATGCAGCGCCGTGCCGGTGATCCAGGCCGCGCGCGGGCTGGCCAGGAACAGGATGCCGTCGGCAATGTCGCGCGGCGTGCCGAAGCGGCCCAGCGGAATCCAGCGCGGGATATGGTGCTGGTGTTCCGCCGCGACCATCTGCGACACCGGAACCTGCGGCGTTTCGGTGGTCTCGGGGGCGATCAGGTTGACGCGGATGCCCGCCGGCGCCAGCTCCAACGCCAGGCTCTGCGTGAAGCCGGTGATGGCAGCCTTGAAGGCGCCGTAGACGCTGCAGTACGGAATGCCGCGGAAGGCCTCGATCGACGACACCGTGACGATGCTGCCGGCAGCACTGCGCCGCAGCAGTGGCAGCATGGCGCGCGTGACGGTGAAGACGTGGCCCAGGTTGGCGGCGTAGAGGCTGGCGATCTCGTCGTCGGCATAGAGCTCGAACGGCTTGGCGATGCGCAGGAAATCGCCGACGTTGTTGACCAGCACGTCCAGCACTCCGAAACGCTGTTCGACCTGCGCAGCCAGTTCGCGCACGATGCCGGCATCGGTGGCATCGCCCTGTACCACCAGCATTTCCGTGCCGGGCTTGTTCAGCAACTCCCGGGCCTGCTCGGCGCGCTGTTCGTCGATCTCGATCAGCGCCACGCGCGCACCCTGTTCCAGGAAGGCTTGCGCGGCGGCGAGCCCGATGCCGGCGCCGCCGCCGGTGACCAGCACGGTCTTGTCGGTGAAATCCATCTGAGTCGTTCTCCTTCGGTTGCACTGTGGTGTGCGGCCATTTGATCGGCGGCAGGCGCGATGGGCATCGTCCGATTGCAGGTCAGGGAAAACACTTAGATGGCGCGAACCAGGGCAAACAAGAGCGCCGCGTGACGGACATCGGCAGGCAGCCTCCCTATAATCTGCGCTGCCCAGGTGCCGCAGAGCACCGGTCAGTCCACGCATGGGGTGTGGAAACAGGAGACAGACAATGTTGATGGCGACCGTTGAGGCGCAAGGGGTGGCGTCGCCCTGGTTTGCGCAGTCCGGACTGAGCCTGCCGCATTTCAGCGCGCTGCTGGCGGCGGTCTATGAAGGGCCGATGGAACCCGTGCCCTGGGGCCGCGCGCTGGAAATGCTGCGCAAGCAACTTGGTGCCAGCTATGTGAGCTTCATCCTGCGCTCGCCCGCGAGCGACCGCAGTGGCATCGCGGTGCACGCGTCGCAGCACGGCACTTCGCTGGAGGCCGAGGCGTCGTACAACACCTACTACTACGCCATCGATCCCTTTATCAACCTGCCTACCGACCGGGCCGTGACGGTCGACGAAGCGATGGGCCCCGGCAACTGGTGCCGCAGCGAGATCTACCGGCAGTTCCTGCAGCCGCTTGGCGTGCGCTACCTGCTGGGCGCGGACATCCGCACCGAAGACGGGGTCGAGTGCCGGCTGCGCGTCTGCCGCCAGCACGACGCGCAGGACTTCTCCGAGGTGGACAAGGCGGCCTGCGCCACCATCCTGCCGCACCTGAGGCGCGCGGTCCGGCTGCATTCCAGGCTGGATGTGGTCGAATCGGAGCGCAGCCTCTATGCGGGCGCGATCGACCGCATGCTGGTGGGCATGGTCATCCTCGACGCAGCCGGCGCAATCCTGAAGAAAAATGCGGAGGCCGATGAGATCCTGGCGGAGAACGACGGCATCCGCCTCAATGGCGGCAACTTCGAGATCGCCTACGCACAGGAAAGCCGCAAGTTCCAGTACCTGCTGCGCCGCGCCCAGATGGGGCACCACGGCAGCGCGCCGGCGCTGGCCGAAGCCATGTCGATCACCCGCCCCTCGGGGCGCGGCAAGCTGGGCGTGCTGATCCGCACCATTCCGCTCAGCGAATGGTCGGAAGACCACCGGCATCGCCCGGCCTGCGCTGTCTTTATCCGCGATCCCGAGCGCAAGTCGCGCGCCTCGCACGAGGTGGTGCGCAAGCTGTTCGACCTCACGCCCGCCGAGACCGCACTGGCACTGGTGCTTGCCGACGGCATGACGCTTGACGAAGCCGCCGAGGCGCTGGGCACCAGCAAGAACACGGCGCGCGCCCACCTGCGCGCGATTTTCTCCAAGACCGGGGTCACGCGGCAGGCCACGCTGGTGCGCATGCTGCTGAGCAGCGTCGTGACGCTCGGCTGAGCGCCATGGCTTGATCCACGCACGCGTGTTCCAGGACGCGCGTAATGCCCTTATGGCCCGATGATCGGTCCTCCTAGTCCGAATGGAGGATGAGACCCGCCATCCGCGCCCCTAGCATGCATCCGACAAGCGGGCGCGGCACACGGACGGCACCTCAGACGGACGCAGCGGCGCGTGCTGTCCACGCCCGGTCCTGTTCTGCGCACGCATCAACCTGTCCGGCCCCGGCCGGCACCAGTACCAGGGAGCGTGGAGCATGGAAAAAGTCATCTATATCGTCTGGCGCGAATCTCAGACCGAGCCGGGGGAGTTCGCGCGCCGGCTGCGCACGACGCTTGCGGACAAGCTATTGGCGCTGGGCGCGCGCGGACTGCAGGTGAACGTGGCCGATGACGCGGTGTTGCCGGCCGCGGGCCTGCGCCAGGCGAATACCCGCCCGCAGATGGATGGGCTGGTCTCGGTCTGGATGGACAGCGCCATCGACTGCCTGCGGCAGCCGTTCGACCAGGCGATCGAGGCCGCCGTGGGCCGCATGGCCGGCTACCTTGTGACGGAGTCCCAGCCCATCCGCAATACACGTTTCCCGGCCGCGCCGGGCGAACGCACGCCCGGCTTCGCGCAGCTTGCCTTCCTTACCCGGCCGCCCCGGCTTACGCCGCAGGCCTGGCTGGACATCTGGCACAACCACCACACGCCAGTGGCGGTCGAGACCCAGGACAACTTCCTCTACGTGCAGAACGTGGTGGTGCGGCCGGTCACCTACGCCGCGCCGCACTACGACGCCATTGTCGAAGAGGGCTTCCCCGATGCGGCGATGACCGACCCGCAGGCGTTCTTCGACGCGGCCGGCGACGAAGGCAAGTTCCAGCGCAACCTGCAGGCCATGATGGAAAGCTGCCAGCGCTTCATCGACTTCGACAAGATCGACGTGATTCCCACCAGCCAGTACCTCGTGCGCCCGGCGGCGGCCTGACGCCCGCGCCGGACCGGCTAGTCCCACTGGACGATGTGCCGGGCCGCAGCGCACGGAAGAATGGTCCCATCAGCCAACAGTGGCAACGAACCTGAGGAGACCGGCATGTTGGATATCCGTGCGCTAGGCTACATCGTGGTCGAGTCCACCGACCTGGGGCAATGGCGGCACTATGCCGAACAGGTGCTGGGCATGGCCTGTTCCGGCGCCCCCGGCGGTGCGCTGTACGTGAAGATGGACGAGCGCGACTACCGCTACCTGGTGGTGCCGGGCGCGCGTGACCGCTACCTGGCATCGGGCTGGGAGCTGGCCGACGAGTCGGCCTACCGCCATGCGCTCGACACGCTGCGCCAGGCCAAGGTGGAGGTCGTGCACGCCAGCGCCGCGGAACTGGCACAGCGCCGCGTGCAGGCCATGGCCTGGTTTTCCGATCCCTCGGGCAACCGCCATGAGATCTCCTGGGGCATGCGCTCGGACTTCCTGCGCTTTGTCTCGCCGCTGGGCGTGCCGCGCTTCATCACGGACCCGATGGGGGCGGGCCATGCGGTCCTGCCCGCGCCGGCCTTCGACGAGACCTATGCCTTCCTGTGCGAGGTGATGGGTTTCGGCCTGTCCGACATCTTCCGCGTGCGCTTTACCAACGACCCGGCCGAACCGGAAAAGCGCATCCACTTCCTGCATTGCGGCAACGCCCGCCACCACAGTCTGGCGATCTTCGAGATGCCGTCGGAATCCGGCTGCATCCACGTGATGGCCGAGGTCCCCGACATGGCCGAGGTGGGCCGCGCGCTGGACCGCGTGCAGCAGCACGGCGTGACGCTCTCGGCCACGCTGGGCCAGCACTGCAATGACCGCATGACTTCCTTCTACATGAAGACCCCCGGCGGCTTCGACCTCGAATTCGGCCACGGCGGCCTGGTGGTGGACTGGAGCCACCACGCGGCCTACGAGGCCACGCGCGTCAGCCTGTGGGGACACGACTTCAGCATCGGATACCGCTAAACACACCATGACCAAGACAATCGACAAGACCATGAGCGCGGCCGACGTGGTCGGCCGGCTCGCCGATGGCATGACCATCGGCATCGGCGGCTGGGGCCCGCGCCGCAAGCCGATGGCGCTGGTGCGCGAGATCCTGCGCTCGCCGCTGAAGGACCTGAGCGTGGTCGCCTACGGCGGCCCCGAGGTGGGCATGCTGTGCGCGGCCGGCAAGGTGCGCCGGCTGGTGTTCGGCTTCGTCTCGCTCGACGTGATTCCGCTCGAGCCCTACTTCCGCCAGGCGCGCGAGCGCGGCGTGCTGGAAGTGACGGAGCTGGATGAAGGCATGCTGCAGTTGGGCCTGCGCGCGGCGGCCGCGCGCCTGCCGTTCCTGCCGACGCGCGCCGCGCTGGGCACCGACGTGCTGGACATGAACCCCCAGCTGAAGACGGTGCGCTCGCCCTATGCCGACGGCGAAGTGCTGGTGGCGATGCCGGCAATCAAGCTCGATGCCGCGCTGTTGCACGTGAACGACAGCGATGTGCTCGGCAACACCCGCATCGACGGGCCCGATCCGTTCTTCGATGAATGGTTCGCACGCGCCGCGCACCGCTGCTATGTGAGCTGCGAAACGCTGCACCCGCGCCTTGAGGATGAAGACCTGGCGCGCGCGCGCAACAACGCCTTCGAGCGCTCGCTGGTAAGCGGCGTGGTGCACGTGCCCGGCGGCGCCCATCCCACTTCCTGTGCGCCGGCCTACGGCTGGGACCTGCCCGCGCTGAAGGCGTACTGCGCCAGCGCCGAGGCCGAGGACGGCTTCCGCGCCTACCGCGACGAGGTGGTGGGCGCGAGCGAAGCGGCCTACCTGGAGCGCATCGGCGGCCTTGGCCATGTGCACGACCTGCCGCTGCCGGTACTTTGAACCCGCCAACCCAAGGAGCGACCGTGAGCGCCACTTATGAATTCACCCGCGCCGAGCTGATGATTGCCGCCGCCGCCCGCGAATGGCGCGACGACGGCGAGGTGCTGGCCACCGGCATCGGCACCGGCCCGCGCATCGCCGCCGGCCTGGCGCGGCTTGCGCACAATCCGGGCCTGCTGCTGACCGACGGCGAGGCCTACCTGGTGGAAACGCCGGTGCCGCTGGGCCCGCGCGAGCCGGGCTACAAGGTGCGCGCCAGCGGCTGGATGGGCTACTCGCGCGTGTTCGACTGCCTGTGGGGCGGGCGGCGCCACGCGCTGGTGATGCCGACGCAGATCGACCGCTTCGGCCAAACCAATATTTCCTGCTTGGGCGGCACGCATGCGCAGCCCAAGACCCAGCTGCTGGGCGCACGCGGCTTTCCCGGCAACAGCATCCACCACGCCAATTCCTTCTTCGTGCCGGCCCACGGCACGCGCGCGTTCGTCGCCGGTGAAGTCGACATGGTCTGCAGTGCCGGCTACAACCCGGCCCGCCAGTTGGAGGGCATGCGCAGCTTCGTTGACCTGCGCGTGATCGTCACCGACCTGTGCGTGATGGATTTCGGGGGGGCTGACCATGCCATCCGCGTGCGCTCGCTGCACCCGGGCGCGAGCTTTGACCAGGTGCAGGCGGCCACGGGCTTTGCGCTGGCGAATACACCCGGCGAGGCCCTGCCGGAGACGGCGCCGCCGACACCGGAAGAGCTGCGGCTGATCGCCCAGCTTGATCCGCACAACCTGCGCGCGGCAATCGTGCGCGGCAATCCTTCCGGACGCGTGTGAGGCCGACATGACAACGCCAGCTTTCGAAGCCATCAGTCTTGGCCCCAATGCCGAGGTGCTCTACCAGGTCGCGGACGGCATTGCCACCGTGACCATGAACCGGCCGCAGTTCCACAACGCGCAGAACTCCAAGATGACCTACGCGCTGGACGAGGCCTACCGGCGCGCCGCCGCGGACGACGCGGTCAAGGTGATCGTGCTGCGCGGGGCCGGCAAGCATTTTTCGGCCGGGCACGACATCGGCACGCCGGGACGCGACATCAATGTGTCGTTCGAGCGTGCCTCGCTCTGGTATGACCATGTCAACAAGCCGGGCGGCGAGTTCCTCTATGCCCGCGAGCAGGAGGTCTACCTGGGCATGTGCCGGCGCTGGCGCGAACTGCCCAAGCCGACCATCGCCATGGTGCATGGCGCCTGCATTGCCGGCGGGTTGATGCTGGCGTGGGTGTGCGACCTGATCGTGGCGTCGGACGATGCCTTCTTTGCCGATCCGGTGGTGCGCATGGGCATTCCCGGCGTGGAATACTTCGCGCATCCCTACGAGCTGCATCCGCGCATCGCCAAGGAGTTCCTGTTCCTGGGCGAGCGCATGGGCGCCGAACGCGCCGAGCGCATGGGCATGGTCAACCGCGTGGTGCCGCGTGACGCGCTGGAAGACACCGTCTACGGCATGGCCGCCAAGGTCGCGCAGATGCCGCGGCTGGGCCTGACGCTGACCAAGCAGGCGGTCAACCATGTGGAAGACCTGCAGGGCAAGCGCACCGCGATGGATGCCGTCTTTGCCTGGCACCACTTCGCCCATGCGCACAATGAACTGGTCAGCGGCGACAAGCTCGGCGGCTATGACGCGCGCGCCATGGCCGCTTCGCAACGCACCGGCGGCGAGGACAAGGCATGAGCACCGCGAGCCTGCACACCGTGCTGTGCGACCTGCTGGGCTGCCGCTACCCCATCGTGCAGACGGCGATGGGCTGGGTGGCGGATGCGAAGCTGGTGGCGGCCAGCGGCAATGCCGGGGCCTTCGGCTTCCTGGCCGGCGCCACCATTCCGCCCGGCGAAGTCGAGCGCGAGATCCTGCGCGTGAAGGCGCTCAGCGACCGGCCCTTCGGCATCAACTTCCACATGTTCCAGCCCAACGCGGATGAAGTGATCGAGATGGCGATCCGCCATCGCTTGCGCGCCGTCAGCTACGGGCGCGGCCCGGACGCGAAGATGATCGGCAAGCTCAAGGCGGCTGGGGTGGTCTGCATGCCGACCGTCGGCGCGGCCAAGCATGCGGCCAAGGCCGTGGCACTGGGCGCGGACGTGGTCACCGTGCAGGGCGGCGAGGGCGGCGGCCATACCGGCGGCACGCCGACGACGCTGCTGCTGCCGCAGGTGCTGGACAGCGTGAGCGTGCCGGTGGTGGCCGCCGGCGGCTTCTTCGACGGCCGCGGACTGGCTGCGGCACTGGCCTACGGCGCGGCCGGCGTGGCCATGGGCACGCGCTTCCTGATGTCGGCCGAATCGCCGGTGCCGGCGCCAACGCTGGAGCGCTACGTCAAGGTGCGCGACCCGGCCAGCATCCGCGTATCGCTGGCCATTGACGGCCTGCCGCAGCGAATGATCGACAACGACCTGCTGCTGGCGCTGGAGAAGGCCGGTCCGCTGCGGCGCACCTGGCTGGCGCTGGCGGCCGCGCGCAAATGGCAGGCGCGTACCGGCATGCGCAGCGCGCAGATGCTGGCCACCGCCTGGCGCGCGATGCGCGAGCAGGACTACAGCGCCGCCCAGACCCTGATGGCCGCCAACGCGCCGGTGCTGATCCAGCGCGCCATGGTGGAGGGATGCCCCGATGAAGGCGTGCTGCCCAGCGGCCAGGCAGCCGCGGCGATCCGGGCCATCGAATCCTGCGAGCAGATCGTGGCCGGCATGGCCGCGCAGGCGCAGGCGCGCCTTGCGGCGCTGGCTGGCGCCGCACTGGCTGCAGCGGCCTGACCCACAGACAGAGGAAACCATGCAAACGAACAAAAAGACCGGGCCGTTCCGCATCGACACCGCCGACGGCATCGCCGAACTGGTGATCGACCATGCGCCCGTCAATGCGCTCGACAGCGCCGGCTGGCATGCGCTGGCCGCCGCGATCGACCAACTCGGCACCGATCCCGCCGTGCGCGTGATCGTGCTGCGCGGCGAAGGCCGCGGCTTCTGCGCCGGCGTCGACATCAAGGAGCTGGCCGCGCACCCGCAGCGCATCGTCGATGTCAACGCCGGCAACTACGCCACCTTCCGCGCCGTGCACCGCAATCCCAAGCCGGTCATCGTGGCCGTGCACGGCTTCGTGCTGGGCGGCGGCATCGGCATCTGCGGCGCGGCCGACATCATCGTGGCCGCGGATTGCGCGCGCTTTGGCGTGCCGGAGATCGACCGCGGTGCCATGGGTGGCGGCGCCCACCTGCAGCGCATGTTCGGCGTGCAGAAGGTCAGGGCGATGTACTTCACGGGCGAGATGATCGATGCCGCCGAGGCGTACCGGCTGGGCGCGGTCGAGCGCGTGGTGCCGCGCAGCGAGTTGCGCGACGCCGCCATGACGCTGGCCCGCCAGATCGCCGCCAAGAGCCCGGCCATGCTGCAGCTGGCCAAGGAAGCGCTCAATGGCGTGGAAGACGGCAACCTGGAGGACAAGTACCGCTGGGAACAGGGTTTCACGCTGCAGGCCTATATGAGCGCCGATTCCGGCGAGGCGCGTGCCGCCTTCGTCGAAGGCCGCGAAGCCCGCTTTGCGCAGGGGGAGCGCGATGCAGCTTGAATACACCGACGCCCAGCGCGCCTTCCGCGCCGAGGTGCGCGACTGGATGGCCGCGCACGTGCCGCGCACGCCGCTGGCGAGCTTCGATACCGAAGCGGGCTTCGCCCAGCACCGCGCCTGGGAAGCCACGCTCAACCAGGGCCGCTGGAGCATGGTCACGTGGCCGGCCGAACTGGGCGGGCGCGGCTGCGACCTGATCGAGTGGCTGATCTTCGAGGAAGAGTACTGGCGTGCCGGCGCGCCGATGCGCGTCAACCAGAACGGCATCTTCCTGCTCGGGCCCACGCTGATGGAATTCGGCACCGAGGCGCAGAAGGCGCGCTTCCTGCCGCGCATGGCCTCGGGCGAGCATGTCTGGGCGCAGGGCTGGTCCGAGCCGAACGCAGGCTCGGACATGGCCGCGATCCGCTGCAGCGCGATCCGGCAGGGCGATGACTATGTGATCAACGGCCAGAAGATCTGGTCGACGCGGGCGGTGTGGGCGGACTGGCTGTTCGGCCTGTTCCGCACCGACCCGGCCTCGACGCGACACCATGGCCTGACCTTCATCCTGATGCCGCTGGACACGCCCGGCATCACCGTGCGCCCGATCCGCCAGCTCAACGGCCAGACCGGCTTTGCCGAGATCTTCTTCGACGACGTGCGCGTGCCGGTGGAAAACCGCCTGGCCGCCGAAGGCGCCGGCTGGCAGGTGGCCATGGCCACCGCCGGCTTCGAGCGCGGCCTGATGCTGCGCTCGCCGGCGCGCTTCCAGGAAACCGCACGCGCGCTGGTCAGGCTGTACCAGGCCAACCGCGAGGCGGCGGACCGCGACCCCTCGCTGCGCGAGGCAGTGCTGCGCGCCTGGATGGACGCCGAGGCCTACACGCTGTCCACCTACGCCACCGCGAGCCGCCTGGTGCGCGGCGGCCATATCGGCGCGGAGTCGAGCACGAACAAGGTGTTCTGGTCCGAGCTGGACATCCATATGCACGATACCGCGCTGGCCATCCTGGGGCAGGCGGCAGAGGTCGCGCCCGACGGCCAGCCGCCGGGTTCGCTCGGCCACTGGCTGGACGGCTTCCTGTTCTCGCAGGCCGGCCCGATCTATGCCGGCACCAACGAGATCCAGCGCAACATCGTCGCCGAGCGCCTGCTCGGCATGCCGCGCGCATGACGGCACCCCGGGGAAAACACCATGGATTTCGCATTGACCGAAGAACAAGAACAGTTTGCCGAGGCGATCCGGCGCTTCCTGATGACCGAGATGACGCCCGAGCTGACGCGCGAGCTGTGGGCCACCGAGTCCGGCCGCTCCGACGCGCTGTGGCGCCAGCTTGCCAACCAGGGCCTGACCGCGGTGATGGTGCCGCAGGAGCAGGGCGGACTGGGGCTGGGGGACGTCGAATGGGCGCCGCTGGCGCAGGCCTGCGGCTACTTTGCGCTGCCCGAGCCTTTGCTCGACACTGCGCTGGTGGCGGCGGGGCTGCTGCGTGACGCGCTTGCGGCGGCGCCGAACGCCTCGGCGCGCGAGCGCTGCGCCACGCTGCTGGAGCGCATCGCCGCCGGCGATGCCCGCGTGGCGGTGGCGCATCCGCAAGAGCGGCTGGTCGCTGACGCCCATGTGGCCGACGCCATCCTGTGCGCGCACGAAGGTGCCGTGCACCTGCTGCGGCCCGACCAGGCCGTGCTGACGGCGCGCACCGGGCTCGATCCTTCGCGCCGTCTGTTCGAGCTGGCCTGGACGCCGGCCGCGGATACCGGGCTGATTTCGTCCGGCAGTGGCCTGTGGGACAGCGCGCTGAACCGCGGCGCGCTCGGCGTGGCCGCGCAGCAGCTGGGCCTGACCCAGCGCATGCTGGACCTGGCGATCGACTACAGCGCGCAACGCAAGCAGTTCGGCAAGGCCATCGGCGCCTACCAGGCGGTCAAGCACCTGCTGGCCGACGTGGCGATCCAGCTTGAATTCGCCCGGCCGGTGCTGCTGCGCGCCGCCGCGGCGCTGGCGCATGGCCTGCCCGATGCGGGCCTGCATGTCTCGCACGCCCGCGTGGCCGCCGCGCGCTGCGCCTGGAGCGCGGCGCGCCAGGCCATCCAGGTGCATGGCGCAATGGGCTACACCTGGGAGCTGGACCTGCAGATCTTCACCAAGCGGGCCTGGGCCCTGGCGGGAAGCTGGGGCGACCGTGCCTTCCACAAGGCGCGCATTGGCGCGCACATCCTTGACGGCGCGCATGACATCGGCGCTGGCGCCACCTTCGCCTGAATCCAAAGAGAGCAAAGACCATGAAAGACGCCTATATCGTTGATGCCCTGCGCACGCCCACCGGGCGCCGCAAGGGCGGACTGTCGCACATGCACGGCGCCGACCTGGGCGGCTTCGTGCTGGCCGAGCTGGTGCGCCGCAACGGCATTCCCGCCGAGGACTATGACGACGTGGTGTTCGGCTGCGTCGACACCATCGGCCCGCTGGCCGGCAATATTGCCCGCAGCGCGTGGCTGGCTGCCGGCCTGCCGCTGACGGTGCCGGGCGTGACCGTGGACCGGCAGTGCGGCTCCTCGCAGCAGGCCGTGCACTTTGCCGCGCAGGCGGTGATGAGCGGCACGCAGGACGTGGTCATTGCCGGCGGCGTGCAGACCATGACCCAGATCCCGATCTCGTCGGCCATGCTGGCGGGGCAGGCGCTGGGTTTTGCCGACCCGTTCTCGGGCAGCAAGGGCTGGCAGGCACGCTTTGGCGATGCGCCGGTGTCGCAATTCCATGCCGCGCAGCGCATTGCCGATCACTGGAAGTTGTCGCGCGAGGCCATGGAAGTCTACGCGCTGGAAAGCCACCGGCGCGCCGCTGCGGCCATCGAAGGCGGCCGCTTTGGGCGCGAGATCGTGCCGTGCGAAGGCGTGAAGCATGACGAGACCCCGCGCCCCGATACCACGCTGGCCAGGATGGCTGCGCTGGAACCGCTGATGCCCGGCAGTTCGCTGACCGCGGCCGTGTCCAGCCAGACCGCCGATGCCGCCGCCGCGCTGCTGATCGTCTCGGAAGACGCGCTCAAGCGCTACCAGCTCAAACCGCGCGCGCGCATCGCGCATATGAGCGTGCTGGGAGATGACCCGCTGTGGATGCTGACCGCGCCTATCCCTGCGACCAAACGCGCACTGGAGCGCAGCGGCCTGCGCCTGGCCGATATCGACGTGGTCGAGATCAATGAAGCGTTCGCCTCGGTGGCGATGGCATGGCTGGCCGAGACCGGCTACGCGGCCGAGCGCACCAACCCCAACGGCGGCGCCATCGCACTGGGCCACCCGCTGGGCGCCACCGGCGCGCGCCTGATGACCACGCTGCTGCATGAGCTGGAACGAACCGGCGGGCGCTACGGCCTGCAGACCATGTGCGAAGGCGGTGGCCTGGCCAACGTCACCATCATCGAACGCTTGTAAGGAGACCGCCATGGGAATC
Organism: Cupriavidus sp. FW305-F7; assembly: GCF_058782875.1. Lineage (NCBI taxonomy): Bacteria > Pseudomonadati > Pseudomonadota > Betaproteobacteria > Burkholderiales > Burkholderiaceae > Cupriavidus > Cupriavidus sp. FW305-F7. The sequence continues at coordinate 127,929 of NZ_JBYSYC010000010.1, read as the reverse complement.
TGCGACGCACGCACCGTCATCATCACCGGCGCCGGCGGCGGGCTGGGCCGTGCCTATGCGCTGGCCTTCGCCGCCGAGGGCGCCAATGTGGTCGTCAACGACATCCGGCTCGAGGCGGCCGAGGCCGTTTGCGCGGAGATCCGCGCGGCCGGCGGCAGCGCACTGGCCAGCGCTGACGACATCACGCAACTGGCCATCGCGCAGCGCATCGTCGATGCCGCGGTCGAGGCCTTCGGCGAGGTGCATGTGCTGGTCAACAACGCCGGCATCTGCCGCGACCGCATGTTTGTCAGCCTGACCGAAGCGGACTGGGACGACGTCATGCGCGTGCACCTGCGCGGCCACTTCTGCCTGGCCAACCTGCTCGCCAAACGGTGGCGCGATGCCGCCAAGGCCGGCCGCGCCGTCGATGCGCGCATCATCAACACCAGCTCCGGCGCAGGCCTGCAGGGTTCGGTCGGACAGTCGAACTACGCCGCCGCCAAGGCCGGCATTGCCGCGCTCACGCTGGTGCAGGCCGCCGAGCTGGGCCGCTATGGCATCACCGCCAATGCCCTGGCGCCGGCGGCGCGCACCGGCATGACCGAAGACGTGTTCGCCGACATGATGCGGGCGCCGGCCGCCGGCTTTGACTACTATGACCCGGCCAACGTCGCGCCGCTGGTGGTGTGGCTGGGCAGCGCCGCGTCCGCGCAGGTCAACGGGCGCATGTTCGAGGCGGCCGGTGGCATGGTCTCGGTGGCCGACGGCTGGCGCAGCGGACCTAAGACCGACAAGGGATCGCGCTGGCAGCCGGCCGAACTGGGCGCAGCCGTGGCGGAACTGCTGGCGCAGGCGCAGCCGCCCCAGCCGGTCTACGGCAGCTGAGCGCGACGGCCATGGACTTCTCCCTTAGCGTCGAACAGCAGATGGTCCGCGACAGCGCGCGCGACTACCTCGCCGCGCACAGCGATTCGGAGGCGGTGCGGCGCGTGACCGAGGTAGGCCCGGCGCACGACGAGGCCCTGTGGCAAGCGGTCGCGGGCGAACTCGGCTGGTGCGGCATCGCACTGCCCGAAGCCGTGGGCGGCGCCGGCCTGGGCGCGCCCGGGCTGGTGCTGCTGCAGGAACAACTGGGCCAGCGCCTGGCCTGCGTGCCGTTCTGGTCCGCCGTGTGCGTGGCCGCCCCCTGGCTGCAGGCCAGCCTGGGCCCGCGTGGCAGCGCGCAGTGGCTGGAACGGCTGGCCTGTGGCGAGCTTCGTGCCGCCGCGGTGCTGCCGGACGATGGCCGCTGGCAGTATGACGGCGCCGTGATTGGCGCGCAGGCAAGCACGGATGGCTTCGTGCTGCGTGGCTGCGCTGCCCAGGTGGCCGATGCCGTCGGCGCTGACTGGCTGCTGGTGCCGGCCCGACTCGAAGACGGCGTGCCTGCGCTGTTCCTGCTGGAACCGACAGCACTGGCACAGGATGCGCGATTCATGCTGGCGCCGCTCGATACGCTGGACCGCACGCGGCCGCTGGCCGCGCTGCGGCTGGACGGGCTGCCGGTGCCCGCCAGCGCTTGCCTGGCGCGCGCGGACGCGGCGGCCTCCGGCCTGGCCCATGCCTGGTGGCACGGCAAGCTGATGCTGGCGGCGGAGCAGCTTGGCGCGGCCCAGCAATGCCTGGACCTGACCGTGGCCTATGCCTCGGAACGGATCCAGTTCGGCCGCACCATCGCTTCATTCCAGGCGGTCAAGCACCGCTGCGCGCAGATGATGGTGCTGGTCGAGGCAGCGCGCTCGGCAGTGTATGGCGCGGCGCAGGCGTGGGAAACGAGCGATGTGGCCGATGGTACCGGCATCCGCCTCGACATCGCCGCCGCATCCGTGGCCGCCGACGATGCCCTGCGCTTCTGCGCGCAGGAGGCCATCCAGTTGCATGGCGGTGTCGGCTTCACCTGGGAGTACGACCCCCAGCTCTATTTCAAGCGCGCGCAGGCCGCCAGCCACTGGCTGGGCGGTGCCGGCGCGGCGCTGGCGTATCTCGCAGCAAATGGCCCGCACGCCTGGAGGACAGCATGACAGCGAATCACGAGGCGGCATTTCGCGCCGAAGTCGCGCAGTGGATGGCCGCCAACCTGGCCGGCGAGTTCGCCTGCCTGAAGAACCGCGGCGGCCCCGGCGACGAAGAGGCCTATCCCGAACTGCGCAAGGCATGGGAGCGCCGGCTGGCCGAAGGCGGCTGGACCGGCCTGGGCTGGCCGCGCGCGCATGGCGGGCGCGAGCTGCCGGTCATGCAGCAGGTGATCTTTCATGAGGAATATGCGCGGGCGGCGGGGCCGGGGCGCATGGGCCATATCGGCGAGGGGCTGATCGGCCCGACCCTGGTCGCCTTCGGCACCGAGGACCAGAAGGCGCGCCTGCTGCCCGGCATCCTGAATGGCACCGCGTTCTGGTGCCAGGGGTATTCGGAGCCTGGGGCGGGCTCGGACCTGGCCAATGTGCGCACGCGGGCGGAGCGCGATGCGGCCAGTGGCGACTGGCTGGTGAGCGGCCAGAAGGTGTGGACCTCGCTCGCGCACGATTCGGACTGGATCTTCGTGCTGGCGCGCTGCGAGCCCCGCTCGCGCGGCAGCAAGGGCCTGATCTTCCTGATGCTGCCGCTGGACCAGCCCGGCATCGAGATCCGGCCGATCCGCCAGATGGGCGGTGGCGCCGAATTCAATGAGGTGTTCTTCGACGGCGCGCGTGCCGCCGCCGCCGATGTGCTGGGCGCGCCCGGCGATGGCTGGCGCATCGCCATGGCGCTGCTGGGCTTCGAGCGCGGCATCTCCACGCTGGGCCAGCAGATGCAGTTCACGCATGAACTGGAATGGGTGGCGCAGACCGCGCGCGACAACGGCAGCAGCCGCGACGCGCTGGTGCGCCAGCGCATTGCGCGCGCCTGGGCCGGCCTGCGCGTGATGCGCGCCAATGCGCTGCGCATGCTGGCAGGCGCGGCGCAGGCAGGCCAGGACGGTGGCACCGCGCTGCAGCGCGAGGCGCTGATCTACAAGTACTACTGGTCCAACTGGCACCGCGACCTGGGCCAGCTGGCGCTGGACGTGCTGGGCCCGCTGGCCAATGTGCTGGACGCCGGCGACACGCGCCGCACGCGGCTGCAGCAGATGGCGCTGTTCTCGCGCGCCGACACCATCTACGCCGGCACCAACGAAATCCAGCTCAACATCATCGCCGAACGCGGCCTCGGCATGCCGCGCGAAGCACGAGGACAGCCATGACCCTGAACACCGAAATCCCCAGCGCCCCAGCCTATGTGCCGGGCCATCAGCTGCTCGCCGGCAAGAGCGTGCTCATCACCGCGGCGGCGGGCGCCGGCATCGGCTTTGCCGCCGCGCGCCGCTGCGCGGAGGAGGGCTGCCGCGCGCTGATGATCTCCGATGTTCACCAGAAGCGGCTGGACGAAGCGGTCGGGCGCCTGCGCGCGGAAACCGGCCTGCAGGCGATCCATGGCCAGCTTTGCGATGTGTCGGATGAAGCGCAGGTGCGCGCACTTGTGGCCGCCGCCGAAGAAGTTTTGGGCGGAACCGACGTACTGATCAACAACGCCGGCCTGGGCGGCTCGCGCCGCCTAGTTGATATGGACGATGCCGAGTGGTCGCGCGTGATCGATATTTCCCTCACGGGCACCTTCCGCATGACGCGCGCGATGTTGCCGCACATGCAGGCGCGCCGGCGCGGCGCCATCGTCAACAACGCCTCGGTGCTGGGCTGGCGTGCGCAGAAGGAGCAGTCGCACTACGCCGCGGCCAAGGCCGGGGTGATGGCGCTGACGCGCTGCAGCGCGATGGAGGCCGCCGAATTTGGCGTGCGCATCAATGCGGTGGCGCCCAGCATCGCGCTGCATGACTTCCTGAAGAAGTCGGCGCCGGCCGACCTGCTGCGCCAGCTCAGCGAGCGCGAAGCCTTCGGGCGCGCGGCCGAGGTGTGGGAGGTGGCCAATGTGATGGTGTTCCTGGCCAGCGACTATGCCTCGTACATGACGGGCGAGGTGCTGCCGGTGAGCAGCCAGCGGGCTTGAAGGGAAACAGTTGGGACCGGGAACAACGCAGGAACCAGACATGCCAAGAATCTTCCGTTCTGCCGAAGACATCCACGCCGCCGTCGGCCAGCGCCTCGGCGAAAGCGCCTGGACCCAGATCACCCAGGAACAGGTCAACCAGTTCGCCAATGCCACCGGCGACCACCAGTGGCTGCACGTGGACCCTGAGCGCGCCGCGCAGGGCCCATACGGCGCCTGCATCGCGCACGGCTACCTGACGCTGGCGCTGGTCAACCAGTTCCTGCCGGAACTGGTCACGGTCGAAGGCATGAAGTGGGGCGTCAACTACGGCTGCGACAAGGTGCGCTTCCCGGCGCCGGTGCGCGTGGGCGCGCGCGTGCGCGGCGTGGGCGAGCTGGTGCGGGCCGAGACCTTGCAGGGCGGCGTGCAGTCGGTGGTGCGCATGACCGTGGAAATCGAAGGCGGGGACAAGCCGGCCTGCGTGGCCGAGACCATCAGCCGCTATTACTTCTGAACAGGAATCCAGAATGAAAGAAGCAGTCATTGTCGCCGTCGCGCGCACACCGATCGGCAAGGCCTTCCGCGGTGCCTTCAACGACACCGAGGCCCCGGTGCTGGGCGGCCACGTGGTGCGCGCGGTGGTGGAGCGCGCCGGCGTGGATCCGTCCGAGGTGGAAGATGTGCTGATCGGCGCGGCCGCGCAGCAGGGCACCCAGGGCTACAACCTGGGCCGCCTGTGCGCGGTGGCGGCCGGCCTGCCGGACAGCGTGCCCGGCATGACCATGGACCGCATGTGCGGCTCGGGCCTGATGACGATCGCGGTGGGCGCCCGCGCGATCCAGTGCGGCGAGGCCGACATCATCGTGGCCGGCGGCGCGGAATCCATCTCGCTGACGCAGACCAAGCACAAGAACAGCTACCGCGCCCAGTCCGAAGCGGTGCTGGCGCGGCAGCCGGCAGCCTATATGGCAATGATCGAGACCGCCGAGGTGGTGGCACGCCGCTACGGCATCAGCCGCGCCGAGCAGGATGCCTACGCCTGGCGCAGCCAGCAGCGCACCGCCGAGGCACAGCGGCGCGGTGCCTTCGACGACGAGATCGTGCCGCTGGAAACGCGCCGCGCGCTGTTCGACAAGGCCGGCACGCTGACCGGCCACGAGACCGTGCGGCTTGCGCACGACGAGTGCAACCGGCCCGATACCACGGCCAGCAGCCTGGAGGCGCTGAAGCCGGTCTGGAGCGGCGGACAGGCTGTGGCCGCCGGCGAGCACATCACCGCCGGCAATGCTTCGCAACTGTCGGACGGCGCCGCCGCGGTGCTGCTGATGAGCGCCGACGAGGCCCGCCGCCGCGGCCTGCGCCCGCTGGGACGCTACCGCGGCATGGCGGTGGCGGGCTGCGCGCCGGACGAGATGGGGATTGGCCCGGTGTTCGCCGTGCCCAGGTTGCTCGAGCGCCATGACATGACGGTGGCGGATGTGGGCCTGTGGGAGCTGAACGAGGCCTTTGCCTGCCAGGTGCTGTACTGCCAGCAGAAGCTGGGCATCCCGGATGCGCGGCTGAACGTCAACGGCGGCGCGATCTCGATCGGCCATCCGTTCGGCATGTCGGGTGCGCGCATGACCGCGCACGCGCTGATTGAAGGCCGGCGCCGCGGCGTGCAGCAGGCGGTGGTGACCATGTGCATCGGCGGCGGCATGGGCGCCGCCGCGCTGTTCGACATCCTGTAATCACAAGCAGCCCCTGCAGGGACCGGCCCGCAACGAGGCCGCCTGCCATCACTCCAACCGGAGGAGACATCATGAAACGACTGATCGGCGTCGCCATGTCGCTGGCCGTGCTGGCCACCGCGGTATGGGCCTTCGCGCCGCGCCCGCTGCCGCCGTTCGCGGCTACGACGCTGCGCCCGGACGGCCTGCAGGTCAACGGCATCGCGCGCGCCGGCGAGCGCCTGGTGGCGGTGGGCGAGCGCGGCCAGATCCTGTTCAGCGACGACCAGGGCCGCAACTGGCGCACGGCCGTCGTGGATCATCCGCAAGGCGCCGCGCTGACCCAGGTGGTCTTTGCCGACAGCCGCCACGGCATGGCGGTCGGGCACAGCGGCTGGATCCTGCGCACCGAAGACGGCGGTGCCCACTGGCAGCAGGTGGCCTTCGACGCGCGCTCGTCCGATCCGCTGCTGGGCGCCTGGGCGCAGGCGGGCGGCCCGTGGTTCGCGGTCGGCAGCTTTGGCCGCTTCCTGGTCTCGCGCGACCAGGGCAGGCACTGGGAGGCGGCCGCAGACAAGGCCATGCAAGACCGCCACCTCAACGGCATTGCCGGCGATGGGCAGGGACGCCTGATGCTGGTCGGCGAAGCCGGCCTGGTGCTGCGCTCGCCCGACGGCGGCAGCCGCTGGGAGGTGGTGAAGTCCCCCTACGAGGGTTCGCTGTACGGCGTGCAGCCGCTGCGCGACGGCGCCTGGCTGGCTTTCGGCATGCGCGGCAACGCCTTGCGCAGCGAGGACTTCGGCGCCACCTGGCAGGCCGCGGACACTGGCCTCAAGACCTCGTTCTTCGGCGGCGTCGAGCTGCCCGATGGCCGCATCGTGCTGGCCGGGCAGGGTGGCACGCTGGTGATGTCCGCCGACGGCGGGCGCCAGTTCACCGCCTTGCCCGCCGGCAGCCCGCAGACCCTGGCCGCGCTGGCCCCTGCCGGCAAGGACACGCTGGCGCTGGGCGGCAATGGCGGCCTTGCCGGCGCCACGCTCGCCGCCAACCCCCGCTGACCCTGCCTGACCCTGGCTAACCGAATGCGAGAACGATCATGACCCGCCCCCATTCCTCCGGCCGCCTGGGCCGCCTTGTCGATGCCTGTGCCAGCCTGCTGATGCACCGGCGCCGCCTGCTGCTGGTGCTGTGCCTGGCCGTGACCGTGGCGCTGGGCGTCTCGGCCACGCGGCTGCGGCTCGATCCCGGCTTCAACAAGATGATCCCGCTGCAGCACCGGTACATGCAGGTGTTTACCAAGTACGCGAGCACCTTCTCCGGTGCCAATACGGTGCTGCTGAGCCTGCGCTGGAAGGGCGACGGCGACATCTATAACGCGGCCTTCATGGACAAGCTGCGCCGCGCCACCGATGACGTGTTCTTCATTCCCGGCGTGGACCGGTCGCGCGTGTTCTCGCTGTTCACGCCCAATGTACGCTACACCGAGGTGACGGAGGCGGGCTTTCGCGGCGACGTGGTGGTTCCGGGGCGCTTCTCCGGCACGCCGGCCGAGCTCGATAAGGTGCGCCGCAACGTGGCGCGCTCCGGCCAGATCGGCCGCCTCGTCAGCAACGACCTGAGGTCCGCGCTGATTCGCGCGGAGCTGCGTGAGACCGATCCGGCCACCGGCAAGACCATCGACTACGGTTCGGTCGCACGCCAGCTGGAGAAGATCCGCGGGGAATTCAGCGGCACCGACGTCGAGGTCAATATCGTCGGCTTTGCCAAGCTGGTGGGCGATGTGGAAGAGGGCATCGCCGGCGTGATGGGCTTCTTCGCGCTGGCCTTCGCCGTGACTGCGCTGCTGCTGTGGCTGTACACGCGCTCGCTGCGCATCACGCTGCTGTCGCTGGTGGTGGCGCTGCTGCCCGTGGCCTGGCTGCTGGGCCTGCTGCCGCTGCTGGGCTACGGCATCGACCCAATGTCGATCCTGGTGCCGTTCCTGATCTTCTCGATCGGGGTCTCGCACGCGGTGCAGATGACCAATGCCTGGAAGCAGGAAGTGGTGCAGGGGCATGGTGCGCTGGACAGCGCCAGCGCGGCCTTCCGCAAACTGTTCATCCCCGGCACGGTCGCGCTGCTGACCAACGCGCTCGGGTTCATGGTCATCATGCGCATTGAGATCGACATCGTGCGCGAGCTTGGCATCACGGCCTGCCTGGGTGTGCTGCTGATGATCGTGACCAACAAGGTGTTCCTGCCGATCCTGCTGTCGTACACGCAGCTGGAGCCGTCGGCGCTGGCATCGGCGCAGGCCCGGCGCGCGCAGGGAACCGGCGGGCTGTGGCAGAAGTTCGGCGCGCTGGCGCGCCCGGGACCGGCGCTGGGGGTGTTCGTGGCCGCGCTCGCGCTGCTGGCGGCCGGCGCCATCGATTCACGCGGCCTGAAGATCGGCGATGTCGGCAGCGGCGCACCGGAACTGCGCGCGGATTCGCGCTACAACCGCGATAGCGCCAGCATCGTGAGCCAGTACAACATCGGCTCGGATGCACTGACCGTGGTGGTGGAGCCCACCGGCTTCGACGACGGCTGCCTGCACTACCCGGTGATGAGTGCGGTGGAACGCTTCGAGATGCATATGCGCGGCGTGTCCGGCGTGCAGTCGGTAGTGAGCGTGTCATCGCTGGCCAAGGTGGTGATCGGCGCCTACAACGAGGGCAACCCGCGCTGGGAGGCGCTGCCGCGCAGCAGCGAGGGCCTGAGCCAGGGCGCCAAGGCCTTCGACCCGGACAACGGCATGAATACCTCGAACTGCCAGGCCATCCAGGTGCTGATCTACACGGCCAACCATGAGGGCGCCACCATCGCCCACATCATCCGCGAGATCCGCCGCTTCACCGCCGCCGACAAGACCCCCAAGGTGGCGTTCCGCCTGGCCGGGGGCAATATCGGCGTGATGGCGGCCACCAATGAGGCCGTGGAGGAAGCCGAAGTGACCATGCTGCTGTCGATCTTCGGCGCGATCACGCTGCTGTGCCTGCTGACGTTCCGCTCGTGGCGCGCGGTGCTGTGCATCATCGTGCCGCTGACGCTGGTGTCGGTGCTGTGCAATGCGCTGATGGCGCGGCTTGGCATCGGGCTGAAGGTGTCGACGCTGCCGGTCATCACACTGGGCGTGGGCGTTGGCGTGGACTACGGCATCTACCTGTATGAGCGCATCCAGCACCAGATCCGCGAGGAAGGACAGGCCTTGCCGCAGGCCTTTGCCGAGGCCATGCGCCAGCGCGGTTCGGCGGCGCTGTTCACGGCGCTGACGATGTGCATCGGCGTGGGCACCTGGGCCTTTGCCGCGCTCAAGTTCCAGGCCGACATGGGGATCCTGCTGGCCTTCATGTTCCTGGTGAACCTGTTCGGTGCGGTATCGTTGCTGCCGGCGCTGGCTGCGTGGCTGGGGGTGGAGGAAGAAGAGCGTGCACGCGTGGCCGCCGGTGGTGCCGGTGGCGCCGCGCGCGGCGAGACGGTGCCGCCGGCGCACGCCTTGAAATCCGACGTGGTATAGGGCCGATGTCCCGGAGAAACAACATGCACGATAACCAGGCTTCCGCGGCGGCGGCATTCACGCCGGTCCGCATCGGCCCGCTCACGCTGCGCAACCGCTTGATCAAGGCCGGCGCCAACGAGGGCATGACGCCGCAGGGCCTGCCGACCCAGGCCCTGGTCAGGCACCACCGCGAGCTTGCCGCGGGCGGCGTGGGCATGACCACGGTAGCGTATGCGGCGGTGGCCGACGACGGCCTGACTTTCTCGCACCAGCTCAGCATGCGCCCGGAGCAGGTTGCGCCCCTGCGCGTGCTGACCGATGCCGTGCATCGCGATGGCGCTGCGGCCTGCCTGCAGATCACCCATGCGGGCTCGTTCACCACCATGCGCCACGGCGGCAGCCGCGCGCCGGGCAGTGCTTCGGCCGGACTCAATGCCTTTGGCATGCTGCATGGCGTGTATTTCCAGCGTGCCATGCGCGAGGCGGACATGGCACGCGTTGCCGGCCAGTTCGCCGCGGCAGCGCGTCTGGCGCGCGAAGCCGGCTTCGATGCGGTGGAAATCCACATGGGGCACGGCTACCTGCTCAACCAGTTCCTGTCGCCGCTGAGCAACCGGCGGCGCGATGCGTTCGGCGGCGGCGTGGAGAACCGCACCCGCTTTCCGGCCGCGGTGCTGCGCCAGGTGAAGGACGCGGTCGGCGCCGAGCTGGCGGTCTGCTGCAAGCTGAGCGTCAGCGACGGCGTGCCGGGCGGCAACGAACCTGCGGATTCCGCCGTGACTGCGCGCCTGCTGGAGGCGGAAGGCGCCGACCTGCTGACCCTCAGCGGCGGGCGCAACGTGGAGAGCCCGTGGGCGCTGTTCGGCAGCCCCATGCCCACGGCGCAGATGAAGGCCGCCGCACCGACCGCGGTGGCGCGCTTCGGCATCACCATGCTGGAAAAGCGTACGCCGCGCGCGCTGGCCTTTCGCGAGCTGTATTTCCTGGAAGCGTCGCGCGTGGTGCGGCGGGCGGTGCGCATGCCGCTGGCCTATATCGGCGGCGTCAAGTCGATCGGCAATGTCGCGCAGCTGATGGAAGAGGGTTTCGACTGCGTCGCGCTGGCGCGCGCGCTGATCCACGATCCCGCGCTGGTCGCCAACTGGCGCAGCGGTGCGGTGGCGCATTCGGCCTGTGACAGCTGCAATGGCTGCGTGGCCCGGATCTACGATCCGGCCGGCGTCAGTTGCGTGCACGGCCCGGGCAATGATCCGGCTCTGACCAGGATTGCCGCGCTGCAGTAGTCCGATGGGACGATGAGCCGCCGGCCAGACGCTCTTATCTTGAAGGTCCCACGGGAATTCAAGGAGACAGACGCCATGACCGCTGACGGCAACCAGACTGGCTACAAGGCCGGCTACAAAATCGAATCACGCCCGCCCGAGGCCCGCTTCGCGCGCGGCTGGCATTGCCTCGGCCTGGCCGATGGCTACCGCGACGGCGTGCCGCACACGCTGAATATCTTCGGCCGGCGCCTGGCGGCATTTGCCGACTCGACCGGCGCGATTCGCGTGATCGACGGCTACTGTCCGCACATGGGGGCGGACCTGAGCACCGGCACCGTGCAGGGCGACAACCTGGTCTGCCCGTTCCACGGCTGGCAATGGGGCGGCGACGGCGGCTGCAAGTCCATCCCTTACTGCAAGCGCGTGCCGCCCAAGGCCCGCGTCGGCGCCTGGGAGACCTGCGAGCAGAACCGGCTGCTCTTCATCTGGCACGATCCCGAAGGCCGCCCGGCCCCCCCCGAGGTGGCGATCCCGCGCATCGAGGCCTGCTTCTCATCGGATTGGTCGGACTGGGCCATCGACGAGATGCTGATCCGCACCAACTGCCGCGAGCTGGTCGACAATATCTCTGACATGGCGCATTTCGGCACGGTCCATGGCGCGCCGGTGGACTACTTTGCCAACCTGTTCGAAGACCACAAGGCCACGCAGCTGATGATCGGACGCAGTGCTCGGCTCTCCGGCGATGCACAGCTGACGGCGCTGTCCACGTACTTCGGGCCCGCGTACCACATCACCGAGATGAGCGGACAGATGGGCGACCAGCAGATCCACTCGATCCTGCTCAACTGCCATGTGCCGATCGACCTCAACAGCTTCGCGCTGCGCTACGGCGTGCTGGTGAAGAAGATCCCGGGGCTGTCCGAGGAACAGAACCGTGCCATGGCGCAAGCCTATGTGGAGCAGGCCAAACAGGCCTTCTACGAGGACGTGGCGATCTGGGACAGCAAGATCCGCATCGACAACCCGCTGCTGTGCGAAGGCGACGGGCCCATCTACCAGATGCGTGACTGGTACCAGCAGTTCTACACCGACGTGGAACAGGTGCGGCCGTCCAGCGTGGCACGGCGCACGTTCGAGCTGAACCCGGGCGGCATCGAGCCGCCGGCGCTGCGGCATGTGTTCGAGGCCTGATCGACACCGTCATGGAACTCAACCACATGAAAACCGTAGTTATTACCGGAGCCGCGTCCGGCATGGGTGCGGCCGTGCGCCAGCGCATGCTCGCGGACGGCTGCCGGGTCATCGGCATCGACCTGCGCGATGCCGACATCCTTGCCGACCTGTCCAACCCGCAGGGCCGCGCTGCCGCCATCGACGCCGTACTGTCGCGGTCGGGTGGCCGCATCGATCAGCTGGTCTGCTGCGCCGGCCTGGGCCCGCATGTCGAACCCGCCACGCTGGTGGCATCGGTCAACTACTTCGGCGTGGTGGCGCTGCTGGATGGCCTGTTCGAGGCGCTGCGCCAGGGCTCGGATCCGTGCGCCGTGGTGGTGTCGTCCAATTCGGCCACGCTCCAGTCCTGGGAGGGCAGCCCGCTGCGTGATGCCTACCTTGCCGGCGACGAGTCCGGCGTGCGCGCGATGGTGGCAGCCGCCGCGGCGGCGGAAGCCACCCGGGACCAGGCTGGCTATATTGCCTATGCCAGCTCCAAGCATGCGGTGGCGGCGGCCGCGCGGCAACGTGCTGCCGCGTGGGGCCAGGCCGGCGTGCGCCTCAACGTGGTCGCGCCGGGCGCGGTGGAAACGCCGCTGCTGCAGGCAGGGCTGAAGGACCCGCGCTATGGCGACGCCATCCGCGATTTCCTGCCGCCGTTGGGCCGCCGTGCCCAGCCTGAAGAGGTGGCCGCGCTGATCGTCTTCCTGTGCGGGCCGCAGGCGGCCTACATCCATGGCAACGTGGTGTTCATCGACGGCGGCCTGGATGCCGCGCAGCGACCGCTGAACTTCTGATCTCCTGGTCAATGGGGCATCCGCCGCGGCTCGCGGCGGATGCCCCATTTTTAATTGATGGCGTTCCGGACTTACGCGACCACGACATCGTCCTGCATCCGGCGTTCGCGTTCGCCGGGATACAGGGCTTCCTTTTCGAGGTAGAAGCAACCGGCGCAGCCCGGGTTGCAATCGGAGCGGCTGGGCTTTGCCATGTAAAAACCCCCAAAAGTCGTCTCCGACTTCTGGGGGCAGTTCAGGGCGGGGAGGGGAGCGCGACCGGGCGCCAAAGGCTGCGCCCGGCCGGATATCACGATCGGATCAGGTACCCGACCCACGCGCGGCGTCCGGGGAGAAGAACGCCTCGTTGAATTCCGGACTGTTGTTCAGCGTTGCCATCGGGCCTTCGTTGGTCAGGCGGTCCGCCAGGTAGGCACCCGAAATCAGGTCATGGTAGAACACCGTGGTCGGATAGTAGCGGCGTGCATCATAGGTGTACACCGAGGCCTGGAGATTGGTGCGCCACAACTGGCCGCGGCCATCGTAGTTGTCGGCCGCCAGGGCTAGCCAGCTGTCTTCGTCGAGATACAGGACGCGCTTCGCATACTGGTGCCGGAAACCGGACTTGAGCGTTGCTTCCAGTACCCATACCCGATGCGGTTCATAGCGCATGACGTCCGGATTAGCGTGGCCATTCGTGAGCAGCTCCTTGTACTTGACGGAAGTGCTCAGCAGCTTGTAGTTGTGGTACGGGACGAAGATCTCTTTCTTGCCGACGATCTTCCAGTTGTAGCGTTCGCCCGAGCCGTTGAAGAGCCGGTCGTCGTCCACGGTGCGGAAGCCGCCGGGGCCCTGGGGCTGGTCAAAGCCGAATTCCGGCGCCTGGCGCACCCGCCGCGTGCCCGGGTTGTAGATCCACGTGCGGTTGGTGTCAGAACCCTCCTGGTCCCAGACCGCGTAGCCAACGATCACCTGGCCGCGGTCACGCAACGGCAGGTCCGTGGCGGTGCGGAAGAAGGAGCGCTCGTTGATGGCGTTGTGCGGGTCGAACTTGCCGTTATTGCGCGGCGACAGGATGCTGTATGAGACGCGTCCCCACGCGATCGAGCCGTTCGGATAGACCACGGCCTGGTCGAACTGCGCCTTCTCGGTGCCGATGGCCGACGAGAAGCGCTGGTTCCACAACAGCTCCATCGCGGTTTTCGGAATCGGGTAGGGAACCTGGGGTCCCGCTTCCTTCAGGCCGTTGGCATCGCTCGTCATGCTGACGGTGGCGGCGTAGGTGCGGATGTCCTTGTAGACGGCGTCCTCATACCGGAAGTCGCGATGGCTGGGGTAGACCGGCATCTTGAAGGTGTCGGGGTACTTCTTGAACAGCGCCTTCTGCCCGTCGCTGAGCCGCTCGGCATACTGCGCCATGTTCTGCGCGGTGATGACGAACAGCGGCTTCTCATCGGCATACGGGTCCGGATAGCGTTCGCCGCGCTGGTATTTGACATGGGCCGGCGTGCCCAGCCACTTGCCGGACCATGCCGGGACCTCGCCGTCCTTGCTGGCGGCACGCTCGGCGCCCATCGGCGTGAGGGGGCCATCCAGTTGCTTGAGTTCCTCCGGGGTGACCTTCGCCCACGATGCCGCCGCCAGGGCCATGCTGGTGAGCAGCAGGCCACCGCGTATCAGTTGTCTTGTGCTGGATTTCATTGAAGTCTCGCTCCTTGTAAAGAGGAATTGCCGGCGCTGGCTGTGCCTGTGCCTGTGGTGACAGCGTAGTGATGGCGCGGCGGCGGGGAATCGTTGGAACGGACTAGTGGATTTCCCTAGCCTCCGGCGTGGCGGAGGGCTGGGTGTGGCGCGGGGGGCCAATCCGGGTGGCGTGCCAGCATCCCGCGAGGATTGCGGGAGCGTACCGGGGCGGTACGGGAAGGGGAGGGGGAGCGGGAGCTGAAACGGCGCGAGGCCGGGCAAGTGCCCGGCCTCGCGCCAGCGTGCGGCCAGCGGCCGCAGCCAGGGTCAGGCTTCCATCACTTCGCCGAAGCGCTGCAGATGGTAGTCGCTGTCGCCCAGCAACTGGTCCAGCATGGTCAGGCGCTTGAAGTAGTCGCCCACGGACAGCTCATCCGTCATGCCCATGCCGCCATGCAGCTGCACGGCCTGCTGGCCGACGAAGCGACCGGCACGGGCCAGCGTCACCTTGACCGCGGACAGCATGCGGCGGCGCGTGGCGGGATCGGCCTCGTCCAGCGCCTGGACTGCGACGTAGGCCATCGACAGCGCCAGTTCCTTCTGCACCAGCATGTCGGCCATGCGGTGCTGCAGTGCCTGGAAGCTGGCCAGCGGCTTGCCGAACTGCTGGCGCGTGCCCAGGTACTCGGCGGTGATCTCGATCAGCTTTTCCATGGCGCCGGCGCCCTCGGCGCACAGCGCGGCAACGCCATGCTCCAGGCCCACGCCCAGCGCGGCCAGGCCGTCAGCGGGCTCGCCCACCAGCGCGCTGGCCGGCACGGTCACGTCCTGCAGCGACAGGTCGGCGGCGCGCAGGCCGTCGATGGTGGGATAGGCGGTGACGCCCAGGCCCTTGCTGTCGCGCGGCACCAGGAACAACGCAATCTCATTGCTGCCGGCCACGCGCGCGGTCAGCAGGTAGGCGTCGGCGGCACCGCCGTGCCAGACCACGCTCTTGATGCCGTTGAGCACGTAGCCGTCGCCGCTGCGCTCGGCGCTGGCGCGGGCCGATTCCGGGCGGTAGCGGGTGGTCGGCTCCAGGTAGGCCAGCGTGACGATGCGCTCGCCCGAGGCGATCGCGGGCAGCCATTCTTCCTTCTGCGCGGCGCTGCCGTGGGCGGCCAGGATGGCCGCGGCCATCACGCCGCTGGGCGTGACCGGCTCCAGCACCAGGCCGCGGCCCAGTTCGCGCTGCACCACCAGCTGGCTGGCGGGGCCTTCGCCGAAGCCGCCGAAGTCGGCCGGCACGGTCAGGCCCAGCACGCCCATTTCAGCGAGCTTGTTCCAAATGCCGCGATCCAGGCTCTCGCCTGCGCGCGCGCTCTTGCGGCGGGCCTCGAACGTGTATTCGGTATCGATGAAGCGACGCAGGCTGTCCGCCAGCATCTGTTGCTCTTCGCTGTAGGTGAAGTCCATGTCAGCTATCCCTTCAGAAACCCAGGATCATCTTGGAGATGATGTTCTTCTGCACTTCGGTCGCGCCGCCGTAGATCGAGGTCTTGCGCATGTCGTAGTAGGTGGAGGCGGCAGGGGCGGCCCAGTCAGGGCCCGCCACCGGCTGCGTCGCGCCCGGCTCAAGCCATTCCGGCGAATACGGCCAGGCGTTGGGGCCGGCCACTTCCATCATCAGCATGCCCAGGTCCTGCTGCACCTCGGAGCCGCGGATCTTGACGATTGAGGCCTCGGGGCCGGGGGTGCCGGCGGCCTGCGTGGCGACGCGCAGCAGCAGCATTTCCAGCGCCATGATGTCCATCTCGACGCGGGCGATCTTGTCGCGCATGCGCACGTCTTCGATCAGCGGGCGGCCGGCGCCGTCGGTGGCCTGGCTGGCGTAGTGCTTGAGCAGGCGCAGCTCGCGGTGGCAGTGGCCGATGCCGGCAATGCCGGTGCGCTCATGGCCGAGCAGGTACTTGGCATAGGTCCAGGCGCGGTTCTCTTCGCCGACCAGGTTCTCGACCGGCACTTCCACGTCTTCGAACCAGGTCTCGTTGACGTCATGGCCGCCGTCGAGCGTCTTGATCGGGCGCACCGTCACGCCGGGCGACTTCATGTCGATCAGCAGCATCGAGATGCCTTCCTGGGCCTTGGCCTCCGGGTCGGTGCGCACCAGGCAGAAGATCCAATCGGCAAAGTGGGCCATGGTGGTCCAGGTCTTCTGGCCGTTGACGATGTACTTGTCGCCCTTGCGCACCGCGCGCGTCTTCAATGAGGCCAGGTCGGAACCCGAGCCCGGCTCGGAGTAGCCCTGGCACCAGAAGTCGTCGATACTGGGGATGCGCGGCAGGAAGCGCTGCTGCATCTCGGGGCTGGCGTACTTCATCAGCACGGGCCCGATCATGGTCAGGCCGAACGGCAGCATGCGCGGCGCGCCGGCGCGGAAGGTCTCGATCTCGAAGATCAGGCGCTGCAGCGCGGTCCAGCCGGTGCCGCCCCATTGCCTGGGCCAGGTCGGCGCACCCCAGCCGCGGGCCTGCAGGATGCGGTGCCAGCGGATGTAGTCGTCCTTTTCCACGCGCTGGTGGTTGAGTACCTTGTTGCGGATGTCTTCCGGCAGGCTGGCCTGCGCGAATGTGCGGACCTCCTCGCGGAAGGCCTGTTCCTCGGCGGTGAAACGCAAATCCATCTGAATGTCCCCTGTGGTACGCGGGCCGCGCGGCGCTTTTGGCTCAGCCTGGTTGTGCGGTGCGTCAAAGCGGCGGCCCTCACTGTGCCGGCCGATTGTAGGGGCCGGGCGCGATTCCTTGCTTCATCAATGATAAAGCCGTCCTTCGTGGAGGCGGAACCACCTGCGCCGGGTGGTGGCGGGGCGGACGGCGGCTGGCCAGTGGCGTTGACGAACACGGCCTTAGTGAATTCCAAATGGCTCCGGCACGGGGCTTGCCGCAAACTGATGCAGCCAGTTTCATGTGGCCGGGTGCATTCCGCCGCATATCCGACTCAGCCTGCATCGAGAGACCCACCAGCACCATGTCTTCCTTCCGCCCCGAATATATCCACGACATCCCCCGCTACTGGGCCGCGCAGACGCCCGACGCGCCGTGCCTGCACGAGAACGGCGCCGTCATCAGCTACGGCGAGCTGTGGCGGCGCATCGAGGCCGCCCGCGACTGGCTGGCGGCGCAGGGCGTGGGCGAGGGCGACCGCGTGATGGTGGTCGGCGAGAACTGCAACGAGATGGTGGTCACGCTGTTCGCCAGCAGCCTGCTGCACGCCTGGCCGATCCAGGTCAACGCGCGCCTGTCCGCGCGCGAGATCGACAATATCCGCGATCATGCGCAGCCGGCGCTGGTGCTGTTCACCGGCCATGTGTCCGACGTGGCCGCGGCGCACGGCGAGCGGCTGGGCGCACAGGCCACCGGCTGCCCAGTGTTCGACGCTGGCATGCGGGTGGTGCGCGCGGCCACCCCGCCGCAGCGCGAGCCGGCCGGGCTGGCCCGCAGCGTCGCCACGCTGATTTATACCTCCGGCACCACCGGTGCGCCCAAGGGCGTGATGGTGCCGCATGCGGGCCTGACGCAGTTTGCGCGCATCTCCGCCACCTCGCGCGACATGGGCCCGGCCGACGTGGCCTACGGCGCCTTGCCGATGTCGCATATCTTCGGCATTGCCACGGTGCTGATGGCCACGCTGTATGCCGGCGCCAGCCTGTTCCTGCGCCCTCGCTTCGACGCCAATGAAGTGTTCGAGTCGCTGGCGTCGCCCGGCGTCACTATCCTGCAGGGCGTGCCGACCATGTTCACGCGCATCATGGCGGTGGCGCCCACCGTCGGCGCGAAGCCCGGCGCCTATCCGCGCCTGCGCTACCTCTATACCGGCGGCGCGCCGCTGGACCCCACGCTCAAGCGCGAGGTCGAAACCCTGTTCGGCCAGGCGCTGCACCATGGCTACGGCATCACCGAATACGCCGGCTCGCTCTTCATCACGCGCATGGAAGCCCCGCGCGCCGACTGCTCGGCCGGCTATATCGTCGAAGGCGTGGAGATCGAGATCACCGATGCCGAAGGCAAGCCGCTGCCCGCCGGCGAGCGCGGCCAGATCCGCGTGCGCGGCCCGGGCGTGATGCTGGGCTACTACCACAACCCCGAGCAGACCGCCGAGGCGCTGCTGCCCGGCGGCTGGCTCAACACCGGCGACCTGGGCTACCTGGATGCCGACGGCGCGCTGTTTATCTCCGGCCGCTCCAAGGACCTGATCATCCGCTCCGGCTTCAACGTCTACCCGATCGAGGTCGAGTCGGTGATCAACGCCTTCCCCGGCGTGCGCCAGTCGGCCGTGGTGGGACGCACCACCGCCGACGGCAACGAGGAAGTGGTGGCCTTCATTGAAATGCAGGACGGCGCCGAGCTTGACCGCAAGGCGCTGGACACCTACCTGCGCGAGAGCCTGGCCCCGTACAAGCGCCCGGCCGAGGTCCGCACCGTCGAGGTGATTCCGACCACGGCGAGCGGCAAGCTGCTCAAGCAGCCGCTGCGCGCCTTGCTCGATTAAGCGCCCGCCGGGCATGCTGGCCCCGGGCAATATCAGCCATACCTGGAGGAGACAACAATGAAGACATGGACGACACTGGCAGCCCTGACCGCCACGCTGCTGGTGCAGGGCGCGGCGTGGGCCGCCGACGCCTACCCGTCGCGGCCGGTCAAGCTGCTGGTGGGCTACGCGCCCGGCGGCCCGGTCGACACCGCCGCGCGCATCTATGCCGAGCAGCTCGGGCGCGCGCTCAAGCAGCCGGTGGTGGTGGACAACCGTGCGGGCGCCAGCGGCGCGATCGCCGCCGACATGACCGCCAAGGCGGCGCCGGACGGCTACACGCTGTATTTCGTCGCCAGCCCGACCATGACCATGACCCCGCTGATCCAGCACTCGGTCAACTTTAACCCGGTCAAGGACTTTACCTATATCGGCCTGATCACCGATTACACCAACGTGTTGCTGGTGAACAAGGACTTCCCGGCGAAGAACGTGGGCGAGCTGGTCGACTATGCGCGCAAGCACCCTGAGGGGGTCTCGTTCGGCTCGGCCGGCATTGGGGCATCGAACCATCTGTCCGCGGAACTGCTGGCTCAGATGAACAACGTGAAGATGCTGCACGTGCCGTACAAGGGTAATGCGCCGGCCATGGCTGACGTGATGAGTGGCAAGGTGACGTTCATGTTCGACATTACCGGGACGGCCATCGGGCATATCAATGGCGGCAAGGTGCGTGCGCTGGCGGTTACGTCGAAGACCCGCAACCCGGCGCTGCCGAACGTGCCGACCATGATCGAGTCGGGGCAGAAGGGCTATGACCTGACTGGCTGGTATGCGCTGGTGGGGCCGCAGAAGCTGCCGGCGGATGTGGTGGACAAGCTGGTCAAGGCGCAGAAGGCGGTTGGGGAGGATGCTGCTTTCCGGCAACGTATGACGGCGGGGGGGTATGACGTCAATATCAGCACGCCGAAGGCGCTGGGGGATCGGATTCAGCGGGAGCTGGCGCTTTGGGGTGGGGTGGTGAAGGCGGCGAAGATTCAGGCGGATTGAGGGGGGAGGGGCTGGATGGGGGTGGGGGTCTTGGTGTGGTGGTCTAATTTCCTCGGACAGGTCGATAGGAGGACAATCCGGAATCGACGAGGAAAAAAGATAGATGACAAGAAGGCGCCGACAATTTGACGCCAGCTTCAAGCTGGAAGTAGTACGGATGGTGCGAGACCAAGGATTATCGGTCAGCGAGGTTTGCCGGTCGATGGAGCTTGGTGAGACGGCCGTTCGGCGCTGGATGGCGCAGTACGATGCAGAGTGCGCCGGCGGGCCTGGCGTGGGCAAGCCGCTGACGGCGGAACAGCAGCGCATCCGGCAACTGGAGGCGGAGAATCGGCAACTGCGCGAGGACAACGCCTTACTAAAAAAAGCCTCGGCCTTCTTTGCGCGGGAACTGAAGTGAGCTACCGGGTGGTAGCCCACTTGCAACAGGAGGCCGTATCGGTCAGTAACGCCTGCCGGGTATTGCAGGTGAGCCGCTCGGGCTACTATGCGCACCGCCGCGCCATGCCAAGCATGAAGACTCTGCAGGAGCAGACCCACGTCAAAGCGGCGTTCGCTGCGAGCGGCGCCAGCTACGGCAGCCGGCGTGTCATGCATGCGGTGCGGGAACAAGGGGTGCGCCTTGGCCGCTACCGGATTCGTAGGCTGATGCGCGAAGCGGGCTTGCGCGCGACCTGGAAGCGTAAGTTCGTGTCGACGACTGACAGCAAGCACACGCTGCCAGTGGCAGAGAACGTGCTGGACCGGCAATTCGACGTGGCCGAGCCGAATCGGGCCTGGACTTCGGACATCACCTATGTCCGCACGGCTCAAGGCTGGCTGTATCTGGCGGTCGTGCTGGACTTGTACTCGCGCAAGGTCGTGGGCTGGTCGATGGCGCCGACCATGCCGGCCGACCTGGTGATGTCGGCACTGAGCATGGCGCTGCAGCAGCGAAGGCCAGCGCCGGGACTGGTGCTGCACTCGGATAGGGGCAGTCAGTACGCGAGCGCGGAGTATCAGGCCTTGCTGGCACGCCATCAGATTGTTTGCAGCATGAGTCGAAAAGGCAATTGCTGGGATAACGCGGTGACGGAACGGTTCTTCCTAAACCTGAAGATGGAGCGCGTGTGGCAGCGTCAATACGCCAACCACGCCGAGGCACGGCGCGACATCACCCAGTACATCGTTGGTTTCTATAATCCGGTGCGCTTGCACTCAACCCTGGGGTATCTGTCGCCCGCTGCCTACGAGGCGCAATCGACAGAAAAAGAACCTATCTGCCTGTCCGAAATAACTTGACCACTACAGCGAAATCTCGCTTGGTGTTCCTCCGACCCCCACACCTTTCCACCGAGCCCGGTCCCAAAGAGGCAGGTTGATGGGGGACATGACTCTTATGTCTCGGTGCTTGATGGCATCAGCCCCGAAAAGGTGCTCGGATGGGTCGCCCGCTGCAAAAGTCGGCTTCTCATCGGAACCGGACTGGGTCTCGACCGCCGCCACGTGGGTCGGCTGCCAAGGAGCGTCACGCAATTGCGTGTATTCGCGCAATGTGGGGTCCTGCACCCAATCTTCCGCCCGGCCAGGGGGAGACTCCCCTAAAATGTTCGTCACCGCGATGATGGAACGAGCCACGAGGAAGGCTCGGTCCTGAGCCCGGTGCTTGGCGAACATTTCCTCGAAGGCTTGCTTGTCGGCGCCGAATTGCAGTTCGGCCGTGACGCGGGCGAACAGCTCCAGGATGGCCTTTTCAAAGCCGTTGCCCACCAGGTCCGCCGCAGGCGTAATCGGGTGAGTCACCACCAGCTTCGTTTCACCGCAGTTATCCTCCACCGTTCGAAGTGAGAAAGGCCCTTTCGCTCCATCCGACTGCCTTACTTCGATGAGGAGTTCCGCCCGTGGTGAGACCAGAGTTCTTGACTGAACTGCCGTGGAGTAGAAAGCCTCCAGGAACGCGATGATACTTTCACCAAGAAGCGCGGAGGTGACGCTGCCCCGGGCCGCGACATCGATTCGACAGCCTAGGACAACGGTGGTCATGGTCGTCGTTCCAATGTGCCAAGACGGTTCTTCAGGAAGGTCCTCAGCTGCCGGCGCTGTCAACCATTCGCCGAAGAACTCCTGGAAGTCGTCGTCCCCCGCGTCATAGTCGCTCCTGACAGTGTCTTCACGACCAAGCATGAACAGGGCGGCGGCGCGGGACATTTCCAGCTCAAGCGAATGCAGTAGGTCCGGCAGCCGAGTTAGCTGGGACCACTCCTCATGCGGCGTCTTCAAAATGAGGATGCCCAAAACGCGGTCGATGGCCCGCACTTCCTCGGAGACGTCGTTGACTTCCTCATCGCTCAGGCTTAGGGCTACCTCCATTGGAGGCATCCACTTCACCCATGCCAACGCGTAGGGGACTCGACCGAGCTGAAGCTCAAGCCAAGCGAGCTTCCTCAGCAGTGGCAAGGCTCGTGCGTCAACAGCCCCTTCCTTGAAGTAGGAGTAGAGGCACCGGTCCAGCGCGGAGACCAGACTGGCACGGGCGGCAAACAGCAGCCCGGCCGACTCATAGGCCAAACCAGTACCCGCGAGGGCTGCAATAAACTCTCCTCGCCGCTCTTCTTGAGCAAGCAGGAACTGGGCTTTGGCCAAGTCATCAATCGCCTCATACGACTTCTTGCGAGAGAGCTTCTGGAGGCCGCGCTCCAGGCGCATTTCACCCGCAGCGCGTTCGCCGTGCCTCTCGCGTTCAATCTCAATCACGCTGTCCAGCAGTTCGTCATACGCTGGAGAGTCGCCAATGACGACAGCAAGCTCCCGCACCAGGCGCACCACAGACTCCACCGGAAACTCAACCTGTTTGCGAACCTCTGCGAAGGTCTCCCGCAGGGCCTTGAGAGTCGGGTTGAGGGATTGGCCGGTGCGCAAGCCCGTAACCATGTCCATGAGGAGCAGTTGCGTGCGGGCCCATAGCGAGCTGGTCTCCTTAGCGCGGTCGTCCGCATGCCGCAGGAGCGCCGCGCGCAGCGCGGCCGTGCGGTCCGTCTCTGGCGGCTGCCCCGCTTGAAGAGCCAGCCAGAGATTGACCAGTTCCTCCAGGTCCCAAATCCAATCCGTCTGGAGCATCTCGGCCGCCAGTAGGTCATAGCGCCGGAGGGCCTCCGTAGAGTCGTTGAACCACCAAATGGCAGTCCACGCCCGCTGGTACCAGATTCGGTGTTGTTGTCTGCTGCTTCCGATAGCACGAGCCAGCCGCTCCGCACGCTCAAATCGGCCGTCAACCTCCGTTCGCGGCTTGTCTAGGCTCCTAGCGAGAAGGGCCACCTGCAGGCTTACCTCAACCAGTTCCAAGGTGACCGGGCTGCCTGCCGCGTCCTCGATATTTTTGTCTAGGACTTCCAAATCCCGCAGACGTTCAGCATCCAAGGGGCCCGGAACAGTCCTCATAGTGCCTTGAAGCTCGAACTGAAGCGTGTCGGCCACAAGCTGCCAGCGCTTGTGGCTGCAGACCTTCTCGACAATCCACGAGCGGTCAAGAATACGGACCTCGATGCCGTACTTCGCCTTTAGTGCGTCTTCTCTCTCGGCCCGGTCCTTGTCGCGGACTGCCTGGTTGGAGATGAAATAGACAAGGGAGTACGGGCGCCCCGTAGCAACTATTTTCTCGACGTCAGAGTCAATCTTCGGCTTCCACTTCGCCTTGGCGCTCACGGCAAAGGCCCATCTCTCCGCAGCGGATTTCGAGGGGTCACCCTCGAACCAAAGCGTGGCAATGGAGGCCGCGACAGGGTAGGTCTCGGTGTCGACCTTGCTGTCCCCACCCCCCGTGGGCCCGGTCTGTGGAATGAGATTGGGGCACAACTCTTTCTCAGCCAACGCGCGGGCGAAGTTTTCGAATGCCGTTTCCTCTTTGCGGCTGGTAAGGCTGTGGAGATGGAACTCAAACTGGCGCCGGTCCACCTCCCTTTCTTCGATGTTCAGCGTATCGGAGTAGAGTTCCGGACGACGCGCACGCATGAACTCGCGATAGCTTGGCTGATTGGGGTTGTTCTTGGGCATCGGAAGTCCTTGCTCAAGCAGCGCAATTCGCAGCTCAATAGTTAGTGGTAATGCTGTCGAAGAGTCTAACAGGTCCGCCAACATGAACCATGCGTGCGCGACGAAAGCGCTCCTTTTCCCTGGTCGGCGGGTATCTCAGACATTCTCCATCAACTGCCAGTCGGCAGCGGCCACTGTCGGCTTTGCGTCAGCCGACCTCCCCGCTTTCGGTGATGCATCTTCAGTGAGTTGGGCAATGGCCCCCAGCAGCAACACCGACATCGTTCGCACGAGCGCACAAACACCGATAGGTAGGCTTCGGCTACATATCCAGCTCCAGCCGACCTAGTATGAGTCGTATTCTAATAACCGGAATGGCAACCTCGCCCATTCCGCCGAGGCCTTCAAGAGTTAAGCAGCGCCTATAGAACCTCTTGGTCGACAAACTTGCTCCATTTTATTAACGCAGGAAGCAGTTGAGAATCCGCAAGCGAGCATCCGGTCTGGTCTATGACTTGCTGCCCGCCTTTTCCCGCCTCGGTCGGAGAGTGGCCTTCGCCCCTTTCCAATCGCGCAAGCATAGGCCCGTAGCCAGGCTGCCAAGCACCTAGCCCTTCGAAAACCGTTCGTAGGTTTGCCAAAATTTTCATGCCAGCGAAATCCAGGTCGCCCCAAAACCAAGACTGCAACTTAATCCCAGCACGCAACCACCCCAGAAACCTACTGGCGTCTTTCTCCTCAAGTGAGCCATAGGCTGCGAAGTAGACGGAAGCCCCGGTGGGCGACCGCAAACGTTTGGCGCTCCCCTTGAAGCCCGACGCAAACACAAGCCCCAAGCTATCGTAACGGCCGGTTGCGTCTCGTGTCGCCTGTTCGAAGGTGGCCTGATTCTCGATAAACAGCACCCCCGAAAACCCGCGTCTCGGCAAAAAGACCTGCAACTGGACAGGCATCTCGGGAACCCAACCAGTCCTTTCGGCGTCCATGCTCGCGAAACCACTAGCCGACCTTCAGCCTCCTTAGCAATTCGATTGAGGTATGCCGGTCAGGACCTTCCGCCCAAGCATCGGTATGCAAAGTGTCAACAAGGTGCAAATGTCCTAACGACCAACTCACTCCTCAGCCTTCGTCGTCATCATGGCTATGACTATTCAAGCCGCTGTACTGCAGGAAGGGGCACCCCTCCTCGAAAGACATTGGCCTCGTGCGGGCGTCCCTTTGGGTGAACTTGGCACGCCCGCCGTATCGTCGCCTGGACATGACACTCTGAATGAGCTTATGCGCGGTATCCAAGTGTTTCGGTACCGTTGAAATGAAGCCGATAGGTGCCCACAGGCCACCGCTGCCCGGAAGTGAGAGATGATAGGCAGCCGCCATGACCCCGGTGGGATACAGTATCAATTCGACCCTACCTTTCATCAGCGAACCTTCATTCAATGCCGGTCTCGAGAAATGAAGTTCACTGAGTTGTGGCACACGGAATTGAGCAACGATGTCGGTCTCCTGTCCTTGCTCAGCGTTTGCAAAGACGAACAGTGAATCGGAAATACCGCCCGTCCTGAGGACGCTTGTGAACTGTGCAACCGCCTTGGCGAAGGAATCGCCACGTCCCCAAAGTTCATAGTCTGGAGTCAACCAGGCCAGGGACGTCAGCAGCTTTCCATGGCGCCGCTTTCCTTCACGCCTATCTCGAATCCGAGCAACAATGCGCTCAACGTTTCCCTGGAGGTATATATTGCCGAACAAGGAATCCACACCCTTCTGGTACTTCACATTGCCAGTCACGTGCACGTCGGCCAAGTACCCTGCCAGGTCGAACTTCTTGCCGGTTAGGTATTGCCCCATCAGCTTCAGGTCAAATGCTTCAATGAACTCTTCCAGGCCTGGAGTACCCAGTACAATCGTCTTGGGGATGGCTGCCGTGACCTGCTCATTGACGAACTGGATGAGCTCTGCGGGAGCCGCACGCTCAAAGATTTCATCAATCCTTCGCTCAACCTGGCCGTCCTGGTCGATGGAAAACGACACCGGAATAGGCAAGTAACTGCGCCGCTTGCTCTCAATGTCCTCAATGGAGTGGACGCCGAAGGATTTCTCCCTGAGGTCATCGCGCATTGAGGCAATCTCTGGATAGCGCTGCCGGTAAGCGAGCCTTGCCCTCTCCTTACTCTCGCCCAAAGCATCCTCCGCCGCATTCAGTTTGATGATGTTGTCGGTGGGCAACTCACCAGTCACAGGGCGCAGCGGAGTGAAGGAAATCAAGTCAAACGTGACCGTGTCCTTCTTTAGTTCGACCTTGTTGAATCGTGGGTGGTCTCCACCGGCCTCTTCGAAACGCTCAATGGCGAACAAGCTCAGCTGAATGTCTTCTTCGACAAGCTCTATGAGCCCCTGCCTCGACAGCGATTCCACTACGGACAAGGCCTCGCTATCCGTAAAACCAAAGTAATTCCTGAGCGCCGGCATGGGGACCCTGCCGCAGACTCGCAGAAGCCGAAGGACAAATTCCGTAACGACAGGTAGGCGCTCATCGAGCGCAATGTAGGCCTCTACACGAAATGTCTCAATGGGGAGACCGAAGGTAACTCGATTGAATTCCGCTTGAATGGTCATTTAATTCCCCTGAAACTGCTTGGCAGACAAGATGCCGGCACGACCAGCCTCAGCCAGCGACCTAACCTTGGTCAATGCCCTACCCAGGGGCCGATTGATGTTTTTCCCACCCCACATCTTCGTCGCACCGACGATAAACAAGCGCTCCATTGCGCGCGACATGGCCACGTTAACTCGGTTGGGACTATTCAAGAACCCTGATGACTGCCGTACGTTGTTGCGTACTGTCGAGAGAATGATGATTCTGTTTTCCTTGCCCTGGTAGCTGTCGACGGTGTCGACCTTGACCAAGCGACGCGCGCTCCCCAGCCAAGTGGCCTCGGCCTTCAGTTGGTCGATGACCTGCCGTTGTTTCTCGTACATGCAGATGATACCGATGGGCGGTTCTTCTGGCTGTAGGTCCTCCTTCAAGGAGGCCATGAACTCGTCAGACTCGACAATCTGACGTAGCAAGTTCATAACGATGCGAGCCTCAGCCATATTCCACTTATCCTTGCCGCCGTCCGACGCCTGCTCGAAGCCGCGCTCG
The DNA here is from genome assembly GCF_058782875.1 of Cupriavidus sp. FW305-F7. Lineage (NCBI taxonomy): Bacteria > Pseudomonadati > Pseudomonadota > Betaproteobacteria > Burkholderiales > Burkholderiaceae > Cupriavidus > Cupriavidus sp. FW305-F7. The sequence continues at coordinate 101,032 of NZ_JBYSYC010000010.1, read as the reverse complement.
CCAATTGGGGATGTATCAATCCAAGTAACCTGATTGGAAAGATTCTCTGGCAACAGGTCATAGTACTTAGGTGGCGCTCCACGCCCGGTGTCGAGTTTCGCTTGGTAGAAACAAGATGAGACCACCTCACCGATGTCCGGCGCCATTCGGTACTGGCTCCACAGAGTTGCACCCACCTTCCGACCATACTCCGAATCAAAGATGCGCTCGAAATCGCTGCTAAACAGCTGTGAGTCTTCTTCTACAGAGAAGCGTTGGCAGATTGCGCCCTTGACCTCGTCGGCGAAAGTTGGTGGCAGCTGATGATGGTCGCCCACCAGCAGAATACGGTGACCGGCCTGCATAGCGACCGCGAGCTCGCTAGGTGCTGCGCGGCCCGCTTCGTCGATGATGACCCAGTCGAAAACGTTCTGGACGACGCCTGCACCGCGGTAGCCGATGCCAACCAAGGTCCCTGCTACGACAGTACGAGACTTTGCCAAGAACTCAGCAAAGTTCGCATCCGACGAACCAAGGGCGCTGACCCATTCATCAGAGAGATGAATCAGCCTTGTCAGACGCTCGATGGCATCTTTCGACCGCACCTCATACTTCTGGGCTAGCCTTTCCTGAAGCTGCACCACAGTCTCCGCTGGAGAGAGCTCTCCTTCAAAGTCATACAAGTCCGCAGCAATTTCATGAAAGGTCTCGACCAGGGCTCTGACCCTGGCCACCAAAGCCTGACTGGCATCTTCGCCCTCTGCAAGACTTCTCGCTTCGAGTTTGGCAATCCGTTCGCAAAGCATTCCCAACCGCAGGTACAGGTCAACGAACTCTGTAGTGAAATCACGAGGCAGCCCCAGCGCCGACGCGAGTCCAACCATACGCTCCTTTTGCTCAGCCTTGAACCTCTCCCGATAGGCTTGCTCGATGGAAGTGGCATGTAAGTGGCGGATAGAGTCGGACACGGCCGACTCGCTACCGAGGCGAACCGCATTGAACTCGATTCCTTTACTTCGACAGAGCTCCAACCCTTTTTCCAGAGCATTGTTGACGGCCTCATGAGCCTGGCTGACCAACAGAATTCGACGAGCGCTCTCCTTGGTCATCAAGTAGTGCAGCAATGAAGCGATGAACCATGTCTTTCCGGTGCCAGGAGGCCCCTGCAGCAGACTGATTGGGCCGTTGCCGAGTACCTTGCGAAATGCCTCCTTCTGGCTGGGATTCAGCTTCTTGTTACCCTCGGAATACGCTTCCAGGTCGTCATCGCTAGGCTCGATATATTTGTTTGACTCAAGGAAGGCCGCTTCCTGCCGTTCGAAGTATTCAATGAGGCCTGGGACAACAGCCTTGTCGCCAAGAATCCGGTCGACCGCGAATCTCCTGCGTGTAAATGACCCCTTCTCCAGGTTGCTGATGAGCCGGAGCTTGCTACCAATCTTGAAGTTGGCCTTCGGATACGGCTTATCAATCGCCAGTTCCGCCAGCTCCCCGAATGTGGTCTCTTTAAGGTTGAGCTGACCACAAGGCTTCCACACGCCGTCATTGGTCTGACTCTCGACAATGACGGTATCCGAGCGCTCGTAATCAATCACTCCATTGTCAGCGTGGTACGGAACCAAAATCTGACCGTCCTGCGATGGATTGCGACGCTTCTCTCCGGCAATAGTGACTGTCGTAAATGCGTCCTCTTCTGCATCCAAGAGCGCCTTCCAGAGTTCCGGAACTGGAATGGCAGATTCAGGGGAGGTTGCTTCCCCTACTGCCTCACATCCTTCCTGAACGGTTGCAGCAGGCTCTCCTACAGTCTCTCCCCCGGAAGCGATTGCCGGAGTCGGTACGGGGGTGGGCAGCTTCCTCTTGATGCGCTCGTCCTGAAGTAGGAACTGGACAAGTTCCCTGACATCGGAAACGGGACCGTCCACAAGATGTATACGAACTGGAATCTGCCCATCGGCCATTGTCTGGGAACGAAGCAACTGGCTCTGGGATATGGAGCTTGCTCTAACAAACTCGGCGGCGTCGTCAGCGAGTTTCCAGGAGAAAGACAGCTGCTTGCCAATACCAGTCACCCAGAAGCGCAAGCCACCCTTGTACTTCTTGTCCTCCTTGGCCTCCACATGAAACGTGCCGTTATCGGAACGCATCTCTCCTGAAACCACACCCGATTGTGCAAGCTTCTGGACGACCACGGTAACTTCCGGCAGTTCGGCCTCATCCGCCTGCCCCGCCACAGCGATAGCTCTCGACAACGGCTCGAGAGTGGACAGTGTCTTTTGCTCGAGAAGATTCGCAATCTCCTCGTAGATTCTAGGAATTGGATACTCACCGGAAGTGGGATTCTCCCTCGAGCACTGCAGGAGCTCAGTCAGAACAGCTGCAATGCCGTACCGGTCGCGCTCAAACGGAGTCAATGACTTGTAGTTTTCCGGCAAGTAGGCCGTTGTGTAGTGGTCATCGGCGTCGAGACGGAAGTCCAGCACATCAATCAATACAGCCGCTCCATCTTCTTTTACGATGATGTTCTGAGGATGAAGGTCACCATGAGCGATTCCCAATGCATGGATTCGCGTCAAGGTATTCAACATGGATTTGGTTACGGCCAGGCGTTCCTCATATGAGGGGGCACCGCTCAACCAGTGAGTCAATGTCCCCCCTTCGACCCATTCCAAGACGAGCAGCAAGCTGCCTCGTGATAGACCGAAGTCCAAGACCTGCGGCATTCCAGCTATCCCATAGCCCTTGATAAGTCTGGCGCGCTCGAGGAAGGACAGCAGGCGGACAGCTTGGTCCGGTTTCTTTGTGTCGGGGGCCACCCTGAACCACACCTTGACCAGCTTGGCCTCGCCGTTCCCCGCAGACTTAAAGAACCAAGCATCGTCGGTATCGGCCAGCGTCTCAGTTTCTTCGTAATCCCTGTCACGCGTAGCCGCCTTATAGGCCTCGAATGTAGTCAGGTCAATGATGCTCTCCTGCTTCCTTGCGGTAGCCGCATTGAAAGCCTCGAGCATCTCTCGAGCATTCTCGAACCGTTCCCCAGGTTCCTTGCAGAGCGCACGCTTGATGAACTCAGTGAGTGCTCCCTCGAATGGGTCCTCCGCTCGGCTAGACCATTCGTAAAGTCCGCCTACCTTGGGTGGCTTCTCCCCAAACAAGACGAGGTGTGCCAAGGCCCCAAGCATGAACACGTCGCGTCGATAGGGAGATGCTGGACTTGCACCAGAATCTTCAGGCAGCGTCGACTGCTCGACTTTCACTTTCTCGCGGAAGGCGCCGACTGTCTTCATCTCTGGATAGTAGGCCGCAGGGAATCCAGACAAGACAACCTTAGCTGGACGGTCAAGCCAGATGCTGTGGTCACCCACGTCACGGTGGGCGACACGAAGGTCATGCAGTTCCGCGAATTTTGAGAGTAACGCCTTGGTGAGGGTCAGGCGCTCTTCGGGAGACAGCTTAGGGAGAACACTATGGGTGAACTCCGCCAGGCGGGTTACCTTGCTCGGCAGGAAGAACAACTCAGAGAAGTCCAAGCTGACATCATTTGGACTCTTGCGTGCCACCGGCCGCAGCAGGCTAAGTGACAGTTCCTCGTTCCGGTCTGCTACGTACTCATAGACCCGCTGCTCCCGAAGTCCAATGAATGAGCGGTCCTTTTCTCCGATGAGCTCCAAGCCAATAGCCGTGAAGTCCCATTGGCGCAGCAAGGCAACCGTTGCCGGGTCATCCTTCGCCGCCGCGCGATACTCGTTGTAGAGCTTCCTAGGGTGCTCAAAGATTGGGTTCGCCTCGGGCCGGAAGCCATCGACGATGTATTCCCTAGGCTTGAAGGATGGCCCCTCGAAGAACAGGTCATACTTGGCTAGATAGTCGAGAGGGTTGAACAGGACTCTGCCCCAGAGATAGTCCTTGTAGCACGTCTGGTACCTGAGCGTCAGAAACTCAGTCATTGTCAGGACTGAGCGCTCTTCGTCGGACGTCAATTTCATTTCTTTGACGTCCCCATGCATCACGACATAAGAGCTGATGAACGGAGTTTTTTCCCGGCCAAGCTTCTGCTGCATTAAACCAGCTAATTTCTTAGCATTCAAATTGGCCTTGGCCACCGGCGAGGTCCCACGGCACTCTCCATCCAGGTACCACTGCTGCCCATCTGACTCAAGTAAAGTGCCATGCCAGTTCTTCAGCTCGACCACAACGATGTGGGCATGCGTCACGAGCACTAGGTCAAAATCGTCGTCCCCTGCCCCGCGCCCGCCCCGGGCGATGGCAAACGAAGCATAGCCTTTCCATTTCCTACTGAAGTCTGAAGAACTAAACTCTCGCTGTATCTGCTGATGCGCCTCCACTTCTGCCTTCGGAACGCCGGTCTTTTTAAGAATCTTTATTTCCATTTCGCTGTCTTGTAGTGGTAGCAGGCGCGGACCAGGAAGTCCAAAATTCAGCCAATCAGGAATAGCGTGCCGTCAGCAGTGCGACGATGATGCTCCGTGAACGCTTACAAGCGACGGATGGATTGTCCCCAATGTTATTCCGTTCATGACCTCTTCTTCTTCCCCGAGGAGACAGCCTTTTTCTGGCTGCAGACTTCATCTTCGCTAATGCCGTGCGTCCGGCAATAGTCGTCCACCAAGATTTCAAACATGTTGGTCAGACTCCTGCGCTCCTGCTCGGCGGCGGCCTCCAACTTGCGCTTCATTGTGGGGGTAACCCGAAAGCTCAGCCCAACAGTCTTTTCTGCTTCCATGGACGGCATTGGCGTTTGTATAGCAAACCACCATACATTCCCGCCCCCAAAAAGTCCAACCCCCAATCGGGGGAGGCTGATTCCCTTAAGTATGAGGAAGCCTCGTGGCGAGGCTCGCCGCTTGGGCGGACAGGTCTTGTCCTTGGCGGCAGTCAAGCGCCAGGCAATCCGTAGGCCGCTACCCGGAGACAACCGATAGCTGAAGTCGAGTAGCTCGCCGGACCCAGTCACCGGCCCTAACCGACCCTGTCACTGCTGGCGAGGCCAATCAAGTTCTCAAGGCCCACGTCGACACACGACTTTGCCCACCCAGACTTGCCAAGGCCGCCCGCGAACCAGGGAAAGGCGGCGGGGCGGTTAAATCGGAAGGTGAAACGAGCAGCGGAGCGCGGTGAGCGGCCCAATGCGGTGAGATAAGGAGGCCAAGTTGTTGGCTTCATAGCCCCAGCCCGGCCTCCTTGGCTGCCCTCAGCGCATACCCGCGGGGAACCATAACTTGTCGAAGATTCATAGGCGACAGTCGAGGAAGGCGAACGCTAGCGAGGCGGGTTAGCGCCGCAGGCGCTCCAAAGGGTACAACAGGGATTAGCCGTCATAAATTCTGAAAATACTACTCCAGTGGAGGTACGTTTTCTGGTAGTCCGTAGCCGCAAGTCCACCAATATTAGCCGCAAGCCCACTGCCTTAACATAACGAAGCGCACGACAGTCCCATCACTGGCTGGCCCTGCATTCGAACTCCCCGTTGGGCTATTATCGCTCCAGGCTGCCATTCGACTGCAAAGGCAATTGCATCCACACCGTGGCAGCAGATGCCACTGTCGCTAATTCCCGCACTGCCGGAGAATCTGTGTCGAAAACCTACTTCGCTTACCACCTATCCCACGTGTTCGGCCCTTTTGGACTGGAGAGCTACCACACCAACAGCGAGAAGCCAGCCGAAGGCGACCTTGTTTACGTACTGTCCGGCGACAAGGACCCGCAAGTTGCCGGTGTGGACTACTTCTTAGAGGGCGTTTTCCGAATTCGCCGCCGGAACATCGGCCCCTGGAAGCTGCGAAGTCTCGACGGTGAGAGCAAAGACTATCGGTTTCGGCTTTCGATGGAGCCACTTCGTCGGCCGGACGGGCCCATTCCTCTACCGAGAGCGCCGTGGTATTCGCGTGCAGAAATTCATCGCTACTTTTCAAGTGGGCAGAATTTCAACCCGCTGCCAACCGACTTGGACTACAAGTCACGGTTCGACGAACTGTTGGCTGGCTACGGGTCAAGTGAGGCCAACGACCTCATCGCGGACCTGGCACAACTAGACCGGGAAGTCGCGGATGACACAGAACGTGAAGTTTTGGCGAAGGCTCGAGTTGGGCAAGGACGCTTTCGTGCTGACCTAGTAAAAGCATGGGGAAAAGGAGAAACGTGTGCGCTAACGGGGCTCGGGGTATCGGAGATGTTGATTGCTTCCCATATCAAGCCTTGGCGTGATAGCTCAAACCGCGAGCGCTTGGACCCTATGAATGGACTGCTTCTGGTCGCACACGCTGACAGCCTATTTGACAGATTCTTGCTGAGCTTTCAGGAAGTACGGGGCACATTCACGAGCGTCCTGCATCCAAGAGTCCGCAGCAACCTGGCCAAGCTAGGGCTGACCCAGGGCATGAAGCTTGATACAAGCCGCCTCGGCTTCTCCGACGAGCATCGGTTCCGCGGTTACATAACTGAGCATCTTCGGCGCCACCAGGAGTTGGTACGACGGGACAAGCCCTCACCCTAGCATCGAGAGCTTCACCGCGAGATGGCCGTCCGCAGCCCAGAACCTCAGCCGTCACCGACAGCATCGACGCTCGCTAAACCCAAGAAAAGTCCGTGGAGACTGCATTGACACACACCCTAACCGCAAAAGAACAATCACTGGCCAAAATCTTCAGTGATGACTTTGTTTTCACCATCCCTGGCTACCAACGTCCATACGCCTGGGGCAAGGACCAAGCGCAGGAGCTTCTGGATGACTTGCTAGGTGCGTTGGCTATCTCGCCGGAACAGCTCAGCGAGGCGGCTCCGTACTTCCTTGGCAGCATTGTGCTCATCAAGGGCGAGGCGTCGGCGGAAGCCACCGTCGTCGATGGCCAGCAGCGACTGACCACGCTGACGCTTCTTCTCTCGGCTATCCGAGCCTCGGTGCACGACGCCGCTGTGCAAGCCGGCATCACCAAGCGCATCTATGAGCATGGCGACGTCGTGTCCGCAACTCAAGCACGCTACCGACTTTCATTGCGGGAACGCGACCGCGACTTCTTCCGTAAGTACATTCAGCATGAAGACGGTCTGCCTACGCTGATACACCTCAACACTCCACTGGCAGATGCACAGGCGCGCCTTCGTGGTAACGCGCAAATGTATATGGAACGGTTGGGCAAGTTGACTCAGCCCGAGTTGATACGGCTGGTACGGTTCATTATTACCCGGTGCTATCTGGTGACCGTGGCGACGCCAGACTTGGATTCTGCCTATCGCATCTTCGGAGTACTAAACAGCCGCGGCCTGGACCTGAGCGCAACTGACATTCTCAAGGCCGAAATCATCGGCGGCATTGCGCCGGCACTTCGCAGCGCATATACGGAGAAGTGGGAAGACAAAGAAGAAGACCTTGGACGAGATGAGTTTAACGACCTATTCGGTCACATCCGCATGGTCTTCCGCAAAGCCAAGCCTCAGGGTACTTTGCTCAAAGAGTTCAAGGAGCATGTCGCCCCAACCAAGCAGCCACGTGAGTTTGTCGATGAGATTCTGTTGCCAATGGCCCAAGCTTTTGGCGAGCTGCGCGACGCGGACTACGCTAGCCACAGGCATGCCGAGCAGGTTAACGAACACCTACATTGGCTCAACCGACTTGAGTTTAAAGACTGGGTGCCGCCCGCCCTTGCGTTCTTTGTAAGGTTTCGCGAACAGCCGGACTTGGTTCTGACGTTCTTCCGCGACTTGGAGCGCTTGGGGTATTCAATGCTAGTTCGAAAGTCGGGCGTCAACGAACGCATAGAGCGCTTCTCGTCCCTGACCAGCGCCGTTGAAAGCGACCAGGATTTATTTGGAGAGCAATCTCCCCTGCAGCTCTCGCCCCAAGAGCAGCATGAGACTTATGCCGCACTGAACGGTCCACTATATGACACTCATTCACCACGTGCTCTAGCCCTCCTGCTGCTACGGCTGGACCGCCTGTTGTCCGATGGGAGCGCAACCTACCAGCATGACGTGGTATCTGTCGAGCATGTTATGCCTCAGCAGCCGGCGCCGAACAGCCAGTGGCTAAATTGGGTGCCCGAAGCCGGTGCACACCAGCAATGGGTCCATCGTCTTGGCAACCTCGCGTTGCTGAGCCGCAAGAAGAACAGTGCTGCGAGCAACTACGACTTCGAGCGGAAGAAGTCAGCCTACTTCACCAAAGGCGGCGTAAGCACGTTCGCCCTAACAACCCAAGTACTGCAGCATTCAGACTGGACCATCGGAGTAATGCAGTTGCGGCAGAACAGCACGCTGAATATCCTCGAGATGCACTGGCGCCTACACAACCGCAAAAGCAGGGCAGACCTCGCCGAAGCTTTGCTGGCCGAACTCACAAAAGCCAGTGACGACGTGATTTTTGAATTGGAAAGCACTAAGCATGGACTCAGCGCCCTCGCTCGGGAGGGCGGCAAGGATTTCACTATCGTGTCCGGCTCCCAGGCCAAACTGGATTGGACTGGACAACCTCACTCCTATCAGCAATTGCGCGAAGAGTTGCGCCGTGAGGGCTCTCTACAGCCGTCAGCCGATGGCACTCATTTGGTATTCACTCGGGATGTAGCCTTCAGTAGTCCTAGCGGAGCATCGGCGACGGTGCTCGGACGTACAGACAATGGTCGCAATACCTGGCGCCTCAAGGGAACATCGATTACATATGCCGCCTGGCAAGACAATTTGCCGGCATCCCAGCCAGCCACTGGGCGCACGGAGGCCTAGCCGCGGCACCACTTCACGGAATCCATTTCGATATGGAGAACTCGCGCCGGGTTATCAGCCCATGGCCTGGCGAGTCGATGCACCGAAGACAAGCCGGCGGCCTTGCTCGACGGTACGTACGGCTCGTGATGAGACTTCCATCACGAGCGTATCTTCCTACCTATCTACCTATCTACCTATCTACCTATCTACCTATCTACCTATCTACCTATCTAGTCAAAGTTAGCCATATATAGGAATCTTCTTTACTGATAACCGGTATTATCAGGAAAGATTTTATGACCACTTTCCAGGATATGCGGGTACGTGGGCATTACAAGGTGTCGCTGCGATGCTCGATTTCTCTTGCCCAAAGCATTGCGATTGGTCGACAATACAACCCAACGCTTCGCAGACAGCGTTCCGCTCGCAAATGGAGAATCCCAGCTGGGCTCTGCATCTGGCATTTCCACATCCATGCACCAGCCTTCTGTAGCGGGTCGCAGGTGAGCGAGCAACCGTCGACCCGCATCACATCAAGAGCTCGACGTGCACAAACTCCCTTTCCACAGCACCGCTGAGGCCAAAGAGAACGCCTCCGCACTCCACAAGGCCTTTCAATTTTACTCGTTGCGCTACGCATCGGGCGAGGACTGCTCACCAAGCGCACTCGGCCTACAGCGAACTCAAGAGATTATGGCAAGAGCACTGGGTTGCACCGGCTGGCGCGATTTGACGAGGACCGTCAGCCTTGGGAGGCCGGCAGCTTATTTCAACTCCGAAGGGACTGCAGAACCGCGACATACCGAGCTTGCAGCTAAATTTCTTCCATTTCTGGAGCACGAAGATAAGGATAGGAGAATTTATGCAGCCTTATCCTTTTCCGCGTTTGGATGTAGCCCTTCCGCCAGAAAGGAGGCCATTTCGACAATAAAATTGATGCCATGCGAAACGGTTGAGCAATGGCATCAGCTACAGATGCTCGAAAGCGGGTACCGGCACGCCACAAGGTATAACCACGGATGGCCCGCTGAAGAAGCAGCCATGTTTCATTGGCAGTACGAAAGAAGGAAGGCAATAATCCTGGGAATTCCGGCTCCCCCGAAGCCGCGTATATCGAAGGGACGACGAAAAGCGTTCTGAGAAGCTGCCAGGCGCGCAATCCCGTGCCGGGAGGCTTCGTGGTCTGGATGTACCGTGAAGCCTCGAAGGTGGCTAGCCCACTACTGTGCCTCTGAGGGCTCCGTCATGACCGGCAGTATCTTGCCGCTTACAGCCAAACAACCGAGTTATTGGCAGAATGTTGCCGGTAATTGCAAAGCGAGTTCGCTGCTGAACTAATCGGAGTGACAATGAGGACGTCGACGACAGGTGCAATTAGACATTTGACGCTCGAGGAGATGGAAGCGGAGCTAGGCGAGCGACTGAAAGTGTACCGCGTGAATTTTTGCAGGCTGGACCAAGCTACCGTTGCAGCGCGTTCGGGCGTCAGCGTACGTGCTTTGCGAAATCTCGAAACCGGCAACGGCTCGTCCCTGCGTACCCTCATTTCCGTGCTCCGCACTCTTGGACGCGAAACTTGGCTGGATACCATTGCTCCCATGGCGACCATCAACCCCCTGATGTTGACCAGAAAGGCTCAACCGCGCCAGCGCGCCAGCAAGCCAAGACGTAAGACGCTGGGTTGACAACGTTCTCGCGGGAAGAATGGATGCTCGCGTCCTTTCGAGACTTGTAATGCTTAAAGTTACCGTTGAACTTCTGTCACCGGGCCAGAATGGCCGCGGCCGAGTAATAGCGACCGCAAAGCTGGGACGGCTCAATCGCGGCACAGCTCCCGACTATGTCGTTGAATTAGTAGAGGATTTGTACAACCATCCCGAGCGAGCGGTGATTAGCAAGTACCCGCGGTTCGCGGCTTCAGTGTGGGACTTGATTGCTCGCTCAATTGCAGTCGCATTGACGGGTAAAGAAGAGCTTCCGCCTCGACCTCAGCCTTTGACCGTACGTGTTCACCGCTCGGGAAACACCGATTACGTCCGCTTGAGCGAGATACCCGAACCAGCAGCAACAAAATTCAGAAAACGCATTGAACATTCGGGTTGTCCTGTCATAGAGGAGGACCCAACGCCGATGGACTGTGTCTACGCCTCAGATTGGTTCGACTTTCTGTCAGGCCGGAGATAAGCCCAGGCTCGAACTTTTGAGGACAACATCCTGCGTCGAGCTGGAGCCATACAGGGTGCTTCACTTCGCACGCCCAGGAAACGGCACCATTGGGCGGCGAGCGTGCGTGTTATTTCGGGCACGCGTCCAGGAAACGATGGATTACTAAAGTGTGTCAACCACAGTTGAGGTGTTCGGTGGTAGGTGCCGAGCCCACCATCATCAGGCGAACTACGGAGGGATTCGCCTGCGAAAGGTGCTCCGTTTCCGCGCGGTAGTCATATAGGTGATGGATTGCCATGGCAATTGCGCACGAACGCCGAGTAACTTACCACGTGCCTAATCGGAAAATGCAACGGCGTACTCCCTCACCGAGCGGAAGCGTCCGAGTTGAGACACATTTTCACTCGCCCCCTCAAGTGTCCGAGTTGAGACACTTTTTCACCCGCCCCACTCAAGTGTCCGAGTTGAGACACTTTTTCACCCGCCCCACTCAAGTGTCCGAGTTGAGACACTTGACCGTCAAGTGTCGGCGCAATCTGCCCACCGGCTTGTGATATTTAGCGTCCCAGCAATACGGCCCTTTTTCGCAACGCTTAGGCTCGTGTGGCCGGGTATCATCCCATCCAATCCAAGCCTGAAAAGCAGTAGGTCAAACTTGGCTTCGTGAGATTTCGTTCTAGCAAGGCCAATGCGGTCGCTACGTAGGTCGAGTGAACTGGTTTTGTCGCATATCCGCTATTGTAAGTGGGGGACTGTGTCCGGTGAATCAGGGGGCTGCTCCAATCAGCATCTCAAGCACATACGGATTGGCCTGAGAAAGATGCCTTATCTCGGCCTGGTAGCCATAGCGATGATGAATTGCCAGAGCTACCGCGCACGACCGTGAGTATATTTCTCGGACATTGGTGATGAACCCGCCGGACAGGTCCGGCCATCGCGACGGTTATCGCACAGGCCAGCATGGCCTACACCATGGGAATGGGCGTAAAAGCCCCACGTTCCCCTCGGCCAGGCGCGTCGTTCACGGCCCGGCGGACGGCTATGTCGAAGACCTCACCGAGTCGGTCGGCCATGCTGCAACCACCACAGAAAGCTTGGCGCCGGCCTGTCGTGCTGATTGATAGTTATCAGTTGACGGCCCTCCATGACCAGGGACAGACCTAGGGTGTCGTAGTTCAGAAACTTGAGGTGCCCACCATTGGCCTCCCTGTAAGACTCCGAGTCCGGTTTACCCAGCTTTTCAACGATGTAGTCCTCGGAGCCGTGGTGGTAAATGTCTGTGCGGACGCCGGCCACCGTGACACATCTCGCTTTCGGGTCGTTTCTATCCAGCGTCATGCACTGGACGGACCGCACGGACTTTTGAGTAGGGTCGAACTCTACGTTCAAAATGAATTCTCCAATATTGAGATAACTCCAACTCGTGAAGTCTTCAATCCGGGACCCATTAGGGAGCCCTATGGCGACGTTGAACGATTTCCCGTCAGTGCCGTCTCTCACAATTGAGGGTCGCCCGTGAGTGTAAAGGACCTCTTGTGGCGGCGTCCCAAACTTAATCCCTTTGAGGCCGGACAGAGTTTCTTTGAACCCCTTGTAATCATCCCAAAAGGCATTTCCTACCTTGAATCCCTGGAGGCCCCCTACGAAAACTATGAACGCAACCCCAACCCACACCAATACCCGCTTCATTTCAACCTCGTTGTGATGAGAAACGCCAATTGTATCGACCGTGACATGACAGGAAAGTGCAAGCGGCCGCGGGGTTTACTGATTTAATTTTGCCAGGCCTTCAGATAGCTTCTGAACCGTAGATGGGCCACACGCGAAGATTGCCCGCGCCATCAATCTCTTCGTGGAGGAAAGCACAACTCCGCTGGCTGGAGCGACCCCGCGAGGGTGGCTGTTGTCCGAGGAACTCGAATCACCAGAAACTGAATTCCGACCCACTCGGCAGGATACGTGTCCAGAAAACGATGGTTTTCTGGGCATGCACGAAATCATCGCCGCCAAGCCGCGCTATACCCTTTTAGATGTTCAACATTCCCTCCAACAATCAACATCCGGGAAAGGGTACGCATGACAGTAATTGGATACGCGCGGGTCAGCACTTTCGAGCAGACGCTCGACCTCCAGCGGGACACGCTGAAGGAGGCGGGAGCCACCTGCACCTATGAAGACAAGGCAAGCGGCAAGTCGACCGATAGGCCGGAGCTCGTTCACTGCCTGAAGGCGCTGCGCGAAGGCGACACCTTGGTCGTATGGCGGCTAGACCGGCTGGGGCGAAACCTGCAAGACCTTATCCGCATCGTCAACGACCTGGAAGGGCGCGGCGTCAAATTCAAATCCCTGAAGGAGTCCGTCGACACCGGCGGCCCTGCCGGCAAACTGGAGGTGTTTCATCTGTTTGCTGCATTGGCCGAGTTCGAACGTGAGCTCGTCAGAGAGCGAACCATGGCCGGCTTGGAGGCTGCTCGGGCTCGCGGTCGGAAAGGCGGTCGTCCAGCACTGCTGGACGGGAAGCAGCAACGAAAAGCTCTGTTGATGATGAAGAACCGAGAGATGTCGGTCGCTGAAATCGCTCGGTTTTTCGGCGTGTCTCGCTCAACGCTGTACAGCACAGCCTGCACGCCAAGAGTAGCAGTTGACCGCCTTCGCTCAGGAGCTGGCGCACGCCCTCCGCAAGAGGGTTCTATTAGAACACTCTTGCGTGGCCACAGGAGCAGATGAGGCCCTGTTGAGCAAAATCTGAGCAGATACTCGAGCAAGTACCAAGCTGCCGGAACTACTCGTCTTGGCCGGGAAGGCGAGGGCTTTGCACGACTGAACACGCATCGTGGCGAACCAGCGAGGTCTCGTGCCCAGAGGCCAACTCGACCCGGAGGCCAGCTCGAGCCTAGCAGGCGCCCCATGCCTTCGCGGCTTCCTTCGACTCGGCCTGCAACTGCTTGATGACGTCCTTAACGGGTTCAGCCCTGAAATTGGCTACGAGGTAGCCGATACGGGCAGCGCCCTTGGCCGTGACCACAAACGGTACGTCTCCCAGGCCCCAGACATCAATATCTCTTTCGTTCAGGGCTCTTTCGGCCTTCTTTGAGGCCGGCCTCGGGTACCCCCGGTCCATCAATTTCAGGATTCCGACCTCCGTGAAGATGTCACACTCGCGCGAATCAAAGATTCGGTACTTCCGGTAAAGGAGATTGGTGAAATTGCGGCTGTTGTATCTCTTGGTCAGGCACATCATGCCAAGCACAAGTGCCTCCATGGGCGGCAGTGCTGCCACAGCCTCTGTGCCGGCGCCAGGCGTCACCTTATCGGTGAAGTAAAGGCTCATCAGCGATTGCAGGAACGGCCAACTCGGGTCAGTCAACTTCTTAGGTGCCAACATAAGCTCTATAGTGATATATACACAACATTTGTTTTGTTCGTGACAAGACATCCTTATTGGCTCACGGCAATGGCGCTGTCTTCCTTGAATCCAATGCCGGCTTGCCGAGTCGATAGCCGAGCCGGCGTCCCTTCCTAAGGGGCCCAGTTGAGCCTCGCGTGTCCATCATGGACACTTCCATGCCAGCCCCCCAGGCCACCCTCGCGTGTCCGACTCGGACACTTTCTACCAGCCCCCTTTCGCCAGGACAGCCCCAGGACTCTTCAGAGTCAGAATGCCAAACGTCGAGCCCACCATACCTGCATAGTGGCTATGCATGCTGGTCACGAGGACGAACGATGATTTTCAATTGCGGCCCCTCCCTAGGTTTGTGGTGTGGAACGATGCCATCGCTTAGGGTTACTGGGCACCCGGGACCGATTGTTGGCGCGTAGCATGGCAGCGACCAGAAGCAACCTGCGGGCTCCCGTTCTGCTGGGCGGCAAACAGTGCTTCTTGCCACCGACGCACTGCGATTTCGGACCAGAGGACTTGTTTGCCGATACGCACAGGCGCAGGGAACGCATCGGCCTAGGAACACATGAAGCAGTTTGCCGTGGTCAGAAAAGGTAGGTAGATAGGTAGATAGGTGGATAGGTGGATTCGCGCGTTCTGATTTCTTAGCCGCAGCCCACCCACAATCTGAGTTATGGACACCCAGCCCACGCAGCGGTGAGCAGCCCAATCTGGCGAGGATGGGAGGCTAAGTGGTTTGCTTCTGGCCCCACTCCGGCCTCCCTGGCTGCCCTTGGTGCATACCCTCGGGACGTAATACCCTGCCGAAGGCTGACATGCTTCGCGTCAAAGATGGCGAGCGCCAGCGAGCCGGGGTTATTGCCGCATGAGTCTTGAGAGGATAAGGAATACAAAAAGGGTTAGCCTCCGTAAATCTTGGCAATAGTGCCCCGGCGGAAGTGAATTTTCGGAGTTCACATAGCCGCAAGTCCACCATTGTTAGCCGCAAGTCCACGGCTTTTGGTAAGGTCCGCGCTTTTCCATGCCCCATTCGAGGGGTATAAATATTCTTCGGAGAGGGTCGTTAGCCGAAGAGGCTTGATTTCCCCAAACACCTCCGGATACACAAAAACAGAAAATGGACGCCCCACGCACGGGTCAAGGAAGCGCGCTCCTTCAAAATCTTCGGCGTCTGTTCGGTGGGAACAACATACAGCCGAGCGAAATCACGCCAACCGGCGAGGTTGCCGAAAGCTACCTAGCGACCGCATCAGTCATTTGGCGATTCGACCACGAAGTCACAGAGACAACAAACAAAGGCAATGCCGCTGTCGCCGGGCGTCACTTTGACTACCGGGCCGCAGCCTTTCAGGCACACCTTCAGCGTCTTTGCGCTGAAGCCCGCACCAATCGCGACATTCGCGGGCCATTCATGCAACAGGTGGACCTAGCCGGGTCTGACGCGCTCGCATGGTCATCCGAAGCTAAGGTCGCCCATGACTTTGGCTCGTATTCTGTCTTCAGGCAGTGCGGCAGCTGCCGAGGGTCGGGACGCGTGTCCTGCAGCGGATGTGGCGGCGGCGGAAGACGAACCTGCACGAGCTGTGGCGGCGCGGGCTCGCGCAACCACCATGAGACCCATACCCGCTGGAATGGCCGCCATAACGAAAGCTACACGCAGGTCGTTCGACGAAGCTGCGTGTCTTGCGGTGGTGGCGGCCGCGTTGTATGTACGAGTTGCGGAGGTTCCGGACGGCAAACCTGTGGCGCGTGCTCTGGCCACGGGTTTTTCACCGATATAGCCCAGGTTCGGTCCCTTGCCAAACCTCATTGGCATGTTCCAACCCATTCCGGCCTGGCGTCGGACGCTCTGGTGCGCGCTCTAAAATGGCGAGGCCCCTCGCGGTCGCGCGAGTTGGTTTCCTTTAAGCTCGCGGGCACAGCCTACGACGAGCACGACCAGTGGGTGGCTCGATATGAAGGCCTAGCCGAAGTTGTAGAGCTAGGCTTGCTGGTCGTGAAAACCCCATATGCGGTCGCAGCGGTGGGCTCCAATGTGATACCCATCACCACCCCTGCAATCTTTGACCAGCTACTGCAACCAGAACTGAAGCAGGTTCTGCAGCTCGCCAGCGGGAGAGGTAGTCAACGGAGATTTCGCCGTCTAGCGAAAAACCTCTTCTCACACTTTCGAAGCCTTCCCATGCTTGACCGTGCCTTGCAAGGCGTGGCGAAACAGAAGGGAAGCACGCGGTCTGAACCCGAGGTTGCAGTCGCAAACGCTGCGCACGGTTTCATTTCGTCCGATGCAGCGAAAGCCCTTGGTTCGGCTATTCAGGCGGTACTCGACAAGGTCTCGCCCGCAAACTCCAGAATGGCGTGGACACTCATTGGCCTTCCGGTCGTGGTTGCGAGCTTCGCGCTGACGGCGAACGAATTCACTCGTCTCCATGGAGCGAGCCTCTGGAGTATGGCGTTTGCGCTGGGAACGCTTGCTGCGCTGTCGGCTGTCGCCATGCTATCCGTCTCCCCGGCCGGATGGGTCTTGAGCGCCATCACCAGTGCCTTGATGCGTCAGCGTGTCCCCAAAGAATATCGGCAACGAGGCCGAAACTGGGCGCCACTCAAGGGGGCTTGCCTAGCTGCGGGTTCAGCCTCGGTCATCGGGGCAGCATACGGCGGGGCCAGTGCCGCCCAATGGGTTCCGACTATCAAGGAGGCCGTTGCACCGGTGTTGACTTACGCAATGACCCACTTGGAGCCGGGCTCTGTCGCGTATCGCTATGTCGCGCAGGGCAAGCAACCCGAGCCGTTACCCATCGCCCCCGCATCAGACACCGAAACGTATCGAGAAATCCAACGACATCTGATTGGGCACGGCTACCTACGAGGCGCTATCGACGGAGCTTTGGGACCTCAGACGCGGGCAGCTATTGCTCGGTACGAACGTGATAAGCGACTGGCGCAGAGCATGTCGCCGCAGGAACTGCTGGCATACATGAGACAGCATTAGCCATAAGTCCACCGCCGAAGTCTGTCCGGCGACCATCCCCGCGTCGCCAACCTATACTCGTTGCCGGCCGGGTTGGTCGGCAATCAATCCGAGGATACTGACACGATGCTCCCTGCCCCCACCACCAATGCGCCGCTGTGGCCGAGCAAAGTTGCCGATAAAGGGCTCACGAATTTCATCACGCCGAATGCGATGGCTCGCAGCGCGATATTTAGCACCCAGGTTTTCCGTGGCCAAGCCGCTCGCCCGCGGCATCTGGAAAAAACGCCTCTTGCGTGCTTGGGCAGCATGTCGGTCTTCCAGTTGGCCGGAGAACAGCTGGACCAGAATGACGCCGATGTCTTCTATGAACTGCTGAGGCGAGCTATTGCGCAAGGAGCTGCTTCGGCAAGAGAGGCGCGCGTCCAATTCAATCGCCTCGAGCTATTGAAGGCACTTGGCCGGGCCAGGGGCGGCAAGACCTTCAAGCTGCTCAACGAATCTCTCGAACGACTTACTGACGCGACCTTCTACTTCGAGATTCCAGGACTCTTCACAGGTCGCTCGCGCCTCATCCTGAAGGCGCTCACCAGGGAGGAGATGCATGCCCAGGAGTACGACTACGATGTACTCATTGACGTCGAGCTCTCCAAACTCTTTGCCCGAGAACAGTGGGCTTTCCTACGGAAAAAGGAGCGCGACAGCCTGGCCGGCGACCCTCTTGCCAAGGGACTTCACGCCTACTACTCGACCCACAAGGAGCCCTATCCAGTTCTGGTCGACACACTCCAACGCCTGATGGGAAGGCAGACCATGCAGCCGAGCAAGTTCAAGAAGGCTCTATCGGCCTCGCTAGCCAACCTCAAGGCGGTCACCGGCTGGCACACCTGCGAAATTGCGAATGCCGGTGGTGATGCGGCCAAGGTGCGCGTCGTCAAGAAGCCGCCGCAAGCGGCGAGGAAACCCGTCAAAACCGCGTCTTCGTCGCAGCCCGCCGCGGACCACCGCATCGAGGCGATAAACTGGGATGCCATTGATACACCACTTGCCCTCATCCACCTTTCGGTCGACCAGCTTGTAGCACTCATGGACGGCCAAGCGAAATCCGAGTGGGCGGCAATTTTAGCCACGCGCAACTTCCGTGATGAAGGCATCGCCTGGGAGGCCGCTCGGCACATACTCGAACGACAATGCGTCGCCCTTCTAGCAGAGCGGAACCCAGGAAGCGACCCCTACGACATCTGAGGGCGACTTCCATCGTGCTCTTGGCCCACCCCCACGTCAGGAGCTTCGCTCGAATGGAGTCGCTGCCATCAGGTGCGGCCGCGGCACTGGCAGGCAGCAACAGGAAGAATCATGCCTGTTAAAACGAATATTGGCTGCAACAGGCAAGTTTCTACCGGTTGTTGCATTCGACCTCTAGTGGAAATGAGGCCTTGGACAGCTCGGTTTAAGACCCCACGTCGAGCGGTTGCCGTAGCCCGGCGCTCACCTCCCCTCGGTCTCGCTCAACGAGTCACCGCGCAGCCCACCGTGGCAGACCGCCCCCTCGAAACCCGCTCATAGTCTGCTGCAAATTTGCTGCACTTTTGCTGCCGAGGCCGTAGAGCAACAGGGGGTAGCGAATCAACTTGGCGTACAACCCTTACGAGCCAGTCCGTATACGTTCTTAAGCGACAGCGAGTTAGTTTGATTATCAGCATCGGAAGCCAGTGATTTGACCACCTTGGACCTGGCTCGTGTCAACCGGTTAGTGGCCTGCTGAGACAGCGTCCAGCCCAATGCAAGAGGGCCGGTGCTTTGCGGCACTTGTAGAGTGAGAAGTCCGCCGCCTAGTGCGCAGACTTGCCGCCGCAAAGCAGCGACCGCCGCTAAGTCGCGGACCCCATTAGCCTGCTTGACCCCCTTGAACAGGCCATACATCTCCGTGACGGGGCGGGCCGGGCTCGGTACTGTAGCATTCGGTTCACCTTCAATGGCTTTGTCGTCATCAGGGTTGCTGTTCAGGTCCAGAACTACGGGTACAACCTTGCCGGGCTTGGCTCTCGCAATTGCGTCAATGATGTCGCTTGCCGTTAAAGCGCCCGAGCCGTCGAGATAGCCACCATCGACTACATGACCACGTGCTTGACCGTTCTGGTGAATGAGCGCGCCTGGTCGGCTGATGCCAGGAAAGCGAGCACTGGAGTATGCCGCGTCGAGCAAGGACATGCTCCCGCCCAACACCTGATTCGCATCGATTGCACTAGGGAAGTCACGTTCCGAAAAATCTACTGAGGATTGAATGACTCTGGTGCCGGATTCGATATGGGTCGCTGTATAAATCAATCTGGGCAGGGGCCGGTCACCCACTGCCTTAGGGAAACTGCGAATTGGTGCGTTCACTATAGACGGCAAGCGGTTGCAGACCTCGCGGTATTCTGGAATGAGATATGGTGGAAGTTGTTCATGAGCGCACGTTAGATAGCTACCCCAGAGCTCCCGGAGTAGCTCACTGGGGGAGAGCACCAAGTCGTATGGAAATGCGGCGTGTAGTCCTTCAAGAGAGATGACTCGCGCCAACCACGGAGCCATCAAGTCGCGCTCGAGCACCGATTGGGCATTGTTGTACGCCACGAAGGTCGGCTCCCCTACGGCGCGGTTTACTTCGCGATGGCCGAGATGATATTGATACAGGGCCGCAAGATTGGCTAGGTAGCCAGTGGCGCCTAGCGCGCCACCTGATACACCAACGATTGCGTAGGTGTTACGAAGAATTTCGGCATTGCCGGCGCCGAACTGGAAGAGCATCTGGTTTGTCCACTGAGCGGCACGAATTCCTCCCCCCTCCGCCAAGACAATAACCACCGTCTGCGGCGTATCCGCGCCTTTGCTAGGGGAAGACCAAGCGATAAAGTCGTCGGCGATGGAGTTCGGCGACGAGCTCTCTCCCCGGGACCCACTCAGTGGTTTGGTGGCGTTCAATCCAACGGGTGGCTCCACGGCGCGCACCACATCAAAAGAGCCATACACTAGGTTGAGGATGGCTACCAGTAACACCCCTAACAGGCACAGACCTACAACTGGCAGGCGACAAGGGAGCAACAGAAAGCATGTCCATAGCAGCGATACGATGACGAGCCAAGCAAGTACGCCCGAATAGAGCACGAGCAGACTTCCCATGAGTTCGCCGGCTTTTACCGGCCAGGCCCCGAGGACGCACAGAACCAAAAAAGCCAGCGCAATAGTGGGCCCTGCGTCCGCAATACAAATTCTGACTTTTCGCCAATAGCCGGTGTTCGTTGTGGCTTCTCCGGCCGAAACATGTTTTGGCAGTCTAGCAATAAGTAGTGCTGCCGCGGCGCCAATGAGCACGGGCCCGTAGTCCTGAAAGGACGAGTGGTCTTTTGCGAGCAGGACGCTCACAAGCGAAAGCAACAGGAGTTGGATTAAAGACGGAGCGTGAAGCCACACGCGCACTACCCGCACTGTGCGCTGACTTAGTTTGTCTGAGAAAGCCGACCGACAATGCAATAGGAACGGAAGCAGGAGCAGAACGCTACTGTATCCGGCGACTTTTACTATGGGCCACCCAGGGCGACACTCTTCACCAGTTACCACCCTGAAGCACTCCGCTTCATCAAGCTTGAACTGAAGAAGCGGTATCGCGAGGATTACGAGGCCAGCGACCGTCGCCAGCAAAGCGTACAAAAAAGAGCGCCCCGTATTTACGTGCGTAAGCCTGCGGGAAGCTGAGCCAATCCGTGCGGTACGACGCAACATTTGCACGGAGTGCAGCAGTGCTGTGAATGCCAGTGGCGCAACGACAAATACAAGGTATGCCCATTCGTACCCAGTAATACCGTTCTCGATGACCTCGTGTCCCTGGTCCGGCATCAAAGCGGCTATAGGCAGCAAGAGTAATGCCAATAGGGGAAGGAACAGAACAGCTTGGTGTCCAAGATTGAGGAGCGCTCTACCTGAAGTTCGCATGAGTTTTGTGGGGTAAGTTGGAGCCGCTCGCGTAGTTGTCATTTGCTGATGGGTCTATCCGAGCAGCGCAGACGAGCTTAGGCCGAGCGCTACCAACGACCGCAAGATAGTCCAAGAGAGAGAAGAGGATGAGGGCTCCGCTCTCGGACGCGACGGTAGCCGCGAGAGGTCAATTGCGCTCCATGGGTTGCGGGAGAGCAACGGCATTGCTACCGGCTGGATGCGCCCGCATCTGATGCATCGCGCAGGCCTCTCGTCGGCGTCTCGTAGGCGTCTATTCGTCGTCGTTCGATTGCGTTACCGTTGCCGGGGGACTCCCCTTCTTTCCCTTGCGCTGGGTGTAGAAGGCTAGGGCTTCGATGGCTCGGATGCTGGAGACTTCGTACCCCATCCAGTGTTTCGCCCAGTCCTTTGCAGCATTGGCGGACTCGTCGCTGACCATAATAACGCCTGCCCAGTAGAGCTCGTAGCGTGAGAGTGCTTCCGATGCGCTCCAATTTTTCCACCACCAGGAGCCGACAACGGAGTCGAAGATTGGGAAGCAGTCCGGGTCGAAGAAATGCAGGAATTTCGAGGCCCCCACTACCGAATTGTTTATGCAACGGCTAGCGGTCTCTACAAGCGCACCACCGTCCGGTTCGTCTTCATTGAGCAGTGATACGAGCTGAGGAACAGCCTCTACGTTCCATTGCTGAATGCCGCGAGGCATCCAGCCGTAGATGCTACAGAAGCGCATAAGTACGTCGTCAACTGTCCAAGCACGCCGCTTTCGAATGTTGGCGAACTCAGCAATCTGCAAGGGATACGTGCGATTGTAGAAGTCAGAAGCATCGACTCTATCAGCGCGCTGCGATGCGTGCCTCGCGATAATTTCTTCTAGCAATAGACGAATGTCTGTATCAGTTATTGTCATGAATTGGCACAGAAGATGAAGGGATTCAAAGCACCCTGGTACACCATCACGAGCTCACGTCACCAAGTTGATAGGCGCAGCTGGTTCGGATACGGACGCTGCTTGACAGCGTGGGGACTCGAATCCTTCGCGTACTGATTGCCCGCGTGAGCCTCACACTTAGCATTTCGCCATAGCTGCTTCATGGTGATGTTGCAAGTTAGTATGCAGCGCCAGGAGTTCTCTGGACGTACGATTCTTCACAGCAAAGCTCAGCAGCTGCTGCACATGGGAGCGCTTGACGCTCGTGGTTTCTGCGTACTCGCGCACCTGCTCGGCGTGGAGATTCCATTCGGAATTGGCGAAGAACATCTGGCCGTAGGCCTGCATTAGAAGCTGGGCAGCATGTGGGGGCGGCTCATGTTGTTTGTCGTTAGCTGTCTTCCCGCGGGCAGGGAACACCGCGTAAGTGGAGTTGCTATTGCCCGTGAGCTCGTGCGCAGTGCGAGTTTTGCAGTAGAAGGCGGCCACCATTGCCATGGCAAAAATGAAGCGATTGCCCGGATTGCCATGAGCCTCTTGTGCCCGCTCTAGCCCCCCCTGGCGGCCGCGTGAGGAGACATACTGCTGCTGTAACTTTTGACTCCAACTCACAACCATCTCGACGTCCGAGTTCGTCATGTACCGGTTGAAGTAATCACTGGAACTAACCAACGAGCCACCGTGGGCAAACCAAGAGGTGAGCTGATTGCGTAAACATTGCTCGGCTTCGTCGGGACTGCAGTCGAGAGTCGTGGCCGGCACTGTCGTGACCCCGTGACGATTGAGCTCGTCTAGGAATGGCACGTTCATTTGAGCCGCTTCCAAACCAAGTGCCTCCATCGCGGCAAGTTCCAACAGCGCACGATTGACCGAAAGGTTGGCGCTAATGCGTGCCAGCAGACTCTCGGGCACCGTGGACGGCAGGGCGTCTGCCTCGGCCAACCAGCCTTCAATTATTGAGCCGAGGTGTTCCAAGGCCATCAACGAAGACGCGTGCGTCACCGCCCAAGGCGTAGCTTCGTCCATAGCCAACTTTTCTTCCTTCCGCCAGTTCTGGTCATAGATGAAAATCTGTTCGGATAGCAAGTTCTCGAGAAACACCAGGTTGTAGCCAAAGGCGCTGTCCGAGCTAAGCGGAAACTGCGCAACTTCAGCAGCGCCGAACTTGTCGGCATCCACCCAGCGCAACATTGACCGATACGCCAAACGACTCGACGTATCCATCTGATTGAGCAAGCCGTCCAGAAGCGCTCGACGGGCCTGCACCAATTTGAGGGACTTCTCTGCGGGCAGGACCTCGCGCGCGAGATAACGCAGGGAGGCAGAGCGACTCGGACTGATGTGCAGGGTATTACCGGGACCAGGCGTCCACGAGGACACCGGCACCTTGGCCAGCACGATGTCTTGCCACTTGTGGTGCAGCTGGTCGGAGACGGACATGAACACGTCGAACACCGTATTGACCTCTTCCGGGTGCTGTCGCAAGAGAGTCGATAAGACATCCTGCTCAATTGTCAAAATATCGGGGAGATTGCGCTTGAGGAGTTCGAGTTCGCTGGTCCCGTACTGCGCGCGTGGGCGAGGCATGGATACTCTCCTAATGAGTGGATGGTGGCCGGTCGGCATCTGCGGGCCGGCACACCTGGCTGGGCAACCGATTGATTTACGACAAGGCGAGACGCAGGTACGTGGATTGCGACTGCTGCAGCTCGCGCTCGCGGCGCAACTCTTCGCGCGCCATGCGATTGCCTTGGAAGCCCTCGATAGTCCAGCGCAGACGTTGGACCTCAAAATTCGCTAGTGAAAGAGCCTCTTCCTCGGTAGCCACCTTGCCCTCGCGCAGCAGGATGCGCGCAAACTTGTTGGCATGCGCCAGAGCGCCGTTCTCTTTGACGGACTGGACGCCGTGATACTGATTGTTGCCTGCGGTGAAGAAGCCGCGGTCAATCGGCTGTTTCTTTGCCATGGATTTCTCCTTGATTTGGCTGGGTTGAAGACATCCGCAGTGTCACAGCGCCCCGGTTCGTTTTTGCTGGTCAAAGTCACGCAGTGCCCTCTGCCCACGCGAGCCGAACAACTGTTGCAAAAATGCGACACAGATGCACGCCTGCAACGTGCCGCCAATGCAACCACATGGAGCTTGTCGGTCGAATCTTCGGTAACTGAACCCTGCCTTCGGGCGGGAGCTGCAATGTCCTAGGCCTGAACCCGCCCACTAGCGACGACCTGGGCATCTGGAAATGCCCGGCTCTGGCTATCAAGCACGCATCTGAAGCTTGACGTCGGAAGTGCGTTTGCTTTGGAACAAGGAAGGGAAAAGCCCGCGCGCAGGTGTTTGGACGGGCCTAGAGGTAGGGCAGCATTGGCAGGTCGCAGCAGCCCAGTGCCTGGAAAGCATGAAGTGGCTCAGGTCATCGCCTTGGGCAAGACGGTCTGCGATGCCACCACCGATTCGGCTGTGGTGGCGAAGATGCGGGCTGCGGCGTGCAAAACTCTGCCTGCTATTGCATGTGTCCGTGCAACCGAAGTTAGTCCGCAACTAAGCCGATAAGTACATACCTGGACTGGTTGCAGGCCAAATCGCTGGGATTCTTGCTCGCCGCTGGGTGCTCATCGTGGTGACTGAGCCGCTGCATTTTTGCTGCAAATTTGCTGCAATTTCGCTACGGCGACTGCCGCTGGCGCCGCAAATTGCGGTAAGATGTTGACCGACAGGGGTATAGCGTAACCACCTGATTTTATTGGGAAAAGCAGAGCCACCACAATACCGGGCTTGCCGTGCGGCCGTGGAGAAATTGGTAGACTCAGCAGACTTAAAATCTGCCGCCTTTCCAGGCTTACGGGTTCGAGTCCCGTCGGCCGCACCAGGGCGTACAGCCGCCCACCCCTTCGGCTCCCGGCCCCAAACAAAAAAGGGGGCCATCGCCCCCTCTTCTGATGCCTTCAGGTCCGCGCGCGCGTCAGGACATCGCGTAGCACATCAGCGCACCCACTCCCATCAGGAACACGAACAGCACACCGGCCAGCGCCAGCGGCTTGCGTCCGGCGCGCACCAGGTCGCCGATGCGGGTGTGCAGGCCGATCGCCAGCATCGCGCAGGCCAGCAGCCAGTTGTCCAGCGCGATCAGCGGCGCCTTCCAGGCGGTGGGCACGGTGCCGGCCGAGTTGACCGCCATCACTGCGACAAACCCCACCGCGAACCACGGCACCGACTTCAGGATGCCACGCAGGCGGCTGCCGCCGGCAGTGCCTTGCTCCGCTTGCGCACCGCCCTGCGGCCACAGCGCCATCACCAGCAGCAGCGGACCCAACGCCAGCACGCGCACCATCTTGGCCACCACGGCAGCGTCGGCGGTCGGCTCGCTGATCATCTTGCCGGCGGCGATCACCTGGGCCACCTCGTGCAGCGTCGCGCCGGTGAAAATACCGAACATGCGCTCGCTGACGGCCCAGTGCCAGTGGCCGGTCGCCAGTTCGTACAGATAGGGATAAAGCAGCATGCCGACGGTGCCGAACAGCACCACCGTCGCCACCGCCACGGCGGTCTGCTTGTCGTCGGTGCGCACCACCGACGATACGGCGATGGCCGCGGCGGCACCGCAGATGGCGCTGCCGGAGCTGACCAGGATCGCTTCGCGGCGGCTCAGGCCGAAGAACCTCGTACCCACCCAGGTGCCGAACAGTAGCGTGGCCACCAGCATGGTCAGCGGCACCACGATGCCCGGCAGGCCGAGCGCGACGATCGAGGCAAAGGTCAGGCGCAGTCCGTACAGCGCCACACCCAGGCGCAGCAGGTAGTGGCGTGCGACCTGCATTCCGGGCGCCAGCGGTGCCAGCCAGTGGCGCGGCAGCGTATTGGCCGCAACCATGCCGGCACACATGGCCAGCGTCAGCGCGCTGAGACCATAGCGCGCCACGGCCGGATGCTCGGCCAGCGCAATCGCCAGCCAGGCAATGCCGCCCAGCGGGACCAGCGTCAGCAGGCGCTGCGACCACGGCGGCGGCAAGGCCGGCGCGGCGGCCGGGGTGGTGCGGGGGGCGGAGACGGAGGACATGGCAGGCTCGGGTCGTGTTCTTTAGTGACTCAAGCGTACTGGCGCCCAGCTAACCCGTAAAACGGGTAATATCGTTATGTGTTATTGATTATATCGATATGAACCACCGCCCCGACCCCCGGCCTGAACACCGCCCCCTGCGCCTGACGCTGCGCCAGCTGTCCGTCTTCGTCGCCGTGGCCCAGCATGGCAGCACCATGGCGGCGGCGCAGGCACTTGCGATGTCGCAGTCGGCTGTCAGCGCCTCGCTGGCCGAGCTGGAGCGCGCGCTCGACAGCCCGCTGTTTGACCGCGTGGCCCGCCGGCTCAGCATCAACGAGACCGGCCGCCAGTTTTTCCCGCGCGCGCTGTCGCTGCTGGACCAGGCCCAGGAATTGGAGCGCTTTGCCACCCAGACCGGCGTGCAGTTGCGCATCGCGGCCAGCAATACCATTGGCAGCTACATCCTGCCGCCGCTGCTGGCGGGCTTTCGCCATTCGCGCAGCGGACCGTGCACGCTGGATCTGCGCATCGGCAATACCCGCGAAGTGCTGCAATCGTTGCTGCAGTTCGACGCCGATATCGGCCTGGTCGAAGGCGCCAGCCATGAGCGCGACCTGCGCAGCGTGCGCTGGTGCGATGACGAGATGGTGGTGGTGGTCGGCCCCTCGCATCCGCTTGCGGCCGTGCCGCATGACCTGGTGGCGCTGCGCGATGCCGAGTGGATCGTACGCGAGCCCGGCTCGGGCACGCGCGAGGTCATCGAGGAACGGCTGATGCCGCTGCTGGGCGAACTGCGCTTCGCGCTGGAACTGGGCAACGCCGAAGCCATCAAGCGCGCCGTGATGAGCGGCTTCGGCGTCAGCTGCCTGTCGCTGCATGTGGTGCGCGATGAGCTGGAACGCGGCACGCTGGTGGCGATCCGCGATGGCCTGCCACGCATCGTGCGGCCGCTGCAGCTGGTGGTGCACCAGGACAAGTTCCCGACCCAGGGGCTGCTGGCCTTTACCGAATACCTGCGCACCATGGCGCCGAGGATCGGCGGCTGAGCCGCACCCGGGCTCCGGTCAGGCCGGCTGCGGATCCGCGCTGCGATTGCGCCGCGCCGTGTACAGGTCGAGCAGGTGGAACAGCACCGGATTGAGCATGATCGACAGCAGCGCCCCGGCCAGGATCAGCGCCTGGCCGCGCTCGGGCAGGATCTTCAGGTAGACGCCGAGGCTGGCGAGAATGAACGAGAACTCGCCGATCTGCGCCAGGCTCACGGCAATGGTCATGCCGGTCTGCCCGGAATGCCCGAAGGCACGCACGATGGCCAGCGCCGCCAGCGACTTGCCCACCACGATGATAAACACCGTCGCCAGCACGCCCCACGGGTCGTTGACCAGCACCATCGGGTCGAACAGCATGCCCACGGATACGAAGAAAAGCACGGCGAAGGCATCGCGCAGCGGCAGCGACTCTTCGGCCGCACGATGGCTGAACTCGGACTCCGCCAGCACCATGCCGGCAAAGAACGCGCCCAGCGCGAACGAGACGCCAAAGAGCGCATAGGCGCCGTAGGCCACGCCCAGCGCCGTCGCCAGCACGCCCAGGCGGAACATCTCGCGGTTGCCGGTCCAGACGATGCGCTCCAGCATCCACGGGATAAAGCGCCGGCCGATCACCAGCATCACCGCGACGAAGGCAGCCACCTTGCCCAGCGTCGCGAAGATCGCGAACACCACCTCGCCGGTAGCAGGCGCGGCCTCGCCCGATGTTTCGCCGGCCCCCGCCAGCAGACCTGCCATGGCCGGCAGCAGCACCAGGGCCAGCACCATCGCCAGGTCTTCCACGATCAGCCAGCCGACCGCGATGCGGCCCTGCGGCGACTCCACCAGGTCGCGCTCCTGCAGGGCCTTGAGCAGCACCACGGTGCTGGCCACCGACAGCGCCAGCCCGTACACCAGCCCCTGCCCCCAAGACCAGCCGAAGCCCCAGGCCACCAGCATGCCCATCAGCGTGGCGATGCCAATCTGCACCACCGCCCCCGGAATGGCGATGCGCTTGACCGCCATCAGGTCCTTGATCGAAAAGTGCAGTCCCACGCCGAACATCAGCAGGATCACGCCAAGCTCGGCCAACTCCGGCGCCAGGGCCTGGTCGGCGGTATAGCCGGGCGTATGCGGTCCGACCACGATGCCCGCGCACAGGTAGCCGATCAGCGGCGGCAGGCGCAGCCGGCTGGCGATGGCGCCAAGGATAAAGGCCAGGACGATACCGCCGACGATGGTACTGATAAGCGGGGTGGCGTGATGCATGCGTGCGGGATTCCTCGTGTCAGGGGCTGAACGGCTAACCCGCTCCCTGCCCTGGCAACCGCGACAGCGCATCCGGCGCGCACCAGCGGTCAGCGCGGGAAAGTCGCCGCAACAATCGGCAGCAGCATCGGAACGGGGAAGAACGGGAAGTGCCGCAGCGGCCCCGGACACGCCAGCGGCGCGTCACGGATCGGGGATGGCGATTGACATGCGGCCCCGCTATCCATCACGCGGAGCCCCCCGAAAAGCGTACGACAGGAGTAATGTAACATGCCCGCCACGTGCCCGAGGCGCGGAGATGGCGGACGATCCGGTGCCTGCTTGCCTGAACGCGAGGTGAGAACTGGCCCGGAAAACAAAAACGGCGCCGCGAGGCGCCGTTCTGCATGCAACTGGAGGCGGAGGTCGGAATCGAACCGGCGTACACGGCTTTGCAGGCCGCTGCATAACCACTCTGCCACCCCGCCAGGTGACGTGCTGCTGGATTGTATCCGCATTCAGCCGATGCTGCCGGAGCCCAGCTTCCGGCAATGTCTTGCGGCGATTCAACCCAAACAAAAAGGGAAGCGGTGCTTCCCTTTGGGGATTGGAGCGGGAGACGAGTCTCGAACTCGCGACCTCAACCTTGGCAAGGTTGCGCTCTACCAACTGAGCTACTCCCGCATACAACTTTTTACTGCCAGCCCCGCATCGTGCGAGGCACGCTGCCGGACCTTCTTTAACCTGGAGCGGGAGACGAGTCTCGAACTCGCGACCTCAACCTTGGCAAGGTTGCGCTCTACCAACTGAGCTACTCCCGCA
>NZ_JBYSYC010000010.1:0-71657 GCF_058782875.1 Cupriavidus sp. FW305-F7 | reverse complement strand
TGGAGCGGGAGACGAGTCTCGAACTCGCGACCTCAACCTTGGCAAGGTTGCGCTCTACCAACTGAGCTACTCCCGCAGGGGCACTACCAAAATCCAACTAAGGTGTTTTATGCTGCAACACGCTGTTATCTCACAACATCTTGCGTTAAACCAACCCTATCTCGCTGCTTTCGTTTGCGTCGTCAGCAACGAGAATGAGATTATGCAAAGAACTGCTCTCGTCGTCAACACCTTTTCAAAAATTCTTTTCACTTTTGCGCGCCGGCGCGCGCCACCATCCCGCTGCGTTCGCGGATCTGCGGCCAGGCAAGCTTCATGTAATAGAACATCGACCACAGCGTCAGCACTGCCGCCACGTAGATCATCCACGTGCCGAGCAGGTGAGCATCGAAGCCGAGCAGGCGGTCGCTGTACAGCAGCAGCGGGATCGCCACCATCTGCACCGTGGTCTTGAGCTTGCCGAGGAAGTTCACCGCGACGCTCTTGGAAGCGCCGATCTGCGCCATCCATTCACGCAGCGCCGAAATGGTGATCTCGCGCCCGATGATCACCAGCGCGATCAGGTCCGTGACCCGGCCCAGCGCCAGCAGCGAAAGCAGCGCCGCCGTCACCATCAGCTTGTCGGCGACCGGGTCCAGGAAGGCGCCGAACGACGAGGTCTGGTTCCAGCGCCGCGCAAGGAACCCGTCCAGCCAGTCCGTGACCGCGGCAATGATGAAAAACGACGCCGCCGTCAGGTTCTTGGCATGCATCGGCAGCCACGCGTCGGGCAGGTAGAACACGCCTACCACCAGTGGAATCATGGCGACACGAAGCCAGGTCAGCAGGATCGGGAAATTGAAGGGCATGGAACTCGGGCGGCGGGGGACGGTAACCAATCTTGCGATTGTCGCCGATTTCCGGACCAATCGACCATCATTGGCCAATTTCCCACCCCGCACCGCCCCGCGGCCCCGCGCGCTCAGTGCAACTGCCGGTAGATCTCTTCGGCCAGGCCGCGTGAAATGCCCTCGACGCTGGCCAGCTCATCGATGCTGGCGGCCATCACGCCGCGCAGCCCGCCAAAGCGGGTCAGCAGCTTCTGGCGCCGGCGCGCGCCGATGCCCTCGATCTCTTCCAGGCGCGAGGTGGTGCGCGTCTTGGCGCGGCGCGCGCGCATGCCGGTGATGGCAAAGCGGTGCGCCTCGTCGCGGATCTGCGCCACCAGCATCAGCGCGGCGCTGCCCTGCCCCAGCTCCAGCGAGGGACGGCCATCGGCGAACACCAGCGTCTCCAGGCCGACCTTGCGGCCCTCGCCCTTGGCCACGCCGACCAGCAGCCCGATATCCAGCCCAAGCTCTTCGAACACCTGCCGCGCCACCTCGACCTGGCCCTTGCCGCCGTCGATCAGCACGATCTGCGGCACCTGCGCCGCGGCTTCGCTGCCGGCCTCCATGCCGCCGTCTTCCTGGATCTGCTCGACCAGCTTCTGGTAGCGCCGCGTCAGCACCTGGCGCATGGCCGCGTAGTCATCGCCCGGGATGATGTCCTGAATGTTGTAGCGGCGGTATTCGCTGTTCTGCATGTCGTGGTGGTGGTACACCACGCACGACGCCTGGGTGGCCTCGCCGGCGGTATGGCTGATGTCGAAGCACTCCGCGCGCAGCAGCGCCAGGTCTTCCAGATCCAGCCCGATGGTTTCGGCCAGCGCGCGCGTGCGCGCCTCCTGGCTGCCCTGCTCGGCCAGCCGGCGCGACAGCGCCAGCGCCGCGCCCTGCTGCGCCATCTCCAGCCAGACCTTGCGCTGGCCCTGCGGCTGGCGCACCAGCGTGACCTTGCGCCCGGCGTGCAGCGTCAGCGCCTCGAGCACCGTGGCATCGTCCGGCGCATGGCTGACGACGATGATGGGCGGCGCCGGCTGCTCCAGGTAGTGCTGCACCATGAAGGCCGACAGCACCCGCGTGGCGATGCGGTCGACGGTCAGCGGCAGCGCGGCTGCGGCGCTGTCCGCCCCATCCTCGCGCTCCTCGGCGCGTTCATCGGCATCCTCGACGATCATCGCCGCTTCGTCGGCATGGGCCGGGAAGTAGGCCTTGTCGCCCAGATGGCGGCTGCCGCGCACCATGGCCAGGTTGACGCAGGCACGCCCGCCCTCCACCGCCACGGCCAGCACGTCGATATCGCGCGCCTGCCCGCCCACTTCTTCCACCGCCTGGCGCTTGAGCACGGTCGACAGCGCCGCGATCTGGTCGCGCACGGCCGCGGCCTGCTCGAATTCCAGCCGCTCGGCGTGCTGTTCCATCTTGCCCTGCAGGCCCTCCAGCACCTCGGTCTGGCGGCCTTGCAGGAAGCGCGCCGCGTTGGCGACGTCGCGCGCATAGTCTTCTTCGCTGATGGCGTTGACGCACGGCCCGGTGCAGCGGTGGATCTGGTGCAGCAGGCACGGCCGCGTGCGGTTGTTGAAGACGGTGTCCTCGCAGGTGCGCAACTGGAACACCTTCTGCAGGATCTGCATGCTCTCGCGCACCGCATAGGCGCTCGGGAACGGCCCGAAGTACTGGTGCTTGCGGTCGGTGGCGCCGCGGTAGTACGCCATGCGTGGGAAGCGGTGCCCGGTCAGCTTCAGGAACGGGTACGACTT
Organism: Cupriavidus sp. FW305-F7; assembly: GCF_058782875.1. NCBI lineage: Bacteria > Pseudomonadati > Pseudomonadota > Betaproteobacteria > Burkholderiales > Burkholderiaceae > Cupriavidus > Cupriavidus sp. FW305-F7. The sequence goes on along the minus strand of NZ_JBYSYC010000010.1, from coordinate 69,037 downwards.
GTCGTCGCGGAACAGGATGTTGTAGCGCGGCGCCAGCGCCTTGATCAGGTTGTTCTCGAGCAGCAGCGCCTCGGCCTCGGTGCGCACCACCGTGGTATCGATGCGGGCAATGCGCGCCACCATCATCGCAATGCGCGGCGACAACTGGGTCTTGTTGAAATAGCTCGATACCCGCTTCTTCAGGTCGCGCGCCTTGCCCACGTACAGAACATTGCCGGCAGCATCGAAATAGCGGTACACGCCCGGCAGGCCGGGCAGGCGGGAAATGACCGGGCGCGGATCGAACGGCTCCGGCGGCGCTTCAACAGACGCCTCGGCAGTCACCTCGGCTGGCTGGGCGGCCGGCGTTTCGGGCGGCATTTCGGCCGGAACTTCGTCGGCGGGTTTCGGGGAATCGGGTTGCTGGTCGGACATTGGGGACGGTGACCGCTACACGGCCTGCGCGCATCAAAACGGCATGGCCTCTAAAATCGCAAGTTTAGAGCAATTCAGCGCGCGCCCCGCCCGCGCGCCCCTCACCTGTCATGCCTATCCGCTCCTGGGACATCTTCTGCACCGTAATCGACAACTTCGGCGACATCGGCGTCTGCTGGCGGCTGGCCCGCCAGCTGGCGCAGGAGCATGGGCACGCGGTGCGGCTGTGGGTCGATGACCTGGCCAGCTTCGCGCGGCTGGCGCCGGAACTCGATACCGGCGCCACCGTGCAGCGCCTGGCGGGCGTGGAGATTCGTCCGTGGCGGCCGGGTGGCGATAGCGACGTGGATGACACCGCCGGGGTCGAGCCACACGATGCCGTCATCGAAGCCTTCGCCTGCGATGTGCCGCAAGCCTTCCTGGCCCGCATGGCCGCGCGTGACCCCAAACCCGCCTGGATCAACCTGGAATACCTGAGCGCCGAGCCGTGGGTACGGGAGCACCATGCGATGCCCTCGCCCCATCCGCGGCTGCCGCTGGTGAAGCATTTCTTCTTCCCCGGCTTCGAGCCGGGCACCGGCGGCCTGCTGCGGGAATCGATGCTGGGCGCGCAGCGCGCAGCCTTCCTCAGCGGCACGGCCGCCCAGGCGGCCTTGTGGCACCGGCTGAGCGTGACACCCCGGCCCGATGCGCTGCGCGTGAGCCTGTTTGCCTACCGCAACCCGGCCCTGCCCGTGCTGCTGGAGCAATGGCGCGATGCCGCCGAGGCGGTCCATTGCCTCGTGCCCGCAGGCCTGGCCGCGGACCAGGTCGCCGAATGGCTGGGCACCCCGCTGCGGATTGGCGATCCGGTGCAACGCGGCAGCCTGTGCGTGCAGCTGATCCCTTTCGTACGCCAGGAGCACTTTGACGAACTGCTGTGGGCCTGCGACCTGAACTTCGTGCGCGGCGAGGATTCCTTCGTGCGCGCGCAGTGGGCGACACAGCCGCTGGTGTGGCATATCTACCCGCAGGACGATGCCGCGCACCGGACGAAGCTCGATGCCTGGCTCGACCTGTTTCGCCAGAGCGGCGTGGCGCCGGAAGCGGCCAGCGCGCTGACGGAGTTCTGGCACGCCTGGAACGGTTTTGGCGTTCCCCTCGACTGGCCGCGCCTGCGTGCGCACCTGCCGGCACTTGCTGCAATCGCACCGCGCTGGGAGCGGCGCATGCAGCATCCCGGCGATCTTGCCGCCAACCTGGTGGCCTTTTGCGAAAATCAGGTAAAATGATCGGTTGATTCAAATGGCGACCGGGCCGGAGAACCAGGGCCTTTCCCAGGCGTCAGACTGACACTGGGCGAAGACCTGAATGCAAGCTGAGCACGGGGTCGCGAGCGCGTGAACGCCTCTCGTTGGGGCTCACAGGCTCACCGCAGGTGATGCCGGCAGCGCGCCTTCGCCATTCCAAATTCCTACTTTCTATTTCAGGAAAACAGTTCAGATGAAAATCGCACAGGAACTCCGCGTCGGTAACGTGTTCATGATCGGCGGCGATCCGATGGTCGTGCAGAAGGCCGAATACAACAAGTCGGGCCGCAACGCCGCTGTGGTCAAGATGAAGTACAAGAACCTGCTGACGGACGCACCGGGCGAGTCGGTGTTCAAGGCCGACGACAAGTTCGAAGTCGTGGTGCTCGAGCGCCGCGAATGCACCTACTCGTACTTCGCTGACCCGATGTACGTGTTCATGGACGCCGACTACAACCAGTACGAAGTCGAGAAGGACAGCATGGGCGACTCGCTGAACTACCTCGAAGACGGCATGAATGTTGAAGTGGTGTTCTACAACGACAAGGCCATCTCGGTTGAAATGCCGACCACGCTGGTCCGCGAAATCGTCTACACCGAGCCGGCCGTCAAGGGCGACACCTCGTCGGGCAAGGTGCTCAAGGGCGCCAAGATCAACACCGGCTTCGAGCTGCAAGTGCCGCTGTTCTGCAACATCGGCGACAAGATCGAAATCGACACCCGCACCGGCGAATACCGTAGCCGCGCCAACTAAGGCGCTCGCTTCGCCCCGCTTCAGCGCGGGGCCGGTCAACAAAAATGGCAGCCTCGGCTGCCATTTTTGTTTCTGCACGCAGCCCCGTTCAGGCGATCAGGTCGTGCTCTTTCAGCGTGCGCAGCGCGGCGCGGTACTCGCCTTCCTGGTGCAGCTTGTTCCAGTCCAGTGGCTTCCTGCGCGCGAACAGCTTGCGGATGCGGCGCTGCGAGGTCTTGTCGATGCCCACGTCCAGCTCGCTAAGCAACTGGTCGGCGCGCTCCGGATGGTTGCAGATCAGCACCATGTCGCAGCCCGCGGTCAGCGCGGCGCGCGCGGCCTCGGTGACATTGCCGGCGACGCTGGCGCCTTCCATGCTGAGGTCGTCGCTGAAGATCACGCCCTCGAAGCCCAGCTGGGCGCGCAGCACATCCTGCAGCCAGTAGCGCGAGAAGCCGGCCGGGTTCGGGTCGACCTTGGGGTAGATCACGTGCGCGGGCATCACCGAAGACAGCGACAGGCCCAGCCATTCATACGGGCGCGCATCCTGCTCCAGGATCTCGTCCAGCGAGCGCTCGTCGACCGGGATCGCCACGTGCGAATCGGCCTCGACATAGCCGTGGCCGGGGAAGTGCTTGCCGCAGTTGCTCATGCCGGCCAGCAGCAGGCCGTGGTTCAGGTGGCCGGCCAGCATCGACACCACGCGCGGATCGGCGTGGAAGGCGCGGTCGCCGATCACGGCGCTGCGGCCGTAGTCCAGGTCCAGCACCGGGGTGAAGCTCAGGTCGATGTCACAGGCGCGCAGCTCGGCGGCCAGCACGTAGCCGCAGGCCACGGCGGCCTTGGTCGCGGCCAGCACGTCGCGCTCCCACAGCCCGCCCAGGCGGTGCATCGCCGGCAGGTGGGTGAAGCCGTCGGTCTTGCAGCGCTGCACGCGCCCGCCTTCATGGTCGATGCAGATCAGCACGTCGTCGCGCACTGCTCGGATCGCGCGCGTCAGCGCCAGCAGTTGCGCGCGCGACTCGAAATTGCGCGCGAACAGGATCACGCCGCCGGTCAGCGGATGCGCGATGCGGCGCGCATCCTCCGCGTCGAGCTGCTTGCCGACGACGTCGAGGACCACCGGGCCCGGCCGCTTGCCGGAGTTCTTCTTGGACATGGAAGTTGTTGGATTCACAAGGCTGTAGGTTAGGAAGCCGCCCCGCCCGCACGCTCGGCAATGGCGAAGGCGACGGCAAAGTCGTGCTCGTCACTGACACTGACCCGCACGGTGAGCCCGCGTTCCGCCAGCCATGCGGCCAGCTCGCCATGGCACACCGCCGTGGGCTCGCCGGACGGCAGGTTCATCAGCTCCATCGCGCGCCACGTCATCGGCCAGCGCATGCCCAGGCCGATGGCCTTGGAGAACGCCTCCTTGGCAGCGAAGCGCGTGGACAGGAAAGCCAGCCCGCGCTTTTCGGAACGCGCCTTGCGGGCGTGGTACTTGGCCAGCTCATCGGGGCCCAGCACCTTCTCCGCGAAACGGCCGTTGGTGCGTTCCATCACGCCCTGCACGCGGGCGATCTGGATGATGTCGGTGCCGACGCCGTAGATCACGCCGGGGCGCCCGCGGCAGGGTAGCGCGTGCCCAGGCGCGCGGCGACCATGATGGCCTTCATCTCGCGCACCGCGTTCTCCCAGCCCGCGAACACCGCATGCGCCACGATCGCGTGGCCGATGTTCAGTTCCTTGATGCCGGGCAGCGCGGCAATCGGCTGCACATTGGTGTAGTGCAGGCCATGGCCGGCGTTGACCACCAGGCCGTGCTTCTGGCCGGCATCGACGCCATCGGCGATGCGGCGGAACTCGAGCGCCTGCTCATCGGGCGTATGCGCATCGGCATAGCGGCCGGTATGCAGCTCGATCACCGGCGCGCCGCACGCGGCCGCGGCGGCGATCTGGTCGGCATCGGCATCGATGAACAGCGACACGCGGATGCCGGCGCCGGCCAGCTGCGCGCACGCCGCCTTGACCTGCTCGAAACGCCCGGCCACATCCAGCCCGCCCTCGGTGGTCACTTCCTCGCGGCGCTCCGGCACCAGGCACACGTCCTGCGGACGGATTTCACAGGCGATGTCGAGCATCTCCTGCGTGATCGCGCATTCCAGGTTCATGCGCGTGGCCAGTTGCGGGCGCAGCGCGCGCACGTCGGCATCGCGGATATGGCGGCGGTCTTCGCGCAGGTGCAGCGTGATCAGGTCGGCGCCGGCCTGTTCCGCCAGCAGCGCGGCGCGGATGGGATCGGGGTACACGGTGCCGCGCGCGTTGCGCAGCGTGGCGACGTGGTCAATATTGACGCCAAGGTCGATGACGCCCGGATTTGCGTGGAAGATCATGCGAGCAGGTGCAGGAGTAAGTCGGAGGGTTCTTGAGTCGGTCAGAGATACTGCAGGTCGATCAGTATCTGGCGCGTCTTCAGTGGCGCGCCTTGCAGATAATAATGCAGCAGGAACCGCATCAGCGCGCGGCTTTGCGCGGCGGTCTGCGCGCGGCTGTAATCGTCCTGCGCCATGTCCAGCAGCGTCTGGCCAGTGACCACCGGCCACGACGACGGGTCGCTCGGCTGCGCGCGGCGCACGCCGCGCTCTGGCTGGTAGACATAGTCCAGGCCTGGCTGGACCCGCTCGCCGGTGCTCAGGCACTGGTCGAAGGCCACCGCGAAGCCGGTTTCCTGCAGCAGCACGCGTTCAAAGCTGCGCAGCACCAGCCCGGCTTGCTCGCCGTGCGCCAGCCGCGTCAGCGTCGTCAGGTAGTGGCGGAACAAGGCCGGATGCGCGTCCTCGCGCGGGCAGAAGCGCATCAGCAGCTCGTTCAGGTAGAACGCCGACAGCAGCGCGTCGCCGTCCAGCGGCGGCATGCCGCCGACCCACTCGGCCTTGGTCAGGGTCTTGACCTCGCCGCGGCCGCTCCATGACACCGAGACCGGGTGGAAATGCTGCAGCACCGCGCGTAGCGCGGAGTGCGGGCGCTTTGCGCCCTTGGCCACCATCGAGATGCGGCCGTAGTCGCGCGTGAACAGGTCCAGGATCAGGCTGGTCTCGCGATACGGCCAGGCGTGCAGCACAAAGCCGGGCTGCTCGGCCACGCGCGACTCGGGCCGCGCCGGCACGATGCGCATGGCGCGGTCCATCATCGCGCGCGCGGCCGCGTCGGCCATGCCCGGCAGCGCCTTGCTGTCGAGCAGTTCGGCGGCCTCGTCGACGACGGGGTCGGCGCGGCGGGACCGTGGCGCCGGCGCCGGCGCGCGCGCGATGTCAGCCGTCTTGCTCACTGGTCGCTCGCCGTTATGCTCACTCGTAGCCGTACGCGCGCAGCCCAGCTTCGTTGTCGGCCCAGCCGCTCTTCACCTTGATCCACATTTCCAGGTAGACCTTGCCGTCGAACAGCTTTTCCATGTCCAGGCGCGCCTCGGTGGAGATCTGCTTGAGCTTGGCGCCCTTGTTGCCGATGATCATGGCCTTGTGCGCGTCGCGCTCGACCAGGATGGTGGCAAAGACGCGGCGCAGGCGGCCCTCGGTCTCGAACTTGTCGATGATCACCGTGCTGGTGTACGGCAGCTCGTCGCCGGTCCAGCGGAACACCTTCTCGCGGATGATCTCCGAGGCCAGGAAGCGCTCGCTGCGGTCCGTCATGGCGTCGGCGTCATACATCGGCTCGCCTTCCGGCAGGTAGGGCCGGATGATCGCGAACAGGCGCGCGATATGGTCGTGGGTCTTGGCCGTCATCGGCACCACTTCGCGGAACGGGAACTGCTGCCCCATCTTTTCCAGGAAGGGCATCATCACTTCCGAGCGGTTCTCGCCGTTGACGCGGTCCAGCTTGTTGGCGATCAGCAGCACCGGCGTGCTCTTCGGCAACAGCGACAGCACCTTTTCGTCGTCGGCGCCGTAGTAGCCGGCCTCGACCACGAACAGGACCAGGTCCACCGACGACAGCGTGGACGTAACCGCGCGGTTCAGCGAACGGTTCAGCGCGCTGGCGTGGCGGGTCTGGAAGCCCGGCGTGTCGACGAACACATACTGCGCGTCATCCGTGGTCTGGATGCCGACGATGCGGTGCCGCGTGGTCTGCGCCTTGCGCGAGGTGATGCTGATCTTCTGGCCGACCAGCGCGTTCATCAGCGTGGACTTGCCCACGTTGGGGCGGCCGACGATGGCCACGGTGCCGCAGCGGAACGCCGCGGCCGGGGTATCCGCCGCGTCTTGCTGCGGATGGGTAGATTCGGTCATTCCTTCAACCTGAGAGACAGCTGTGGGTCTTGCGGCACGGGTTGCTTGCGGGTCTTGCCGGTGCGCTCGGCGCGGCTGCGCTTGAGCAACTGCGGCACCAGCTTCTGGACTTCGTCCAGCGCCAGCTTGGCGGCGGCCTGCTCGGCGGCGCGCCGCGAGGCGCCGGTGCCGAACACCCGGACTTCCAGTTTAGGCACCGTGCACTCGACTTCAAACTGCTGGCTGTGCGCGGCCCCGTGTGTGGCGATTACGTTATATTGCGGCAGGGCGATCTTATGGCCCTGCAGGTATTCCTGCAGCAGGGTCTTGGCGTCCTTGCCGAGCGTGCGCGGATCGACCTGCTCCAGGATCGGGATATAGAGCTTGCGGATCAGCGCCCGGGCGGCATCGAAGCCGGCGTCCAGGAACACCGCGCCGACGATGGCTTCCAGCGCATCGGCCAGGATCGACGGGCGGCGAAAGCCCCCGCTCTTGAGTTCGCCCTCGCCCAGGCGCAGGGTATCGGACAACTGCAGCATCTGGGCGATCTCGTACAGCGCCTGCTGCTTGACCAGGTTGGCCCGCACGCGCGACAGGTCACCCTCGTCGAGCTTGCCGAACATGCCATAGAGCATGTCCGCCACGGCGCAGTTGAGCACCGAATCGCCCAGGAATTCAAGGCGTTCGTTGTGCTGGGCGCTGTGGCTGCGGTGCGTCAGCGCCTGTTGCAGCAATTCGGGCTTGCTGAATCGGTAGCCGAGTCGTTGCTGCAAGGCGTCAAGGTTCATATCAGTGCTGCGTTCCTGAATAGGTAATCAGTAGGCTCAGGGGTCCATAGACGGGCACCTCGGTCCGGTACGAGAAATCGACCGACTGGATGGTGCCGTTCTCGTCTTCCCGGATCAGGAGGTCCTCGGCCTTGACTGCGGTAATCCGGTCGATGACTGCCTGTTTCTCAAAAAAATCGACCACTTCGCGCTTGTTGGTGGCGCGCTGCTTGGCATAGCTGGCCGCGCGCTTGACCGAAAAATACTCCACCAGACTCGGGATCGCGCGCAGGGCCGGCAAGGCCACCCCGATCACGAACACCACGATCACCAGCAGCGTCCAGACGGAAAACCCGCCCATGCCTGCCCGGCGTCGTACCGGATTCCTGCCCCCCACCTTCCCAAATTGACCCATGATGCGCTTGTCCTCGTTTTGCGTTGAGTGTTCTTGCGCCGCGGGGATTCTTATTTGAACGTTCCCACGCGTCCGAAATTGCCCAGGTTCATCCAGATCACAAAGGCCTTGCCGACGATATTCTCGTCCGGCACGAACCCCCAGTAACGGGAATCCAGGCTGTTGTCCCGGTTGTCACCCATGACGAAATAGTGACCCGCAGGTACCTTGCAGGTCACGCCCTGCTGATTGTAAGTGCAGTTTTCCCGGTACGGGAAATCCGGGTCCGCCCCCGCGATAAACGACGGGCGGTCGGCGTCGTTCAGGATGCCATGATCGACGCTGCCTGGCAGCTTTTCGCGGAAATGCTTGGAATACGCCAGGCGCTCCTCGTCCAGGAAATCCGGCAGCGCAGTGTACTCGGCCGGCTTGCCGTTGATGGTCAGGCGCTTGTTGGCATACTGCACCACGTCGCCCGGCACGCCGATCACGCGCTTGATGTAGTCGAGCGACGGGTCCTTCGGGTAGCGGAACACCATCACGTCGCCGCGCTGCGGCTCGCCCATGTCCACGACCTTCTTGTTCACCACCGGCAGGCGGATGCCGTACTCGTACTTGTTGACCAGGATGAAGTCGCCGATCAGCAGCGTCGGGATCATCGAGCCGGACGGGATCTTGAACGGCTCGACCACGAACGAGCGCAGCACGAACACCGCCAGGATCACCGGGAAGAAACTGGCCGAATACTCCAGCCACCACGGCTGGCGCAGCTTTTCCTCGGCCAGGCGCTTGCGCGTGGCGTCAGCTTCCGCCGCGCCGAAGCGGCCCTGCAGGTCGGCCTGGCGCGAATCGAACTCGGCCAGCGCCAGCCGCGCCGAAGAGCGGCGCTGCCGCTCGAACACGAGCTTGTCCGCAACCCACGCGACGCCCGTAATCACCACCAGCACAAAAAGGATCAGTGCAAAATTCATGACGGCTTCTGGTTTTTTGAAATCCTGGTACAGCCTGTTCTTTCACCACGGCGGCAAGCCGCCGCGCGTGGCACTGCCCTGCTCGCTGCGCCTTCTTACTTGTCGTCCACCTGCAGGATGGCCAGGAAAGCCTCCTGCGGGATCTCGACCGTACCGACCTGCTTCATCCGCTTCTTGCCGGCCTTCTGCTTTTCCAGCAGCTTCTTCTTGCGCGTGATGTCCCCGCCGTAGCACTTGGCCAGCACGTTCTTGCGCAGCGCCTTGACGTTTTCGCGCGCAATGATATTCGCGCCGATGGCGGCCTGAATCGCCACGTCGTACATCTGGCGCGGAATGATCTCGCGCATCTTGGCCGCGACCTCGCGGCCACGGTATTGCGAGTTCGAACGGTGCACGATCACCGACAGCGCATCGACCTTGTCGCTGTTGATCAGGATGTCGACCTTGACGACGTCCGACGGGCGATATTCCTTGAACTCGTAATCCATCGACGCATAGCCGCGCGACACCGACTTCAGGCGATCGAAGAAGTCCATCACGATTTCCGCCATCGGGATCTCGTAGGTCAGCTGCACCTGCTTGCCGTGGTAGCTCATGTTGATTTGCGAACCGCGCTTCTGCGTGCACAGCGTAATCACCGAGCCGACATATTCCTGCGGCATATACAGATTGACGGTGACGATCGGCTCCAGGATCGCCTCGATCTTGCTCGGGTCCGGCATCTTCGCCGGATTTTCCACGGTGATCACGGTGCCGTCGCGCATCTCGACCTGGTACACCACCGTCGGCGCGGTGGTGATCAGGTCCATGTCGAACTCACGCTCCAGGCGCTCCTGCACGATCTCCATGTGCAGCAGGCCGAGGAAGCCGCAGCGGAAGCCGAAGCCCAGCGCCTGCGACACTTCCGGCTCGAACATCAGCGAGGCATCGTTGAGCCGCAGCTTTTCCAGCGACTCGCGCAGCGCCTCGTACTGGTTGGCCTCGACCGGGTACAGGCCGGCGAACACCTGCGGCTTGACTTCCTTGAATCCCGGCAGCGGCGCCTCGGCCTTGCGCTGCATGGTGGTGATGGTGTCGCCCACCTTGGCCGCCTTCAGCTCCTTGATGCCGGCGATGACGAAGCCGACCTCGCCCGCCGTCAGCGCATCGCGGGGGATCGACTTCGGCGTAAACACGCCCACCTGTTCGACCAGGTGCTGTGAGCCGTTGGCCATCAGCAGTACCTTGTCTTTGGGACGCAGGGTGCCGTTGACCACGCGCACCAGCATCACCACGCCAACGTAGTTGTCGAACCACGAGTCGATGATCAGCGCCTGCAGCGGCGCGTCGGCGTCGCCCTTGGGCGGCGGCACCTTGGCGATCAGCGCCTCGATCACGTCCTGCACGCCCTGCCCGGTCTTGGCCGAGCACGGCGTGGCGTCCTGCGCATCGATGCCGATCACGTCCTCGATCTCCTGGATCGCGTTATCGGGATCGGCCTGCGGCAGGTCGATCTTGTTGAGCACCGGCACCACTTCCACGCCCAGCTCGATTGCGGTGTAGCAGTTGGCCACGGTCTGCGCCTCAACGCCCTGCGAGGCGTCGACCACCAGCAGCGCGCCTTCGCAGGCGGACAGCGAGCGGCTCACTTCATAACTGAAGTCGACGTGTCCCGGGGTGTCGATCAGGTTCAGGTTGTAGACCTGGCCGTCGCGCGCCTTGTAGCTGAGCGCAGCGGTCTGCGCCTTGATGGTGATGCCGCGCTCCTTTTCGATATCCATCGAATCGAGGACCTGCGCTTCCATCTCCCGATCCGACAGCCCTCCACAAAGCTGAATGATCCGGTCGGCCAGGGTGGACTTCCCATGGTCGATATGGGCAATGATCGAGAAATTACGGATATGGTCCATCTAGTGTTCAGGGGGCGCCGGCGTGAGAGCCCGCGCGGCAACAAGCGGTTGAGCGGCCCGGCGCCGCGCGCCGCAAGGCGTGCGCGGGCGTACCGCAGGTTCGGGGGGTGCAATTTTTGCGCCAATCTGCAATTTTACCGGATTTTCAATGACTTCCGGGTCGTCAAATGGCGGCGTGGCGCGGCGGGCGGCGGTTACCGGCGGGGATCAGCAGGTGGTGTGCGCGCCACCATGTGCGGCAAGCCACACCCTTACGGCCGCTTCGTCGAGGAAATAGTGGCAAAGCGCCACGGCGCTGCCTTGCAAGTCTGCCGGCGTGCCTGGCATCAGTACCGGCACCAGCTCGCCAAAGCGGTCTTCCAGCCCCGCATCGGCATCGACATCCACCTCATGCAGGGTGAAAGAAAAATCGCGCCGGAGCGGCTCCAGCGCGACCTTCATGTCTTCGCAAAGGTGGCAGTATGCCCGGCCGTACAGCGTCAGCGCGGGCATACCGGCCATGGCGGATCAGCGGCTGGACGTGGCGCCAGGACGCAGCGTCAGCACCTGGGTGGCGTCGCCGCGCCGCACGAACACCGCGGCAATCCGGTTCTTGTCCAGGCTACGCACCAGCTCGTTGAACTGGCGGGCGTTGGTCACGTCCGTATCGCCCAGGCGCAGGATGACGTCGCCCGGACGGATGCCGGCACGCAGCGCCGGGCCGTCGGCCACTTCCACCTCGACACCCGACTTGAGCTTGAGCTCCTTCAGGCGCGCCTCGGGCAGGTCATTGACCACCAGGCCCAGCGCGTTGGGCTTGCCGGCCTGCGCCGCGCTGTCGTCCTTGGGCGTTGCGCCGCTGCGGGCCTTGGCCTTGCCGTCCGGCTCCAGCTCGGTGACGGTGATCGTGACGTCGCGGGTCGCGCCCTTGCGCCACAGCTGCAGCGGCACGCGCGTGCCCGGCTTGGTCTCGCCCACCATGCGCGGCAGGTCCGAGGCCCGCTCGATATCGCGGCCGTTGAACTTGAGGATGATGTCGCCGGCCTCGATGCCCGCCTTCTCGGCAGGACCACCCGGCTCGACGCTGCCGACCAGCGCGCCGCGCGCACGGCCCAGGCCCAGCGAATCGGCCACCTCCTTGGTGACGTCGCCGATGGCCACGGCGATGCGCCCGCGCGTCACGCGCCCGGAGGCCTTGAGCTGCTCGGACACGCGCATCGCCTCGTCGATCGGGATCGCGAACGAGATGCCCATGTAGCCGCCGCTGCGGCTGTATATCTGCGAGTTGATGCCGATCACCTCGCCGCGCAGGTTGATCAGCGGGCCGCCGGAATTGCCGGGGTTGACCGCCACGTCGGTCTGGATGAACGGCAGGTAGTCGCCCGTGTCGCGGCCCTTGGCCGAGACGATGCCGGCGGTCACGCTGTTGTCCAGTCCGAACGGCGAGCCGATAGCCAGCACCCATTCGCCGGCGCGAACCTTGTTGGAATCGCCCAGCGGCAGGCGCGGCAGCCCGCTGGCCTCGACCTTGAGTAGCGCCACGTCGGTGCGCTTGTCCGAGCCGATCAGCTTGGCCTTGAATTCGCGCTTGTCGGGCAGCGTCACATAGATGGTTTCGGCATCGGCGACCACGTGCGCGTTGGTCATCACGTAGCCGTCCTGGCTGATGATGAAGCCCGAACCCACGCCGCGGCTCTGCTCTTCCTGCTGCGGCGGCTGGCCGCGGCGGGGGGCGCCGGGCGCCGGGGCACCGGGCATCGGCACGCCGAAGAAGCGCCGAAAGAATTCCGCCATCTCGTCATCGCCGCCGGGCGCACCGCGCTGGCGCACGAGTTCCGTAGTGCGGATATTGACCACGGCCGGGCTCGCCTTTTCCACCAGGTCGGTGAAATCGGGCAGGTTGTAGTTGGAGGCGGCAGCCTGGGCATGGCTGACTTCGGCAACAGTCGGGCCGAGCAGCATCATGGCAGCCATGACCACGGCCCGCGCCAGGGCTGGAGATCTGAACATCATCGACAACTCCCGGGATTCAGCAAATAGAAGAAAAACCGTCTGGATGTGATCCCGTGGCGGGGACCCCTGCGCAAGTTTCATGGAGCCGGCGCCGGGACAGAGTCCGGCGGCGTCGGCTGCACCTGCGTCAAGCTCAGTGTACCGCCTTGGGCGGGCGGTATTCCACGGCGGTCGCAAACTGCCGGACGGTGCTCGCCGGCACCTCGCCCACCACGGTAATCCAGAAATCGGCAATCCGGCGCACCACGACCTGGGTCGCGCCGAGCGCGGCCACGCCCTCGCGGCGCACGCGTTGCTCGGAAACCGGTTCAATGAAGACCGACAGGCCGGTCAGCCCATCGCTGTAGACGACCTGCAGCACTTCGAAGACCTGGCCGTGCGCGTTGCCCGGCGCGGGCGCGCGCAGTTCGCCGAGCGGACGGCGGACTTCACGGATCTTCTGGAAGCCCTTGAGCGGCACCGCAATCGACCAGCCCTCGTCGGCGATATTGGTCGGCTGGTAGGTCACCTCATAGCGATTCCAGCTGCTGGAATTCTTGATCGCCCCGAGGATACGCTGCTTTTCGGACGGCACCCCGATCTGCACCTGCGAGAACGCGACCTGCTCCAGCACCTTGCCGCCGTCGCCAATGGTCTGCGCGCGCATCAGCAGGCCGGAGTTTTTCTCCGCCCACAGGTGCACCGCATAGCGTGCGGCATCGTGCGGCTCCAGCGCAAAGACCTCGCACTCCATGCCTGCCACCCGCTCGGCGGGCATCTTGCGCATGTCGTACAGGTCCAGCACGTCGTTCTTGTTGGTGGCGAGCAGCGCCGGGAAGCGGTCCTTGGCTTCCTGCTTCTCCACCACCACCAGCTTGGCTTCGGGGATCAGGCTGTGCACCACGTCATTCTGCCGCAGCACCTCGCGCGGCTTGCCATCGAGCGTTTCCAGGCGTTCGTACTCGTTGTGGACGAGATCGCTGTAATGCTGGATACGCGAGGCGTGCATGACGCTGCCGCGCTGGTAGATCAGCGTGCCGACATAGTTTTCGCGCTGTGCGGCTTTGTGGATCTTGTTGAGCCAGGCGGTGGCGTCGCGTCGGTTCAGCGTACTGTCTGAAGGCTGTGCGGTGGCCGCGGCAGCGCTCAGACACAAGGCCAGAAAAAAGGACCTACGCAGGGCCCTGATTTTCTGCGCGCCCGCTACATAGGCGGGCGACCCTCCTTTAAGCATGTCCGGCATTATTCCTGCGTATTTTCCTGAGTAAAGTTTGCACCGTTGGCAACCGTGCGCATGGTGGGCACGAACGCATCCGTTGCCACCGACGTGCGATGGGCACGCAGGTATTCGTCCAGGCGCGGGTCACGGATCATCTGGGGACTTTCCGCCGCCACGGTGACGATACCAGAGGCCGGGCTGGCTGCGGGCTGGTCGGCGCGCGCCACCACGGCATCGGGGGTGGCCAGCGTGGCGGGGCCGCGCATCTGCGGCACGACCACCCAGCTGACCGCTGCCACGGCGGCGGCGATCGCGGTGCCCGGCATCACGCGGCGCACCCACGACGGCCTGACCAGCAGGCGGTGGCGGGCGCTGGCCTGCGCCACTGCCGGCACCAGTACGTGCGGCTCGGCTTCCAGGCGCGCGGAGAAACGAGAGAGGAAAGCAGTGGTGGAACCCGCGTGCGTCAGGTCTTCCGAACGCAGCGTGTCGCCGATCAACTGGTAAGTGGCCCAGTCGGACATGCCGGCATCGCTTTTCGCGAGACCCAGCACGGCATCGACTTCGTGCAGCGCCAGTTCGCCATCCATCAGTACGGAGATCTGCTCCGCTGCTTCCACTACATGAACCGACTGCTTATGAGCCTGACCCATTTCCCACCCCAAGACATTCCATTGAACACCGATAATCCCGTCACTTCTGTCGCTTATCGATGCAGGAATACGCTGCAACGCTGGCCGCACGACATTCTTCTCGACTACCCGACTACTACCACCGCTTGCCCTCTGCCGTTCCCAGCAGCGGACGCAATTTCTCGGCAATCGCCTCGCGCGCCCGGAAGATCCGCGAACGCACCGTCCCGATCGGACATCCCATCGCTTCGGCGATCTCCTCATAGCTGAGGCCCTCGATCTCGCGCAGCGTGATGGCGGTTCGCAATTCCTCCGGAAGGGCCTCCATGGCGCGGTTCACCGTCTCGGCGACCTGGCGCGTGTGAAGCATCGATTCCGGCGTATTGATATCCCTTAGTTGCTCACCGTCCGCAAAAGTTTCAGCCTCTTCTGCATCGATATCGCTGGACGCTTCCGGGCGGCGGCCCTGGGTGGCCAGGTAGTTCTTGGCCGTGTTGACGGCGATCCGGTACAGCCACGTATAGAAGGCCGACTCCCCGCGGAACTGGGGCAAGGCGCGGTATGCCTTGATAAAGGCATCCTGCGCCACATCCTCAACCTCAGCGGGGTCCCTGACCAGGCGCGAAATCAGGCGAATGATCTTCCGATGGTATTTGGTCACCAGAAGTTCAAAGGCCCGCTTGTCGCCCTGCTGGACGCGTTCAACTAGGAGCTGATCGGCTTCGCGTTCGCTCACGTATGGCTCACCTGCAGTGTATCTCTTGGTTTGGTCGTCACGACAAACGTTGTATTTTACCTACGATTCTAAGCCCGCCCGGTGAAGCAACGCGCATCCTGTGACCGTAAGCTAACAAAATCGTTCCCCTGCCGGCATATCAGGTTGCACCCGCAGTGCAACTCTGGCGGCGCGTTGCAACCGCCGCACCAACTCGGGCGAACCCGCCTGCCAGGGAAGAAATATGGCGCCCGGCATCCCGGGCGCTCCGGGGACCAGGCGCACGACAACGGCGCCCCCGGCCTGCCAGCATTGCCTGACCACAGCCTCGTGCCGGGCACCGCCCGGCCCTTGCAGGCGGATCCGCAATGGCTCCTTGCCGTCGGGGGCGTGCAGCACCGCGGTGCAGTGCCAGCGCAGGCCGCGCCACCACGCCAGCCAGGCACGCACCGTCGCCGTGGCGGCAAGCGTGAGTCCCAGCGCCATGGCGGCATGCCCCCAATGGAAACCAGACTGACTGCCGGCCACCACATCGGCCAGCGTCCGCGCCAGCAGCGCGAGCGCCAGCGTTTCGCCGGCACAAAACATGAACAGGGCCCACAACGGGTGGACCCTGCCCTGGCGCAGCCCGCGAAGGGCCCGCCTCAACCACGGATCAGGCGCGGCGGAAAACAAGCGTGCCGTTGGTGCCACCGAAACCGAAGTTGTTCTTCACCGCGACGTCGATCTTCATCTCGCGCGCCGTGTTGGCCACGTAGTCCAGGTCGCACTCGGGATCCTGGTTGTCGAGGTTGATCGTCGGCGGCGACACCTGGTTGTGCAGCGCCAGCACGGTGAAGACCGATTCCAGGCCGCCGGCACCGCCCAGCAGATGGCCGGTCATCGACTTGGTCGAGTTCACCACCATCTTGTAGGCCTGCTCGCCGAATGCGGCCTTGATCGCATCGGATTCGTTCTTGTCGCCCAGCGGCGTGGACGTGCCGTGGGCGTTCAGGTAGTGCACCTGGTCGGTATTGATGCCGGCGTCCTTGAGCGCATTGACCATGCAACGGCGCGGGCCGTCCATGTTCGGCGCGGTCATGTGATAGGCGTCGCCGCTCATGCCAAAGCCGATCAGCTCGGCATAGATGCGCGCGCCGCGCGCCTTGGCCGACTCGTACTCCTCCAGCATCATCACCCCCGCGCCTTCGCCCAGCACGAAGCCGTCGCGGTCCTTGTCCCACGGACGCGAAGCGGCCGCCGGATCGTCATTGCGCGTCGACAGCGCACGCGCAGCGGCGAAACCGCCGATGCCCAGCGGCGACACGGTCGACTCGGCACCGCCCGCCAGCATGGCGTCGGCATCGCCGGCCTGGATCAGGCGGGCGGCCAGGCCAATGCTGTGCAGGCCGGTCGTGCAAGCGGTCACGGCAGCCAGGTTCGGGCCCTTGATGCCGTGGATGATCGACAGGTGGCCCGCGATCATGTTGATGATCGATCCCGGCACGAAGAACGGCGAAATCCGGCGCGGACCACGCTCGGTCAGCACGGCGTGGGTTTCTTCGATCAACGGCAGCCCGCCGATGCCCGAACCGACCAGCACGCCGATGCGCTCGGCATTGGCGTCGGTCACTTCCAGGCCGCTGTCCTTCAGCGCCTGCGTGCCGGCTGCAATGCCGAAATGGATAAAGGTATCCATCGCGCGGGCTTCCTTGGCGGGGATGTAGTCCTCGGCATTGAAACCCTTCACTTCACCGGCAAAGTGCACGGAAAGCGCGGAGTGATCGAATTTGGTGATGGTGGCGATGCCGGACTTGCCGGCAACCAGGTTGGCCCAGCCTTCGGCAACCGTGTTTCCGACCGGAGACACAAGGCCAAGCCCAGTGACGACGACGCGACGACGGCTCACTATGTTTTCCTACGGGTGCGTGAAACGGGAACGGAACGGAGATCAACCCGCCGCCGGCCTTGCGGGCCGCACGGCGAAGCACATTCCATTCTGCTTCTTCAAACAGACGAAAGCCACAGAAAACAGCAAGGCGCGGCCGCAACGGCCCGCCCACCTGCCTTCTGTGGCTCGGAATGCAGAGACGACGGGCTTAGGCCTTGACGTGCGCGGTGGCGTAGTCGATAGCCTGTTGCACGGTCGTGATCTTTTCGGCTTCCTCATCAGGAATTTCCATGCCGAATTCATCTTCCAACGCCATCACGAGTTCAACCGTGTCCAGCGAGTCCGCACCGAGATCGTTCACGAACGACGATTCGTTCTTGATGTCTGCCTCGGCCACGCCAAGCTGTTCTGCCACGATTTTCTTGACGCGTTGTTCGATATTGTCCATGTAACCCTCCAGGGAAGTTCGACAAAAAGTGGGCGCATTTTAGCAGGTTTGAGGCGACAGAAATGCCGCCTGCCAAGCTTTGCAAGAATCGCGCCCGTTTGGTTCGGAAAACTACTACTTCAGGCGGCTTCTTCGGGCTTCTTCCCCGAAACCAGCCAACCAAAAACCCATTAGTTCATGTACATCCCGCCGTTCACATGCAGCGTAGTGCCGGTAATGTAAGCGGCTTGCGGACCAGCCAGGAAGGCCACCGCGTTGGCGATATCCTCCGGCTGGCCAAGGCGACCCAGCGGGATCTGTGTCTTGAGAGAAGCATGCTGCTCTTCGGACAGCGCCTTGGTCATGTCGGTGTCGATAAAGCCCGGCGCGACACAGTTCACGGTCACGTTGCGGCTGCCGATTTCCGCGGCCAGCGAGCGGGTCATGCCCGCCACGCCCGCCTTGGCAGCAGAGTAGTTCATCTGGCCGGGGTTGCCGACCGAGCCCACCACCGAAGTGATATTGATGATGCGGCCCTGGCGGGCCTTCATCATCGGGCGCAGCACCGCGCGCGACAGGCGGAACACCGAGGTCAGGTTGGTCTGAATCACGGCCAGCCAGTCCTCGTCCTTCATGCGCATCGCCAGCTGGTCCTGCGTGATGCCGGCATTGTTGACCAGCACGCCGATGCCGCCGTGGGTCTTGACGATCTCGTCGATGAGCGCGTCGCAAGCGGCCGCGTCATTGACGTTGAGCACGGCGCCCTTGCCCTTCAGGCCATCGACGCCGAGGTAATCGGTGATGCCGGCCGCGCCGGCTTCGCTGGTGGCGGTGCCGATCACGGTGGCGCCCTGGCGGGCCAGTTCCAGCGCGATGGCGCGGCCGATGCCGCGCGAGGCGCCAGTGACCAGCGCAACCTGGTTGTCGAGAAGTTTGGTCATGCGGATGTCCTCTTGCTTACTTCAGCAGCGCCAGCGTGTCTTGCAGCGAGGCCGGATCGAAGATCGCGCCGCCGGTCAGGTTGCCGTCGATGCGCTTGGTCATGCCGGCCAGCACCTTGCCGGGGCCGCATTCGATCACGTGCGTGATGCCTTCGGCGGCCATCTTCTGCACGCACTCGACCCAGCGCACCGGCGCTGCGGCCTGGCGCACCAGGGCGTCCTTGATCGCGTCCGGATCATTGACGATGGCGACGTCGACGTTGTTCACCAGCGGGATCGACGGCGCCGAGAAAGCCAGGCCGGCCATGCGCTCGCGCAGGCGGTCAGAAGCGGGCTTGAGCAGCGACGAGTGGAACGGCGCCGACACCGGCAGCGGCAGCGCGCGCTTGGCGCCCTTGCCCTTGGCGATTTCGCAGGCCTTCTCGACCGCGGCCTTGTGGCCGGCGATCACCACCTGCGACGGCGCGTTGAAGTTCACGGCCTCGACCACGCCCGCGGCCGATGCCTCGGCGCAAGCGGCGCGCACGTCGTCATCGGACAGGCCCAGGATCGCGGCCATGGCGCCCTCGCCCACCGGCACGGCTTCCTGCATGGCTTGCGCGCGGAAGCGCACCAGCGGCACCGCATCGGCAAACGGGATCACGCCCGCAGCCACCAGCGCCGAGTACTCGCCCAGGCTGTGGCCGGCAACCAGCGCCGGCGCCGGGCCACCGGCGTCCAGCCAGGCACGGTAGACCGCCACGGCGGCGGTCAGCATCACCGGCTGCGTGTTGGTGGTCAGGTTCAGCTCTTCGGCGGGGCCTTCGGCGATCAGGCGACCGAGGTCCTGGCCGAGCGCGGCCGAGGCTTCTTCCACGGTAGCGCGCACCACGGCGTTATCGGCGAAGGCATTGAGCATGCCGACCGACTGCGAACCCTGGCCGGGAAATACGAAAGCGAATTTCATCGGAATGGAACCCTAACAAGAAACGGGTGGCCGGCGCCGCGGCATGTCCTGCATGCGCGGCATGCCATGGCACCGGCCGCGAATCACATGCGCAGCAGCACCGCGCCCCAGGTGAAGCCGCCGCCCACGCCTTCCATCAGCACGGTCTGGCCCGGGCGGATGCGGCCGTCGCGCACCGCGACGTCCAGCGCCAGCGGGATCGACGCGGCCGAGGTGTTGCCGTGCTCATGCACGGTGGCGACCATGCGCTCCGCCGGCAGGCCCAGCTTCTTCGCCGTGCCCTGCATGATGCGGATATTGGCCTGGTGCGGAATCAGCCAGTCAACCTGGTCCGGCGTCAGGCTGGCAGCCTCCATGGCTTCGCGCGCGACCTTGTCCAGCACATTCACAGCCAGCTTGAACACAGCCTGGCCGTCCATGTGCAGGAACGGGTTGCCGGTGATGTTGCCGCCGGCGACGTTGCCCGGCACGCACAGGATATCGACATGCCTGCCGTCCGAGTGCATCGCGGTGGACAGGATCCCCGGCTCCTCGGAGGCCGACAGCAGCACGGCGCCGGCACCGTCGCCGAACAGCACGCAGGTGGTGCGGTCGTTGAAGTCCAGGATGCGCGAGAACACCTCGGTGCCGATCACCAGCACGTTGCGGTGCGAGCCGCTGCGGATGAACTTGTCGGCCGTGGCCAGCGCGTACACGAAGCCCGAGCACACCGCCTGCAGGTCGAAGGCCGGGCAGTGGTTGGTGATACCCAGCTTTTCCTGCACGATGCAGGCCGTGCTGGGGAACACAAAGTCCGGCGTCGAGGTGGCGACGATGATCAGGTCGATGCTCTGGCGGTCGATGCCGGCAGCCTCGATGGCCTGCTCGGCAGCCTTGACCGCGAGATCGCTGCTGGTCACATCCGGCTCGGCCCAGTGGCGTGCCGAAATGCCGCTGCGCGAGACGATCCAGTCGTCGCTGGTCTCGATGCCCTTTTCGGCAAGCTGCGCGGCCAGGTCATGGTTGGTCACGCGCCGCGGAGGCAGGTAGCTCCCGGTACCGATGATTTTTGCGTACTTGGTCATGTTTTGTCGGATCGTATGGCCCGCAGGCACCCTCGACCGGCGCGCGTGGCGCTCAGGCGACGTGGGGGCTGGGATGCGCGCCAGGCACCTCTGTCTCCGGGGCGGGCTGTGCAGCGCCTGCGGCGCTGGATTTATCGGCAAAAGCCCGGGTAATGCGGGCGATCACGCCATTCTTGGCGGCATCATACCCGCGTTTGATGGCCCACTCAAAAGAATGGGCATCGGCCGAGCCGTGGCTCTTGATCACCAGCCCGCGCAGCCCAAGCAGCGAGGCGCCGTTGTAGCGCGCCGGGTCAAGCCGCCTGGCCAGGCGCGACAGCACCGGCATGGCGACTGCGGCCAGCAGCTTGGTGAACCACGAGCGGGTGAATTCTTCCTTGATCATACTGCCGATCATCTTGGCCAGGCCCTCGGTGCTCTTGAGTGCCACGTTGCCGACAAAGCCGTCGCAGACCACGATGTCGGTAGTGCCCTTGAAGATGTCGTTGCCTTCCACGTTGCCGTAGAAGTTCAGCTCCGAGGCGCGCAGCAGTTCACCCGCACGCTTGACCACCTCATTGCCCTTGATGACTTCCTCGCCGATGTTCAGCAGGCCCACCGTGGGGTGGTCCTTGTGGTCGACCACGGCCACCATGGCTTCGGCCATGCGCGCGAACTGCAGCAGGTGCTCGGGCTCGCAGTCGGCATTGGCGCCCAGGTCCAGCACAGTGGTGCCCCAGCCTTGCTCGTTCGGGATGGTGGTGGCGATGGCCGGCCGCTCGATGCCTTCGAGCGTCTTAAGCACATAGCGCGACACCGCCATCAGCGCGCCGGTATTGCCGGCGGAAATGCAGGCACCGGCCAGGCCTTCCTTGACCTGCGTGACGGCGACGCGCATCGAGGAATCCCTCTTCTTGCGCAGCGCCACCTCGACCGGGTCATCCATGGTGATGACCTCGGTGGCCTCGACGATAGTCACGCGCGGATGGTCCAGCGCGTGAAGCTTCTTCAGCTGCGTCCGGATGGGGTCGGGCAAGCCGACCAGCACCATCTCGGCGTCGTCGTGGCGGGATAGAAAACTGATCGCCGCAGGCACCGTCACGGAGACTCCGTGATCGCCGCCCATGCAGTCGATAGCGATTTTGATCGTCATTGTTCCTGGTACGGATAGCGCGGCGGCGCACGCCACGCCCGGCGGGAAATCCGAGCGCCCAACAAAAAAGCGGCAACGATCTTGCCGCTTTTTTGTCTCTGACACTTTTAGTGTCCGACCTACAGGCATGCGCGAGCGAGACGCAACGTCACGCCGAACGAAGCTATCAGTCGTTCTTGGTCTTGATGACCTTGCGGCCACGGTAGTAGCCGTTCGGGCTGACGTGGTGACGCAGGTGGGTTTCGCCGGTGGTCGGCTCAACTGCCAGCGGCGCGGCCGACAGGTGATCGTGCGAACGGTGCATGCCGCGCTTGGACGGCGACTTCTTGTTCTGTTGAACAGCCATGATGACTCCTTCGAGAATTTTTCAATATTAACACACGCATCCCGCCCAAGGCGTAGCCGGGGCCCGGCCGGATGCTTCAGATTCACCTGCAAGACCTTGCGCACCGCCTGTCGGCGGCATCAATGCTTGGTCTTCAGGCCGGCCAGCGCCGCAAAGGGCGAAGGTCGCTTTTCTTCCTCAGGCTCAGCCTCTGGCTGCGCCTCGCCGTCCGAACCGGTCACGAGGCTTTCGTGCACCGTCGGGCAGACGTCATGCTTGGGGGCCACCGGCAACGCCAGCAGCACTTCATCTTCAATCAGGTCCAGCAGCGAGAAATGCTTCGAGCCGGCGATCACGTCGACTTCGTCGTCGTCCATCGGCGCGGCGTCGGCCGCTTCCTCGCTCTCCACCACCTCGAAACGCGTTGCCGTATCGATCGGCTCGGCATAGGGGGCCAGGCAGCGCTGGCAATCCAGCCATATCCGGCCCTGCACGGTCACGTCGAGAAACAGCCGCCGCGCCACCGGGGCGCCCGGCTCGGCCGCCTCTTCACGCATGAAGCCAGTGGCCGTATAGGCAAACGTCTCATCGGGTGCCGAGGCTGGCGCTTGCGCGGCGGTCTCGGCTAAGATGCGCGGCAAATCCCGCACCGCCACGTCGCCGGCCAGGCTTTCACCCTTCCGGCACAAGGCGAAGAGATCAAGCGCGCGCAGGTCAATCGGCTGGGTCATGTGCGTGGCTCCGGTCGCTATACAATGACTGGTTCACCACATTCCACGCCTGTCGGACTACGGGCCGCACACATTGGCGGCACTGCGCCCGGGTGCGGATGCGGCTAAACGCGCGATTGTACGACGTAAACCGTGCCGAGGTCAAAGGTCTTGCAACGCGGGCCGCACCTTTTACTGTTTCGCTTCCTGTTCCGATTCCATTACTTATGTCCCCAGACCCCCGCCCAAGCCTGATCCTTGGCTCCGGCTCGCCCTACCGCCGCGAATTGCTGGCGCGCCTGCGCATTCCGTTCGAGGTGGCCGTGCCCGACATCGACGAAACACCGCTTGCCGGCGAAGCGCCCGAAGCCACCGCGCTGCGCCTGTCACAGCGCAAGGCCGAAGCCATTGCCGCACGCCATCCGGGCGTGCTGGTGATCGGCTCGGACCAGGTGCTGACCCTGGACGGCGAACAGATGGGCAAGCCCGGCACGCACGAGAAAGCCGTGGCGCAACTGCGCCGCATGCGCGGGCGCACCGCCACCTTCCACTCGGCCCTGTGCCTGCTGGACGCACGCACCGGCACCGTGCAGTTGGCCGACGTGCAGACCCGCGTGACCATGCGCGACCTGACCGACGCTGAAATCGAAACCTACCTGCAGCTGGAGCGCCCCTACGACGTGGCCGGCAGCGCCAAGTCCGAAGGCCTGGGCATCACGCTGCTGGAACGCGTCGAGTCGGACGACCCGACCGCACTGGTCGGCCTGCCGCTGATCGCGCTGACCGGCATGCTGCGCCAGGCCGGCTACCCTCTTCTTTCCGCATGACCCGCACGAGCCCACGATGAGCGGCACTCTTTACCTGATCCCCAATACCCTCGGCAAGCGCGACGAAGCCGACCCACTGGCCGACGTGATCCCGGCCGGCGTGCAGCAGGTCGCGGCCAACCTCGATTACCTCGTCGCCGAGAACGCCAAGACCGCGCGCGCCTTCCTGAAGAAGCTGGGCGAGACCACGCCGCTGGCGCGCCCGATCCAGCAGATCGAGATCCGCGAGCTGAACGTCAACACGCGCGCCGACGCCCTGGCCGCGCTACTTGTCCCGCTCGAAGCCGGCCGAGACGGCGGCCTACTGTCCGAGGCCGGCGTGCCGGCGGTGGCCGACCCCGGCGCCGACCTGGTACGGCTGGCCCATGCGCGCCACATCCGCGTGCGGCCGCTGGTCGGGCCCAGCTCGATCCTGCTGGCGGTGATGGGCTCGGGCCTGAACGGCCAGAGCTTTGCCTTCAACGGCTACCTGCCGGTCGATGCCGGCGAGCGCGCGCAGCGCCTGCGTGAGCTGGAGCAGCGCTCGCGCAAGTCCAGCCAGACCCAGGTGTTCATCGAAACGCCCTACCGCAATGCGGCGCTGCTGGAAGCCATGCGCCAGCACTGCGCCGGCACCACGCTGCTGTCCGTGGCCGTGGACCTGACCCTGCCGGGCGAGACCATCGTCACGCTGCCGCTGTCAGACTGGCGTCCCGAGCGGATCGACCTGCACAAGCGCCCGGCGATCTTCTCGCTACTGGCCATGTAAGCAATGACAAAGGGGGCGCGAACGCCCCCTTTGTCATTGCCGCAGCACCATCCAGGCTCAGTGCATGCCCTGCATGCGGTTGCTCCACAGCATGGTCTTCATCGCCGCTGAGCCCACTGCCGCGCCAAAGCGCTTGGCCACGCGCTCGGCGATGTTTTCCTTGACGGTGTAGTCGACGATGTCCGCGGCCTTGAGCACATCGCGCGCGACATAGTCGGCACTACCCAGCCCGTCGGCCAGGCCCAGCTCTATGGCGCGCTCACCCGACCAGAACAGGCCGGAGAACAGCTCCGGATCATCCTTGAGCCGGTCGCCGCGCCCTTCCTTGACCACGTCGATGAACTGCTGGTGGATCTGCTTGAGCATGGCTTCAGCAAAGGCCTTCTGCTTGGGCACCTGCGGCGAGAACGGGTCCAGCATGCCCTTGTTGGCGCCCGAGGTGTACAGCCGGCGCTCCACGCCCAGCTTGTCCATCAGCCCGGTAAAGCCAAAACCATCCATCAGGACGCCGATCGAGCCCACGATGCTGGCCTTGTCGACATAGATCTTGTCGGCCGCCGCGGCCACGTAATAGCCGCCCGAGGCGCAGATCTCTTCCACCACCACATAGAACGGCTTGGACGGATGAAGCTTGCGCAGCCGCTGGATCTCATCGTTGATGATGCCCGCCTGCACCGGCGATCCGCCCGGCGAGTTGATCTTCAGGATCACGCCGGCGGCATTGCTGTCAGCAAACGCCGCCTGCAGCGAGGCATTGATCGACTCCGCGCTGGCCGGGGTGCCCGCGGCGATCTCGCCCTCCAGCGTGACCATGGCCGTATGGCGGCCCCCGGTGCCGATGGTGCCATCGCCCTTGAAGTCGAACACCGCGACCAGGAGCAGCCCCAGCAACGCCAGCCCGACAAATCGGAAGAAGATGCGCCAGCGCCGTGCCGCGCGCTGCTCGCGCAGCGATGCGGTCAGCACTTTTTCCAGCAGATCGCGCTCCCAGCCGGTGCCGCTGCCAACCGGGGGCCCCGCGGTGGCACCGGCCATGCGCGCCTCGCGCTCGCGCGCTTCACGCCTTGCCGCGTCGTCGCCGGCGCGCAATTCGTCTTCCAGTGGGTAGTCGGCGCGCGGTGCGGTGACCAGGCGCTCGGACTCCGCCTGGGGCGCCCCTTCGCGCGGCTCACCCTCGCCGGCTGGCTTGTGCTCGTCCGGCTGACCCGATTCACCCGATGGCGGCTTCTGTTGTTCTGTCATGCAAATCGCTCGTGGAAACGCCTGGCAACCCAGGCCTGGAAATACAACGGCCGGCCCGACCGCCGGCCCTACCCGTCATTCAGGCACCGTCCATGCGCGCAGCGATCCGGTATGGCGCTTCCGGCAACCAGTAGACGTGGCCGTCGCGCTCCTCGATGCGCAGCTTGGCCAGCGATGCACCGCGGCAGGGACCGCCGACGCACTCGCCGCTGTCCGGCGCATAAACCGCGCCATGTGTGGCGCACATCAAGTATAGGCCTGAGGTATCGAAGAACCGGCCTTCCTGCCAGTCCAGCTCCATCGGCACATGGGCGCACTGGTTCAGGTAACCGTGCGCGGCGCCGTCGAAACGCACCACGAAGGCGCCGATCTCGCGCTGGTCCAGCGCCACCGAGAAGCGCACGCCCAGGCCGCCTTCCTCCAGGTCCGCGGCAGCGCACAGCCGCACCGGTGCCTGGCCGGCCGCTGCCTCAGGCATGGGCAAGCAGCCAGTCGGTCAGGTCGGGGATGGAGGTCGCGCAATGCAGCGGCGCCATCGCGCGCAGCGAATCTGCGGGATGTGCACCATAGCACACGCCAATCCCCTTGGCGCCGGCATTGGCCGCCATCTGCAGGTCATGGGTGGTGTCGCCGACCATCACCGTGCGCTCCACGTCCTGGCCCAGCTCGCGGGTCAGCTCGTGCAGCATGGCCGGGTGTGGCTTGGAGAAGGTTTCGTCGGCACAGCGCGTGGCGTCGAACAGGCGGGTCAGGCCGCTCGCGGCCAGCGCGCGCTGCAAGCCGACGCGGGTCTTGCCGGTGGCCACGCCAAGAAAATAGTGTTCGCCGCGCAGGGTCTCCAGCATTTCGCGCACGCCGTCGAACAGCACCAGGTCGGCGTCGCGAGCGAGGAAGTGGTAGCGGTAGCGTTCGGCCAGGCGCGGGTAGTCGGCGGGGTCCAGCGTCGGCACCGCGTAAGACAGCGCATCCTTCAGGCCCAGCCCGATCACGTGGCTGGCGGCCCTGTCATCCGGCACCGGCAGGCCCAGGTCGCGGCTGGCAAGCTGGATGCACTTGGCGATGGTCGGGGTCGAGTCCATCAGCGTCCCGTCCCAGTCGAAAACGATCAGGTCAAATTGTTGCCTGGCCATGGAAGTCCTTGTGGCGTTTGATGCACTACCCTACTCCGGGGCATGCAGTTCACGCAATTGTTGCAGGAATCCGACGCACTCGTCGGGCAGCGGCGCTTCCACCGCCAGCGGCTCGCCCGTGGCCGGGTGGATAAACACCAGCCGGTGGGCGTGCAGGAACATGCGTTTGAGGCCCGGCTTGGCACCGGAACGCGCCAGCGCCTTGTTCAGCGAGAAGTCGCCATATTTTTCGTCCCCGACAATCGGGAAGCCCGAGTGGGCCAGGTGAACGCGGATCTGGTGGGTACGGCCAGTCTTCAGCTCGGCCTCCAGCAGGGTGAAGCCCTGGAAGGCCTCGACCCGGTTGAACACGGTGTGCGAGGCCAGCCCGTCGGCCTGCACCCGCACCCGGCGCTCGCCGTCCGGCGTGCTGTACTTATATAGAGGCAGCTTCACATGCTGGCGCGCGTTCGGGAATTCGCCGGCCACGCAGGCGAAATAGCGCTTGTCCATCGCGCTGCCGCGAATCTGCTCGTGCAGGTGGACCAACGCCGAGCGCTTCTTGGCCAGCACCAGGATGCCGGAGGTCTCGCGATCGAGCCGGTGCACCAGTTCCAGGAACTTGGCCTGGGGCCGGGACCGGCGCAATTGCTCGATCACACCGAAGGCCACGCCCGAGCCGCCGTGCACGGCCACGCCGGCCGGCTTGTTGATCACCAGCAGCTGGGCGTCCTCAAACAGCACCGGGAATTCGCCCGCTGGCACATGCTGGGCATTGTCCGATTGCGCCGAATTCGCCACCCGCATTGGCGGAATGCGCACGACATCACCCGACTGCAGGCGATAAGTGGCATCGATCCGGCCCTTATTGACGCGAACTTCACCCGAACGCAGCACCCGGTAGATATGGCTCTTGGGCACGCCCTTGGCCACCTTCAGCAGGAAGTTGTCAATGCGCTGACCTTCCGAGCCTTCGTCAATCGTGACATACGCCACCTGTGGGCTGGCCGGCGCAGCTTCGGCAGCCTTTTCAATTTGATGGCGTAACTCATTCATTTTCAATATAATTTCCTCGCTGTCCCGGCTTGTGGCCGGCAGCGCAAGACCTGTGTAAGCGATTGATCTTCGAGTTTTCTTGGATTTTTCGCATTCTACACTTGGGGTTGCCGCCAACCCCGCCCGTCTCCCGCAACTTTGCGTTCCGCCAAGCGCCAGACGGGCAAATGGCAGTAAGAAGCAGCACGCACGGTGCCGCCGGCATGCAGGAAGTCGCCCAAAGGAGGCTTCGGCGAGGCAGGCGGTGACGTGGGAACTGAGTGTTCAGGTAAAACAGAATTTAAAGGCGGATGCCACTGCCGGCATCCGCTTCGGTGAGAGAAGTCCTGCCCGCACCGGGAAACGGTGCCGGCCGGCAGGTTAGCCTGCCGCCTGACTGGAAATACCGGCGCCCGGTCGCAGAATTCCAAGAAGTAGTAGGTGCGCCCGCCAGGAGCAGTCAGGCAGCAACGGCAACCATGCCGTGTCCGAAAAATTTGCTCTTTGACGCGTCTAGGCCTTCCGCGGCCGGCCGCGATGCCGCCGGCGCCGGTTGCGCCGGCGTTCAGCATCGCCTCCGGCACGGGAACGCGCCGGATGTCTGCGCAAGAGCAGCCTCCGGTGTTCTCTCCTGCCCCGCGGACGTTACCCCGACGTCATCGCTCTCTTTCACCCGCGCCCAGCCGCTCGCCTATCCCGCGCAGCGGCGCTTTCCGGCAATTCTCGCGCCTCGCTCGCTCCCTCGCGTGCTCCATAGATCGCCGCGGACACCGCCCAGACGGTGCCACCCGCGACACTGGAGTGAGGTATTGCGATGAAACGCATGCTGTTCAACGCGACGCAACAGGAAGAATTGCGCGTCGCCATTGTCGACGGTCAGAAACTGATCGATATCGACATCGAGACTGCCGGGCGCGAACAGCGCAAGGGCAACATCTACAAGGGTGTCATCACCCGCATCGAACCCTCGCTGGAAGCCTGCTTCGTCAACTACGGCGAAGAGCGCCACGGCTTCCTGCCGTTCAAGGAAGTAGCCCGCGCCTTCTTCAAGGAAGGCATCGACGTGCGCAACGCGCGCATCCAGGATGCCCTGCATGAAGGCCAGGAACTGATCGTCCAGGTCGAGAAGGAAGAGCGCGGCAACAAGGGCGCGGCCCTGACCACCTTTATCTCGCTGGCCGGCCGCTACCTGGTGCTGATGCCCAACAACCCGCGCGGCGGCGGAGTGTCGCGCCGCATCGAGGGCGAGGACCGGCAGGAACTGCGTGAAACCATGGCGCAGCTGACCGTGCCGGAAGGCATGAGCATCATCGCCCGGACCGCCGGCATCGGCCGCTCGGCCGAGGAACTGCAGTGGGACCTGAACTACCTGCTGCAACTGTGGAAGGCCATCGACGGCGCCGCCGGCGACAACAAGGCTCCGCTGCTGATCTACCTGGAATCGAGCCTGGTCATCCGCGCCATCCGCGATTACTTCCAGCCGGATATCGGCGAGATCCTGAT
The DNA here is from genome assembly GCF_058782875.1 of Cupriavidus sp. FW305-F7. NCBI lineage: Bacteria > Pseudomonadati > Pseudomonadota > Betaproteobacteria > Burkholderiales > Burkholderiaceae > Cupriavidus > Cupriavidus sp. FW305-F7. The sequence continues at coordinate 39,917 of NZ_JBYSYC010000010.1, read as the reverse complement.
CGATACCGACGAGATCTACGAACAGGCCCGCGCCTTCATGAGCGTGGTGATGCCTGACAACATGAACCGCGTGAAGAAGTACCGGGACGACGTGCCGCTCTTCTCGCGCTTCCAGATCGAACACCAGATCGAGTCGGCCTACTCGCGCATGGTGATGCTGCCCTCTGGCGGCGCCATCGTGATCGACCACACCGAGGCGCTGGTCTCCGTGGACGTGAACTCGGCCCGCGCCACCAAGGGCGCCGACATCGAGGAAACCGCGCTGCGCACCAACCTCGAGGCCGCCGACGAGATCGCCCGCCAGCTGCGCCTGCGCGACCTGGGCGGCCTGATCGTGATCGACTTCATCGACATGGAGTCGGGCAAGGCCCAGAAGGACGTGGAAACGCGCCTGAAGGACGCGCTGCGCCACGACCGCGCGCGCGTGCAGATGGGCAAGATCAGCCGCTTCGGCCTGATGGAGCTGTCGCGCCAGCGCCTGCGTCCGTCGCTGTCGGAGGGCTCGCACATCACTTGCCCGCGCTGCAACGGCACCGGCCATATCCGCGATACCGAATCGTCCGCCCTGCAGGTGCTGCGCATCATTCAGGAAGAGGCGATGAAGGAAAACACCGCCGCCATCCACTGCCAGGTGCCGGTGGAGGTAGCCGCCTTCCTGCTGAACGAGAAGCGCCAGGAAATCAACCTGATCGAGCTGCGCTTCAAGGTCAATGTGCTGCTGATCCCCAACAAGCACCTGGAAACGCCGCACTACAAGCTGGAGCGCCTGCGCCACGACGACCCGCGCCTGGAAGAGAGCACCGCCAGCTACCGCATGGCCGAGGCTGCCGCCAAGGAACTGGAAGCCGACACCAGCTACAGCAGCCGCCGCAAGGAAGAAGCCAAGCCGCGCCAGGAAGCCGCGGTCAAGGGCATCACCCCGGAACAGCCGGCGCCGGTATCGGTGCCGCGCCCCGAGCGCGCGCCCAAGCCGGAAGCCCCGGTCGCCCCGCCCGTGCCGGCCACCCAGCCGGTGGTCAGCGGCGGCTTTATCGCCTGGCTGAAGGGCCTGTTCGGTGCCCGTCCGGCGACCCCGCCGGTGGTGGAGCCGGCCAAGCCGGCAGCTGCAACCGAGACCCGTAGCGCCGAAGGCCGGCGCGAGCGCGGCCAGCGCGGCGAAGGCCGCGGCCAGCGTGGTGAGCGTGGCGACCGCGCCGAACGTGGTGAGCGCACGGAACGTGGTGAGCGTGGCGAGCGCCAGGGCCGTGGCCAGCGCGGCGACCGTGCCGAGCGCGCGGAACGTGGTGAGCGCCAGGGTGCCGAGCGCGGCGAGCAACGCGAGGGCCGTGGCGAACGCCAGGGCCGCCAGCCGCGCCAGCAAGGTGAAGGCCAGGCCACCCCGGCCCTGGCCCGCCAGGGCGAGGCCGTGCAAGCCGAGCGTGCCCAGGGCGAACGCGTGGAGGGCCGTCAGGAAGGCCGCCGCGACCGCAACCAGGAACGCCGCGAGCGCCAGCGTGAACGCCAGCGCGAACGCAGTGAACTGCGAGAAGCCGAAGCCGGTGAAGCACCGCAGCCGGAAGCCATCGCCGCCGCCCAGGCCCTGGGCGTGCTGCCCCAGGCCGTGACCGAAGAGACGCAAGCCGTCCGCGCCGAGCTGCCGGAAGGTGCCGAGAGCGCCGCCGAGACCGCTGAGGGCGAAGAGCGCCGTCGCCGCAACCGCCGTGGCCGCAACCGCTATCGCCGTGAGCGCGACGAGTCGGCGCAAGGTGCGCAGGGTGAAGGTGAAGGCGAAGGCGACGAAGAAGCCGCCGCTGCCGAAGGCGTTGCCCCGGTGCGCGCTGAAGCCGCCGTGCCGGCCGAGCCCGCACCGCAAGCTGCCGTGGCCGTGGCCGCCGCAGCCGAGGCCGTCGAAGCGATCCGCATCGCCGTGCCGGAAGACGTGGCGCCCGCGCCGGTCGCCGAGGCCGCCCCGCTGACCGCGCCGGCTGCCGAGCCCGTGCCCCAGCAAGCTGCCCCGGTAGCCGTTGCCGTCACAGAAGCCGTTGCCGCCGAAGCGATCGTCGAAACCACCGCAAGCGTGGCCGTCGAAGCGGCTCCGGTCGTGCCGGCACCTGCCGCTGCACCGGTCGCCGCCCCTGTGGCCGAAGCCGCACCGGCCGAGGTGTCCGCCCCTGCAGCCCCGGTGGTTGCTGCAGCGCCGGCCGCACCGGCGGCGTCGGCCACCCCGGCAGCACTGGAGAACCTGGAACCGATGCTGGCCACCGCCGGCCTGCAATGGGTCCATACCGACAGCGACAAGCTGCGTTCGGCCCAGGAAGCCGCCGCCCGCATGGCGCCCGCCCCGCGCGTGCAGCGCGAGCGCAAGGCGCTGCCGCCGCTGCCCCACGGCCCGATGATCCTGGTGGAAACCGGTGGCCGCGAAGTGGAGATGGCATCGCAGCAGTAAGCATTGCCGCTGCACCGCAGCCAAAGCAAGAAGGGGACGGCCACGCCGTCCCCTTTTTTCATGGGCAGCCGGCCGGATGAATCCCCGCCATCACCGGGGGATGCGGGTGCCCCGCCCCCGCCTCGGCTAGAATGGCAGCAGAAGGCATCCGGCCCTCGAGCGCCCCTGATTTGGCCACGCCGCCATGCCGCTCCCCGGACGCCGTGCCCACCCACAGGCCATGACCGAATCCGTCATTCCGATTTTCGACCTGCGCGACCATCGCTACCGCTCGATGACGCCCAGCATTCCCGGCAAGCTGGCTGCCCCCACCGGCCTGGTGGCAGACACCCGCGGCCGGCCGCTGCATGACCTGCGCATCTCGGTGACGGACCGCTGCAACTTCCGCTGCGTCTACTGCATGCCGAAGGAAGTCTTCGACAAGGACTACACCTTCCTGCCGCATTCCGAGTTGCTGAGCTTCGAGGAGATCGAGCGCACCGCGCGCCTGTTCGTCGCCCACGGCGTCGAGAAGATCCGCCTGACCGGCGGCGAGCCGCTGCTGCGCAAGAACATCGAGCACCTGGTGGAGATGCTGGCGAAGATCGAGACCGTCTCGGGCAAGCCGCTGGACCTGACGCTCACCACCAACGCCTCGCTACTGGCGCGCAAGGCGCGCGCGCTGCGCGACGCCGGACTGACGCGCGTCAGCGTCAGCCTGGACGCGATCGACGACGCCACCTTCCGCCGCATGAACGACGTGGACTTCGCCGTCGCCGACGTGCTGCACGGCATCGAGACCGCGCAGGCCGTGGGACTGGCGCCGATCAAGGTCAACATGGTGGTCAAGCACGGCACCAACGACCAGGAAATCGTGCCGATGGCGCGCCACTTCCGCCACAGCGGCATCATCCTGCGCTTTATCGAGTTCATGGACGTGGGCGCCAGCAACCACTGGCAGATGGATGAAGTGCTGCCGTCCTCCGAGGTGGTGAAGCGCATCGATGCGGAATTTCCGCTCGAACCGGTGCAGGCCAACTACTCCGGCGAAACCGCCGAACGCTGGCGCTACCGCGACGGCAGCGGCGAGATCGGCGTGATCTCCAGCGTCACCCACGCCTTCTGCGGCGACTGCAGCCGCATCCGGCTGTCCACCGAAGGCCGGCTCTACCTGTGCCTGTTCGCGACCGAGGGCTTCGACCTGCGCGCGCTGCTGCGCGGCGGCTACAGCGACCTGGAAATCTCCAATGCGATTGCGCAGGTGTGGCAGGGCCGCACCGACAATTATTCCGAGCAGCGCAGCGACCCGACGGTGCGCGCCAAGCGTGCCGAGCGCAAGATCGAGATGTCCTATATCGGCGGCTGACCCCGCCGCACACACAATCCATGATTGCACGCGACGACATCACCGGCCTGATCCTCGCAGGCGGCAGGGGCAGCCGCATGGGCGGCACCGACAAGGGCCTGCAGCCGCTGCACGGCACGCCGATGGCCATGCACACGATGATGCGCCTTACCCCCCAGGTGGGCGGGCTGATGATCAATGCCAACCGCAACCTCGCCGCCTATGAGTCCTTCGGCGTGCCGGTCTACACCGATTCCGTGCCCGACTTCGCCGGCCCGCTCGCGGGGATGCTGGCCGGCCTGGAGCAATGCGCCACGCCGTGGATGGTGACCGCGCCCTGCGATTCGCCGTTCTTGCCGACCGACCTGGTGGCACGCCTGGCGCAGGCAATCGAGACCGAAGGCGCGGACCTGGCGATCCCCGTCACGCTGGACCAGGACGGCCGGCGCCAGACCCAACCTGTGTTCTGCCTGATGCCGGTCAGTGCGCTCGACAGCCTGGTGGCTTATCTTTCCGGCGGCGGCCGCAAGATCGAGACCTGGGCCGCCTCGCACCGGCTGGCCGAAGTGCTGTTCGACGACGCCGCGGCCTTTGCCAATATCAACACCCTGGACGAACTGCGCACGCACGAAACGCGCTGAGCCACCATGCCCACCCTGCAATCCGTCATCTCCTGCCTTTCCGACTACGACCCCGCCGCCCTGCCGGTGGACCAGGCCAACCGCATCATCGGCGAGGTGGTCGAGCCGGTGCGCGGCGTCGAGCAGTTGCCGATCCGCAGCGCCCTGGACCGCGTGCTGGCCGAGGACATCGTATCGGCCATCGACGTGCCGGCGCATGACAACTCGGCGATGGACGGCTATGCCTTCCAGGGCGCCGCGCTGGCTGCCGCGCAGACCGCCACAGTCGAGCTGGAAGTCATCGGCAGCGCCTTCGCCGGAGGTGCCGGCGCGCTGGCGCCCACGGCGGCGCAGGCGGTGCGCATCATGACCGGCGCGGTGATGCCGGCCGGCTGCGACACCGTGGTGCCGCAGGAATTCGTGGAAGCCGTGGACGACGGCGCGCGCATCCGCTTTGCCGCCGACTGCGTGCGCACCGGCGACAACCGGCGCCTGCGCGGCGAAGACCTGGCGCGCGGCCAGGCCGCGCTGCAGGCCGGGCGCATCCTCCAACCCGCCGACCTGGGCCTGCTGGCCTCGCTGGGCGTGGCCGAGGTGCGCGTGCGCCGGCGCCTGCGCGTGGCGTTCTTCTCCACCGGCGACGAGCTGCGCTCGATCGGCGAGCCGCTCGATCCCGGCTGCGTCTACGACTCCAACCGCTACACGCTGCACGGCATGCTGCGCCGGATGAACGTCGACCTGCTCGACATGGGCGTGGTGCGCGACGACCCCGACGCGCTCGAAGCCGCCTTCCGCACCGCCTGCGAGACCGCCGACGCGGTCATCACCTCCGGTGGCGTCTCGGTCGGCGAGGCCGACTACACCAAGCAGATCATGGCGCGCCTGGGTGATGTCACGTTCTGGAAGATCGCGATGCGCCCGGGCCGGCCGATGGCCTTCGGCCGCATCAATTCCAACGGCCGCGACGCGCTGCTGTTCGGGCTGCCGGGCAACCCGGTGGCGGTGATGGTGACCTTCTACCACTTCGTGCGCGCCGCGCTGCAGCGGCTGATGGGCGCCAGCGTGGCACCGCTACCACTGCTGCGCGTGCGCAGCGCGCAAGCCATCCGCAAGAAGCCCGGCCGCACCGAGTACCAGCGCGGCATCCTGGCGCGCGCCGGCGACGGCCAGTGGGAAGTGCGCATTACCGGCCAGCAGGGCTCGGGCGTGCTGCGCTCGATGAGCGAGGCCAACTGCTTTATCGTGCTCGGCCACGAACAAGACTCGGTCAAGGCCGGCGATGCGGTCGAGGTGATGCTGTTCGACGGACTGGTCTAGCCGGACCGGCAGGAGCTGCACGCAAGCGCTTGCCACACGCCGGTAGCAATGTGTCGTTTTTGTGCCGCACATTTGCGGCCGTAGCACTGCCGGCACGGGGCTTTCGCCTGCCCCCGCCGACGGCGGGCTATGCTTGGCATCGACCAATCGCTACACTTGGCGCACGATTCAGAACCATTCGAGTATCCCCCGTCATGAATCAGGAGATCGCCTACCTCCACCCCGTCAAGACCGCCCGCGCGCTGGTGCTGGTCTACCTGTGCTTCTCGCTGCCGATCGTGTCGCTGGGCCTGTTTGTCACCTTCGTCCGCTACGGTGACCTGCCCGCCATCACGGTCTTCAGCGCAATCATCCTGAATGCGCTGATCGGTTTCGGCCTGCTGTGGCTGGCCTGCAAGGCCTACAACTGGGTGGCCGCCCGTTTCGGCGGCATTGAAGTCCACGTGCGCGAACTGGCGCCCGAAGACGAGCGCTGAGCCGCGCGCCGGCGCCCAGGCCGGCAGCAAATCCGGCAGCCCCCTTCGGGGGCTTGCCCTGAGCCTTCCCTGCCGCGCGTTCAGCCGCCGTTGTCTTCGGCGGCCTCCGGCGCGTCCGCCGCTTCTGCGGCATTGAGGCCAAGCACCTGCTGCGCGGCCTCGCCCGGCAGCGCTTCCACCGTGCGCAGCTTGCGCGCCATCTGGCGCGTGCGCACTTCAGCCTGCTCGATATTGCGCGCGGCGCGTTCCAGCGTATCGCGCGTCTTGGCCAGCACGTCGCCAAACTTGCCGAACTCGGTCTTGACCGCGCCCAGCACCTCCCACACCTCGCTTGAACGCTTTTCCAGCGCCAGCGTGCGGAAGCCCATCTGCAGGCTGTTCAGCAGCGCGGTCAGCGTGGTCGGCCCGGCCACGGTCACGCGGTAGTCGCGCTGCAGCAGGTCGGTCAGGCCCGGGCGCCGCAGCACTTCAGCATACAAACCCTCGGTCGGCAGGAACAGGATGGCGAAATCCGTGGTCTGGGGCGGCGACAGGTATTTCTCGGCGATGGTCTGGGCCTCGCGCCGCAGGGCCACTTCCAGTTCGCGGCCGAAAGCGAGCACGCCGTCCGGGTCGCCCCGCTCCTGCGCGTCCACCAGGCGCTCGTACTGTTCCTTGGGAAACTTGGCGTCGACCGGCAGCCAGACCGGCGCATTGTCGCCACCCGCCGCCTTGCCCGGCAGCCGGATGGCGAACTCCACCCGCGCGCCCGAGTTGCGCACGGTCTCGACATTCTTGCCGTACTGCTCCGGCGTCAGCATCTGCTCCAGCAGCATTTCCAGCTGGACTTCGCCCCAGGTGCCACGCGACTTCACATTGGTCAGCACCTTCTTCAGGTCGCCCACGCCCTGCGCCAGCACCTGCATCTCGCCCAGGCCGCGGTGCACCTGCTCGAGCCGGTCCGACACCAGCCGGAAGGATTCGCCCAGGCGCTGCTCCAGCGTGGCGTGCAGCTTCTCGTCGACGGTGCGGCGCATTTCCTCCAGCTTGGCGGCGTTGTTGGCCTCGATGTCCTGCAGCTTCTTCTCCAGCGTGGCGCGCACTTCGGCCAGGCGCCGCTCGTTGGCTTCGGACATCTGCGCCAGCTGCTGCTGCAGCCCGTCGCCGAAGCGGCGCAGCGTGCCGGCCTGCTCGTCGCGCGCCTGCTGGCCCTGCAGCATCATGTGCTGGCGCACCTGCTCGAGCTGCTGGGTATTGGTCTCGGTCAGCTTGGCCAGTTGCTGCGCGAAGGTGTCGATCTGGTTGTTCTGCAGCGTGGCGATGCCGGTCAGCTGCGACGACAGCGCCTGCTGGAAGCGCAGCATCTGCTGCGCCGACTCGTCGCGGTTGCCGCGCGCGGCCCCGGCCACTTCGGTGCGCACCTCGCGCTCCAGCCGCTCCATGCCGCGCGCGCTTTCCGCGCGCATGTCGGTCAGTTGCCGGCCAAGCTCGGCCCCCGGCGAGGCAGCCTGCTGGCGCAGCAGTACGATAACCAGCAGGGCGACCGCGAGCAGCGCCACGGCCAGCGTCAGGAACGGAATCAGGGTCATGCAGGAAACAGGTGGATGGCAGGCTTAGCGGCGCCGCGACATGACGTCGGGGTTGATCACGGTGGACGGATGGCCGGCCTGCGGGCCCTGGTCGAGCGCGGCGATCAGGTTGTCGGCGGCCAGCATCGCCATCGCACGGCGGGTCTTCTCGGACGCGCTGGCGATATGCGGCGTGAGCACGACGTTGGGCACCGTCAGCAGGTCCGGATGAACACCGGGCTCGCCCTCGAACACATCCAGGCCGGCGCCGAAGATGCGCTTGTCACGTAGCGCCTGCGCCAGCGCGGCGTCGTCGACGATGCCGCCGCGCGCCAGGTTCACCAGCGTCGCGGTCGGCTTCATCAGCGCCAACTCGGCCGCGCCGATGGCATGGTGGCTCTGCGGGCCATAGGGCAGCACCAGCAGCAGGTGGTCGGACTGGCGCAAAAGGTCTTCCTTGCTGACATAGCGCGCGTTGAGCGCGCGCTCGGTGTCCGCCGGCAGCTGGCTGCGGTTGTGGTACAGCACGCTCATGCCAAACCCGCTCGCGCGGCGCGCCAGCGCCTGGCCGATGCGGCCCATGCCGAGGATGCCCAGCGTGCTGCCGTACAGGTCCATGCCGACCAGCATGTCGTAGCTCCAGCGCTGCCACTTGCCGGCGCGCAGGTAGTGCTCGGCCTCGGTCACGCGGCGCGCGGTGGCCATCAGCAGGGCCCAGCCGAAGTCGGCGGTTGTTTCGGTCAGCACGTCCGGCGTATTGGTGGCGACGATGCCGGCGGCTGTCAGCGCCGGCACGTCCAGGTTGTTGTAGCCGACCGCCATATTGCACACCGCACGCAGCGCCGGCAGCCCGGCGACCACGTCGCCGTCGATGCGGTCGGCAGCGTTGGCCAGCACGCCGGCCTTGCCCGCCAGGCGCGCCTTCAGCGCGGCGGCGTCCAGCACCGCGTCCTGCTGGTTGTCGTCGACATCGAAATACTGCGCCAGGTGCGCAATGACTTCGGGATAGATGGCGCGGGTGACCAGGACAGACGGCTTCATGGCATCAAACTCGGAAGAAAAGGAAGGTCATGATGACGAACAGCGGCATCAGGAAGATGCCCGAGTACAGCATGTAGCCGAAGAAGCTCGGCATGCGCACGCCGCGGTTCTCGGCAATGGCTTTGACCATCAGGTTGGGAGCATTGCCGATATAGGTATTGGCGCCCATGAACACGGCCCCGGCCGAGATCGCGGCCAGCGTCGAGGCATCGCGCGTCATCAGCGTGGCCGCGTCGCCACCGGCGGTGTTGAAGAACACCAGGTAGGTCGGCGCGTTGTCCAGGAACGAGGACAGCAGGCCGGTGGCCCAGAAGTACATGCTGTCGACCGGCTGGCCGTTGCTGTCGCTGACCGCGCGGATCACGCCGGAGAAGGCGCCGTCGGTGCCGGCCTTGAGCATGGCGATGACTGGAATGATGGTCAGGAAGATGCCGGCAAAGAGCTTGCCGACTTCCAGGATCGGCTCCCAGTTGAATTCATTGCCGGCGCGCGCCGTCTGCGGCGTCACCAGCAGCGACACTACCGCCACCACCACCAGGAGCGCATCGCGCACCGCGGCCTGCAGCGGCACCTCGGTGCCCAGGATGTCGAACGAGATGCCCGGCTTCCACAGCCCGCTCATCAGCACCAGGCCGATCACGGCCAGCAGCAGCACGAAGTTGAACTTCCCTTCGATGGCGATGCCGCCCGAGTCCGGCGTGGGGTCGCTGCGCGGCGGCAGTTCCTCTTCCTTGTTGTGGTAGTAGTGACGGTCGAGCAGGTAGAACAGCGCCAGCAGCACCACGCAAATAAAGACCGTCTCCGGGAAGATGTTGCGCATGGTCCAGAAGAAGTCCACGCCCTTCAGGAAGCCCAGGAACAGCGGCGGATCGCCCAGCGGCGTCAGCGAGCCGCCGGCATTGGCCACCAGGAAGATAAAGAACACCACCACGTGCGCCACGTGGCGGCGGTTGTCATTGGCACGCAGCAGCGGCCGGATCAGCAGCATGGCCGCGCCGGTGGTGCCCATGAAGCTGGCCAGCAGCGTGCCCAGCGCCAGGATGCCGGTATTGAGCCCGGGCGTGCCGTGCAGGTTGCCGCGCACGCAGATGCCACCGGCCACGATATACAGCGAGGCGATCAGAACGATGAACGGGATGTACTCCGCCAGCAGCGCGTGCACCGCGCTGGCCACAGCCGCATGGGTGCCGAACGCTGCCGCGAACGGCAGCAGGAACAGCAACCCCCAGCCCGCGGCGATCTTGCCATAGTGGTGGTGCCAGAACTTGGGCGCAACCAGCGGCCACACCGCGATCGACAGCAGGATGCCGGCGAACGGCAGCCCCCACAGCGAGGACAGCGACGCCCCGTCAAGGTCCGCGGCATGGCCGACGGCGGGAAAGGCGGCCAGCGCGGCCAGCAGCGGCAACAGCACGGAGGCACGTCGCATCAGGCAGAATCTCCTCGGGAATGCAGCATTCATTGGCGCACCGCCCGCACGAAGCCGCGGCACGCAGGCAAGCGTGCAAGTGTAATTCATGCACCTCTTGCGCAGGCCTTGCTGCATCAGCGGCGCATCGCATTCCGTGCGGCGCAAGCCGCGGCTTCAGGCCTCGTCGACCAGGATCACATGCACGCGGTATGGGCCATGGGCGCCGAGCACGATGGTCTGCTCGATATCGCCCGTGCGGGAAGGCCCGCTGATGATATTGGTGGCGCGCGGCAGTTCGCCGCGCTCGCTGCGCACCAGCGCAAAGGCGTCTTCCAGGCCGGCGACAATGCGCGAGCGCGGCACCACCGCCACGTGGGTCTCGGGCAGCAGCGCGGCCGAGGCAAAGGTGGCCGGGCCCGACAGCAGCATCAGCGAGCCGGTCTCGGCAATCGCGCAGAAGCAGCCGGTAATGCCGACCAGGTCGCCATGATCGTGGTCGGCCTCGACCTCGCGCACCGGCGGGCGGCATTCCACCGCCAGCCCCGCGGCCTGCCACGGCAGCGGGCCCAGCGCGTCCCACGCCACGGCACGGTGGACCAGGTTCAGGCTGTCGAGGAAGCGCGCGGTGGCGGCGGGCACCTCGTCCATCGTCGCCACGCGGTCCACGGTCGAGGCCATGCGCTGCGCCTGGGCCAGGAAGGCCTCGGCCAGGTCGGCCGCCACCGCCGGGCGCGGGCCCTGCGGGTGGCGCGACAGGTAGTCGGCCACGGCCTCGCGCTCACCCGCGCTCGGCCGGGTCGGCCTGCCCTGGGCAGCACGGATGCGGGCAAAGATGCGGTCGCGGGCGTCGTTGGTTTCCATAAGGACTGGCTGGGGGTCGCAAAGCGCGGCGAACGCGCGATGCGCCGATTATAGTGGCGCCCGCCGCGTGCAAAGCATGCGATGGCGGGCGCAAGGTGTTGAATTTTGCTACGCCGCGGGCTGAACCGAGTACACCTGGCGCAGGTAGGACAGGTAGCCGGGATCGTCGCACATGGTCTTTTCCGGCGTGTCCGACAGCTTGGCCACCGGCTGCCCGTTGCAGCGCACCATCTTGATCACGATCTGCAGCGGGGTATAGCCGAGGTCGTTGGTCAGGTTGGTGCCGACGCCAAAGGCCAGCCGGCAGCGGCCATGGAAGCGCTCGTACAGTTCGATCACGCGCGGGATATCGAGACTGTCGCTGAAGATCAGCGTCTTGGTGCGCGGGTCGACGCGGTTGGCGGCATAGTGGGCGACCATGCGCTCGCCCCACAGCATCGGGTCGCCGGAATCATGGCGCACGCCGTCGAAGAGCTTGCAGAAATACAGGTCGAAGTCGCGCAGGAAGGCATCGAAGCCGTAGGTATCCGACAGCGCGATGCCCAGGTCGCCGCGGTACTCGCGCGCCCAGCGCTCCAGCGCGTACACCTGCGAATCGCGCAGCCGTGGGCCCAGGGCCTGGCAGGCCTGCAGGTATTCATGCGCCATCGTGCCCAGCGGCACCATATTGTGCAGGCGGGCAAAGTGGACGTTGCTGGTGCCGGCCAGCTGCCGTCCCAGCAGGCGCCGCATGGTCAGCAGCACTTCTTCCTGCCATTCGCGCGAAAAGCGCCGGCGCGTGCCGTAGTCGGCGATCACGCAATCGGCCAACTCGGGCGTCTTCAGCAAGGCCAGCTTGTGGTCCAGCCGGCGGCGGCCTTCGGCCAGGTCGGGCCTGGGCTGGGTGCGGCGGAAATAGACCTCGTTGACGATGGCCAGGACCGGCACTTCGAACAGGATGGTATGCAGCCACGGGCCGATGATCGAGATCTCGATCTCGCCGTTGCCCTGCGGGGACGGCCGCACCGAGACATATTTCTCGTTCAGGTGGAACAGGCCGAGGAAGTCGACGAAATCGCTCTTGATAAAGCGCAAGCCGCGCAGGTAGGCGAGCTCGTCGTCGGTGAAGCGCAGTTGGCACAGGTGTGCCAGCTCGGTGCGGATCTCATCGATATAGGGCGTCAGGTCGACGCCCGCGTTGCGGCACTTGAAGCGGTATTCCACTTGCGCCTGCGGGAACTGATGCAGCACCACCTGCATCATCGTGAATTTGTACAGGTCGGTGTCGAGCAGGGACGGGATGATCATAGCGGGCCAGACGGCGATGCCGGGTCAGTACATCATGCTAACCGAAGTCTGGCCGCGCCCGGCCACTCTTGCCGCTCAACCACCATCGAGAAAGGGCTGTGGCTGCCGCGGCGCCTCCCTGCCCTTTACCTTGCCCTGCAGGCACCACAGCTGGCGTCCGTCTGTGCCGGGGCACGACACCAGCGTGGCGGCGGCGCGCGGCACCCGCTGCGGCAGCGGCTCGGCAAAGGCGCCGTCGCCGGCCATGATGCGCTCGGTGTAGACCTGCGCCCCGGCGCGCTCGAAGCGCAGCACCTGCACCCGGTCGCCCGGCTGCGGCTGCAGCTGCGGCCCGCACGGCATCAGGCCGGCCCGGCCGCAATGGGCGATGGCGTCGCCCGCGGGCGAATCGGTCACGCTGAAGTGGTCCCAGTCGAACCCGGTCAGCGCCGGCAGCGCGACCGGCGCGTCAGTGCGCGCGCGCCACGCCACCAGGCGCGATACCACGCTGTCGGCCATGCCCGGCGACTGGACCAGGGTCTGGGCGGCAACGGACCCGATCGGCGCCAGAAATGCCGTCAGCAGCACAGCAATGGGCGCGAAGGTCCGGCACATCGCGGCACTGCGCCGCAGGCTGGCATGGCTGGCAAGGCAAAGCTGGCGTGGCATACGGGTCTCCCGGCACGGATGCAAGTGACTGCTGGCGGCCTTCATCATGCCCGCTGGCGGGCCGACATGCCAGCAGGCCGCCATGCGTTAAATCAAAACCACATAAAGAAATAAGAAAACTATCTGATCCGACTATATAGACCCGCTATTCTTGCCAGAAGCCTCGGCTACAATATCGCTTTCCGAAAGGCCTCGGCCGGCGCTCGTCCAGCCCATGCTGCCATGCGGCACCATGCGGTAGAAGCGGCGCGTCCGCCGGCAAGAAGCGGCCCCACAGTTTCCCATTAAAAGCCGACCTGTTTTCTTGGAACCGAAATGACTCACGTTGTCACCGAATCCTGCATCCGTTGCCGCTACACAGACTGCGTTGACGTGTGTCCGGTCGATTGTTTCCGCGAAGGCCCCAACTTCCTGGCTATCGACCCGGATGAGTGCATCGACTGCGCCGTGTGCGTGGCCGAATGCCCGGTGAACGCCATTTACGCCGAGGAAGACGTGCCGGGCGACCAGCAGCAGTTCATCGACCTGAACGCAGAACTGGCCCGCAACTGGCCCTCCATCACCAAGACCAAGGCCCCGCTGGCCGAGGCCGAGGAATGGAAGGACGCCACTGACAAGCTGCAATACCTGCAGCGCTGACAGAACAAGAAAGCCGTCCCCACGCGCTTTCCGCAATACCGGGCACAAGCGGCCCACGCAAACGTATCAGGACGAATATGGACTTGAGCATTCCAAATCCCGTCGCCGACACGACCAAGCAGGTCGACGGCGGCAGCCCGGCAGGCGGCCAGCCACAGGAAATCGATGCGCTGATCGTCGGTGCCGGCCCGGTGGGCCTATTCCAGGTCTTTGAACTGGGCCTGCTCGAAATCAAGGCACATGTCATCGATTCCCTGAAGGTGGTCGGCGGCCAGTGCGTGGAACTCTATCCGGACAAGCCCATCTACGACATCCCGGCCGTGCCCATCTGCACCGGCCAGGAACTGACCGACAACCTGCTCAAGCAGATCGAGCCGTTCGAGCCCACCTTCCACCTGGGCCAGGAAGTCGCCGTCGTTGAGCGCCGCGAAGACGGCCGCTTCTTCGTCGAGACCTCGCTCGGAACCCGCTTCATCACCAAGACCATCTTCATCGCTGCCGGCGTGGGTTCGTTCCAGCCGCGCACACTGAAGGTCGAGGGCCTCGACAAGTTCGACGGCAAGCAGCTGTTCTACCGCGTCAAGGACCCGAGCCGCTTCCATGGCCGCAACCTGGTGATCGTCGGCGGCGGTGATTCGGCGCTGGACTGGACGCTGGACCTGGTCGGCAAGGCCGAGTCGGTGGTGATGATCCACCGCCGCGACGGCTTCCGCGCCGCGCCCGCCTCGGTCGCCAAGATGAAGGAACTGTGCGAGCAGCTGGAAATGCAGTTCGTGGTCGGCCAGATCGGCGGCTATGAAGAGAAGGACGGCGTGCTCACCGAGATCAAGGTGACCGGCGCCGACGGCGTGACCCGCCGCATGCCGGTGGATGACCTGCTGGTGTTCTTCGGCCTGTCGCCCAAGCTGGGCCCGATCGCCGAGTGGGGCCTGGACCTGGAGCGCAAGCAGATCAAGGTGGACACCGAGAAATTCGAGACCAATATCCCGGGCATCTTCGCAGTGGGCGACATCAACACCTACCCCGGCAAGAAGAAGCTGATCCTGTCGGGCTTCCACGAGGCCGCGCTGGCCGCGTTCGGTGCCGCGCCGTATATCTTCCCCGAGAAGAAAATCCACATGCAGTACACCACCACCTCGCCGAAGCTGCACAAGATCCTCGGCGTGGATTCGCCGGTATTCGACTGAGCCGAGCGAGTGCCGTAGAAAAAAAACCGCCGCAAGGCGGTTTTTTTCTGGCACAAAGCAAAAACCGTAGCTATAATGCGGCCTCGCTGTTCGACACGACGGCACGAAGCCAGCAGAGATGCCCTTCGCACCGTACGGCAGGCAGCAAGCCGGAAGCTTCCAGACACCTTCTGACAAGAACAAAATGTCGAAAAGGTGTTGACGAAGAAAAGAGAAACTGGCTATAATTTCTTTCTCAGCTGTTCCCCGATAGCTCAGTCGGTAGAGCGACGGACTGTTAATCCGCAGGTCCCTGGTTCGAGCCCAGGTCGGGGAGCCAACCGATACGGAAGCCCGGTGCAAACGCACCGGGCTTTTTCGTTTTGGGCTTCGGCGCAAAGCGTCACGGCAGACCGGTTGCCGCAACGCCCTCCTCTGTTCTACCTCATCCCTGCAGCGAAGCGCTGGCAACCTTCAGTGCCGCGACGATGGCCTCCGCATTAACCTCGACCCGATGCAGCGGTCCCGCCACCGACAGGCCATAGGTCACGCCACCCATCGTTACCGGCATGGCGATGGCCCCCAGGTCCGGGAACGACTCACCGAAATTCGGATACCAACCCTGCTTCTGCCAGGCCTGCATCATCGCTTCCAGTTCCTGCGCCGAACCGATGGTGCGCGGCGTGCGCGCGGCGAACGACAGGCCTGAGAGCAGCTCGCCGCGCGCGCTGGCCGTCATTGCGCCCAGGATGGCGCGGCCGATCGAATTGACATGCGCGTCGCGCAGCTCGCCCGGCGCGGCGATATAGCGCACCGGATTGGCGGATTCGCGCGCCTCCAGGTACAGCACGCGCCCGTCGTCCTGCAGCTTGCCAAAGATCACGGTCTCGCCGGTGGTGTCGCGCAGCGATTCCAGCACCGGCTGCACGCGCTCCAGCAGCGGGTCGTTGCGCGCGATGCGCTGGGCGATATCGAGCAGCCGGCGCGTCGGGTAGTAGCCCTGGCGGCGTCCGGTCTCGTACAGGTAGCCCAGCGAGGCCAGCGTGCGGATCAGCCCCAGGCAGCTCGACATCGGCGCGCCCAGCAGCCTGGCCAGCTCGGTCAGCGTCAGCGAGCGCCCTTCGCGCGCATAGATCTCCATGATCTCGATCACGCGCAGCGCCGTCTTGACGCTGGCGTAGCCGGACTTCTCCGCTGCTTCGTTTTCTGCCATCGTAGGCTTCCTCGACTTCAGTATCTGTTGGCCGGGATTGTACGCGGCGGAGTCGACCGGCATGGCGCGTCAGCCGCCCTCCGCGCCGCCTGGCCCGGGCAACGCCTGCGGCCAGCTGCGGATATTGCCGGGCGTGCGCGAGAAGCGCGTCGGGATGCCGACCCCGCGCAGGCGCCCTTCGCTGGGATGGTCGTATTCGAACATCATGCCGGTGGCGCGCAGGTGCGGATCGTCGGCCAGGCTGTCGAAATGCGGCACTTCGCTGTGCGGGATATCGGCGTCGCGCAGCAGGTCCAGCCATTCGACCGTGGTGCGCTGCGCGACGATTTCGGCCAGCGTGGCGTAGAGCGCGTCGATATTGGCGCTGCGCGCCGCCGGGGTGGCATAGCGCCGATCGTGCGCCAGTTCCGCATGGCCTGACACATCGAAAAAACGCAGCCATTGGGCGCTGGTATAGGGCAGCAGCGCAACATGGCCGTCGCGCGTGCGATAGGGCTTGCGGTGCGCCGACATTACGCGCGGATAGCCGGCCGGCCCGAGCGGCGGGATGAAGGTCTGCCCGGCCAATTGCTCGGTGGCGAGGAAGGACACCAGCGTCTCGAACATCGGCACCTCGATGGCCTGGCCCTGGCCGGAGCGCTCGCGCTCGTACAGCGCCATCGGGATCGCGTAAGCGACGGTCAGCCCGGCCACCTTGTCGGCCAGGATAGTATTGACGTACTGCGGACCGTCGTTTGAATTGGCACCCTGGAATTGCGCCATGCCGCTGCGCGCCTGGATGATGTCGTCGAATGCCGGCGCGCCCGCGTAGGGACCCTCCTCCGAATAGCCGTAGGCGCCGCAGTAGATCAGCCGCGGATGGTCCGCGCGCAGCGACGCATAGTCCAGCCCAAGCTTGCGCAGCGACTGCGGCCGCACGTTGGAGACAAAGACATCGGCCGTGGCGATCAGGGCTTTCAGCGCGGCGAGGTCGTCGGGCTGCTTCACGTCCAGCACCACGAACTGCTTGTTGCGGTTCAGGTTCAGGAAGCTGGCGCCCATGGCTGCGTGCCGCGCCGGCTCGGCATGGCGGAACACATCGCCGGCGGGCGGCTCGACCTTGATGACTTCGGCGCCCATGTCGCCGAGGATCTGCGTGGCATACGGCCCCATCGCGACCGAGGTCATGTCAATCACGCGGATGCCGGCCAGCGGCCCGGTGGCCGCGCTCGCCTGCGCTTGCTCTGCTTGCATCGTCGCTCCCGCTCAGTACGACTTGGGCAAACCCAGCACGCGCTCGGCGATAAAGCACATGATCAGCTGCGGGCTGACCGGCGCGATGCGCGGGATATAGGACTCGCGCAGCAGCCGCTCGACGCGGTACTCGCGCGAGTAGCCCATGCCGCCCAGCGTCAGGATCGCAGTCTGGCACGCGTTATGGCCGGCCTCGGCGGCGAGGTACTTCGCCGTGTTGGCCTCGGCGCCGCAGGACTGGCCTGCGTCATAGCGCGCGGCGGCCTTGAGCATCATCAGGTTGGCCGATTCCAGCTGCATCCAGGCCTGCGCCAGCGGATGCTGCACACCCTGGTTCATGCCGATGGGGCGGCCGAACACCACGCGCTCCTTGGCGTACTGCGTGGCGATGGCCAGCGCCGCGCGGCCGAGGCCGATGGCCTCGGCGGCGATCAGGATGCGCTCCGGGTTCAGGCCGTGCAGGATGTATTCGAAGCCCCTGCCCTCTTCGCCAATGCGGTCTTCCTCCGGGATGAACAGGTCGTCGATAAACAGCATGTTGGTATCGACGGCGGCGCGGCCCATCTTGTCGATCTCGCGGATCTCGATCTTGCTGCGGTCGACTTTGGTGTAGAACAGCGACAGCCCTTCGGTCGACTTCTTCACCGACTCCAGCGGCGTGGTGCGCGCCAGCAGCAGCATGCGGTCGGCCACCTGCGCGGTCGAGATCCAGATCTTGCGCCCGCTCACCGAATAGCCACCCGGCACCTTGCGCGCAAACGTCTTGAGCTTGGTGGTGTCCAGCCCCGCGTCGGGCTCGGTCACGCCGAAGCAGGCCTTCTCCTGGCCGGCGATCAGCGGCGGCAGGAAGCGGCTCTTCTGTTCGTCAGTACCGAACACCACCACCGGGTTCAGGCCGAACACGTTCATATGCACCGCCGAGGCGCCGGTCATGCCCGCGCCCGACTGCGAGATGGTCTGCATCACCAGCGCCGCTTCCAGGATGCCCAGGCCCGCGCCGCCGAACGCCTCGGGCATCGCCACGCCCAGCCAGCCGCCTTCGCACAGCGTCTTGTAGAACTCGTGCGGATAGGTGCCGGACTTGTCCAGGCGGTCCCAGTACTCCATGTCGAACTGCGTGCAGACCTGCTGCACGGCCTCGACGATGGATGCCTGTTCTTCGGAGAGGTCGAAATTCATAGCGTTACCTGCCTGATGTCGTTGTCTTGTTCGTTGCCTGATGGTTGCCTGAAGAACGCCTATTCCGGCTGGATGCCTGCGTCCTTCACCAGCCGCGACCACTTCTGCAGCTCGGCCACGACAAACTGGCTGAGCTCGGCCGGCGTGCTGCCGAACGGCTCGAAGCCCAGCGCGTGGAACTGCGGCGCATGCTGCTTGCTGGTGGCAATGGCAACCAGCTCACGGTTGAGCCGCTGCACCACCGGCGCCGGCACCCCGGCCGGCGCGAACACGCCGTTCCATGAGGTCACGTCGAAACCCTTCAGCTCCGGCACGCTCGCCAGCGGCGGCAGGTCGGGCAGCAGCGCGCTGCGCTGCGCGGTGGTCACCGCCAGCGCACGCAGCTTGCCGGCGCGCACGTTGGCGATGCCCGCGGCAAAGTCGACGAACATCGCCTGCACCTGGCCGCCCATGACATCAGTCATCGCCGGCGGCGTGCTCTTGTATGGCACGTGCAGCATGTTCAGCCCGGCCATCTTCGACAGCGTGGCGCCCGAGACGATGCCGGTGCTGTTGCCGCTGGCATAGCTCAGGCCCGGATGCGCCTTGGCATAGTCGATGAACTCACGCAGCGTCTTCACCGGCAGCGCCGGGTTGACCACCAGCATGAACGGCAGGTTGCCCATGCGCGAGACCGGCGTGAAATCCTTGACCGGGTCATAGCGCAGCTGCTTCATCAGCGACGGGTTGGCCGAATGCGTGGTGTTGGTGGTCATGAACAGCGTGTAGCCATCGGCCGGGGCCTTGGCCACGAACTCGGCGGCAATGGTGCCGTTGGCGCCGGGCTTGTTGTCCACCACCACCGGCTGCTGCAGCGCCTCGCCCAGGTACTTGGCGGTCAGGCGGGCCACGGCATCGGTGCCGCTGCCGGCAGCGAACGGCACCACCAGGCGCAGCGGCCTGGACGGGAACTCATCGGCCGACAGCGCCGGGGTGGCAGCCAGCGCCGCGGTGCACCCAAGCACCAGGCTGGCAAAGGCGTTCCTGAAGGACTTCACGGTGGTTGTCTCCTGTCGTTGTTAAATCCCTTGCCGTGACCAGCCGCGTCTTATGCGGGCCGTATCACGCGCTCGGGGGATTCCTCGTATGGCGGGGAATAGATGACCAGAATTTTGGCCGGCTCGTCGCTGACCACGGTGAACACATGCATCTGGTCCGGCGGGAAGAAGCAGCAGTCGCCCGGGCCCAGTTCCTTGCGCTGGCCGCCGACCTCGGCCACGGCGCGGCCTTCCAGCACGTAGCAGACCTGCTCGATGCCGGGATGCGCATGCGGCAGCGCGCCCTTGCCCTTCTCGATGGTGCCGTGGATCACTTCCAGGTGCCGCGAGCCCACGGTCTCGGGCCCGATCAGCCGGCGGTTGAGGGTGCCGACATGGTTGGCGGGGTGGTAACCCTCGACGTCGTCGGTCGAGATGAAATAGACGGGTTGGTCCTGCATGTGGTGCTCCTGCCTTAATTCATATTTATGAATAACAGTTTATCCTGTTGAATTCATTCGTCAAACGATTTCGATGTCGTTGCGGGTTTACCGGGAGTGGACGCGCGCCGGGCGAGCGCCAGCCTCACGCGGCGCGTGATCGGCAAAAATGCGTTTTGGGAGTGACCCGGTGGTCAGCCGGCGAAGCGGTAGCCCACCCCGATCTCGGTCAGCAGGTAGGCAGGCTGGGCCGGGTCGGCTTCCAGCTTGTGCCGCAGGTGCCCCATGTAGACGCGCAGGTACTGGCTGCTGTCGGCATGCGACGGCCCCCACACCTCGCGCAGCAGTTCGCGGTGGGTCATGACCTTGCCGCGATGCGCCAGCAGCACCGCCAGCAGCCGGAACTCGATCGGCGTCAGGTGCACCGGCTCCCCCGCACGCGTGACCTGGCGGTTGGCCAGGTCCACGGCGATCTCGCCGAAGGCCACCTGCGCCCGCCCCTGCGCGCCGGCACGCACATGGCGGCGCAGCAGCACGCGCAGGCGCGCCACCAGCTCGCCCACGCCGAAGGGCTTGGTCAGGTAGTCATCGGCGCCGGCGTCGAGCGCGCGGATCTTCTCAGACTCGCCGGTGCGCGCCGACAACACCAGCACCGGCATTTCGGTCCAGGTGCGCAGGTCGCCGATCATCGATACGCCGTCGCCATCGGGCAGCCCCAGGTCCAGGATCACCAGGTCCGGCTGGCGCGTGCCGGCCTCGATCAGCCCGCGCTGCAGCGACTCGGCCTCGTGCACGGTGCAGCCCTCGTCCTGCAGCGCCGCGCGCACGAAGCGGCGGATATGGGGCTCGTCTTCCACCAGCAGCACCGTGGGCGAGAACTCGAATGGCATGACGCGTCGGATCCTTGAAAGATTGTCGGGTTCAGGCCGGCAAGCCGGCCGCTTCCGGTTCCAGCACCGGAGGGTTGCCGCGCGGCAGCGTGACCACGAAGCGCGCGCCGGTGCCTTGGCCCTGCACCCGCGCATGCACCGGCTCGACGCGGATGCTGCCGCCATGCGCCTGCACGATGGCCTCGCACACGGCCAGCCCCAGGCCCACCCCGGTGGTGGCGGACTCGCGCTCGCCGCGGGTGAATTTCTCGAACACCTGCCGCGCCATCGCCGCCGGCACGCCGGGGCCGTCGTCCTCGACGACCAGCTGCACGGCGTCATCGGAGACCTCGCCGCGCACGCGGATCTCGGTACCCGGCGCGGTGTACTTGGCCGCATTCTCCAGCAGGTTGCACAGCACGCGCTCCATCAGCACGCCATCGCATTCCACCAGCGGCAGCGCCGACAGGTCGGCCACCACCACGCGGTGCCGCGCCAGCGCATCGCGCAGCGACGCCAGCGCCGCGCCGGCCAGCTCTTCGAACGACTGCCATTCCTTGCGCAGCGCCACACTGCGGCTTTGCAGCCGCGCCATGTCGAGCAGGTTGGCCACCATGGCGTGCATGCGGCGCGCCTGGTCGCGCATGGCGCCGACGGTCTCGGCCACCTCCGGCGCCAGCGGCGGCGTGCCGCGCTGCAGGGTCTCGGCCATGCCGATCAGGCTGGTCAGCGGCGTGCGCAGGTCGTGCGACACCGCGGCCAGCAGCGAGCTGCGCAGGCGCTCGGACTCCATCGTCAGCAGCGCCTGCTGCGCCACCTCGACATAGTGCAGCCGCTCGATCGCAATCGCGATCAGCGTGGCAAAGACATCGACCTGGCGCCGCAGCGCGGGCTGCGCAAACGCGCGCCAGGCGCGCGGCTCCACCGCCAGCACGCCGCGCACCTGCATCGGCGCCTTCAGCGGCAGGTACAGCACCGTGCCGGAGGGCAGCGTGTCGGTGCCGGTGCCGGCCGGCTGGCCGTGGTTGAAGACCCATTGCGCGAGCACGTGGTCGACGGCATCGCTCTGTGCCGCGCCGCCGGCCTCGGCGTCCGTGGCCGCGGGCAGCAGCCGGCCGTCCGCGCCGACCAGGAAAAACGCCGCACGCGCATCGAACGCCGCGCGCAGGAAGCGGCTGCCGATGCCGACGATGTGCGCGTCGGTCAGCGCCGCCGACAGCTCGCGCGCCAGCTCGTACAGCGTGCGCGCATCGGTCTCGCGCTGCACCGATACCTGGGCCTGCTCGCGCAGGCCGGCCGTCAGCTGGCCGATCACCAGCCCGACTGCCAGCATCACCAGGAAGGTCACCAGGTATTGCACGTCGCTGACCGCAAACGACAGCTGTGGCGGCACGAAGAAGAAATCAAACGCCCCCACCGCCACCAGCGAGGCGAACGCGCCCGCGGCGCGTCCGTGGCGCAGCGCCACGCCGGCCACCGCCAGCAGGAACAGCATGGCAATATTGACCAGGTCGAACCACGGCCGCGCCAGCGCCGACAGCGCGGTGGCGCCGGCGCACCAGGCCACCGCCCACAGCAGGCCCGGCCACTGCGCAGGCCGGGCTTGTTCCCGCGGCAGCTCGGTGCCGGGCAGCATGCGCGCATCACCGGGGGTGTCCTGCCGGACGCTGTCGGCCGCCACGCGGATCACGTCGATCTCGGGACACGCCGCAGCCAGCGCATCGGCAAAACTGGTGCGCCCGAACAGCCACGCGCGCGCGCCCAGCCACGGCGCCAGCGCGCGCGCCAGCAGCGCCTGCACGCGGCCGGGCAACGAAGTCCCGCCATCGGTCCAGCGCGCCGGCGTCCGGCCGATCAAAACCTTGGTCAGGTTATGCCGCCGCACATAGCCGGCCACCGCCGCCACCATGTCGCTGCCGGCCAGCGTTTCGGTACGCCCGCCCAGCGCCTCGGCCAGCCGCATGGCTTCGTCGAGCTGCTCGCGCTGGGCGTCGGGCACGGGTGCCAGGCGCGGTACTGACACCGTCACCACATGGCAGTCGCAATCGAGCTGCCCGGCCAGCCGGTGCGCGCTGCGCACCACCTGTGCGGCATCGCTGCCGTGGCCGATGCAGGCCAGCACCGCTTCACGCGTGCGCCAGACCGGCTCGATCGAGGCTTCCTGCCGGTAGGCGCGCACGTCGTCGTCGACGCGGTCGGCAGTGCGGCGCAGCGCCAGCTCGCGCAGCGCTATCAGGTTGCCCTTGCGGAAGAAATTCTGCACCGCATGGCGGGCCTGCTCGGGCACGTACACGCGCCCTTCGCGCAGGCGGCGCAGCAGTTCGTCGGCGGGCAGGTCGACCAGCACCACCTCGCCGGCATCGTCGAAGACCGCGTCGGGCACGGTCTCGCGCACGCGGATGCCAGTGATGCTGGCCACCGCCTCGTTCAGGCTGTCCAGGTGCTGGACGTTGACCGTGGTCCAGACATCGATGCCGGCCGACAGCAGCTCGGCGATGTCCTGCCAGCGCTTGGGGTGGCGGCTGCCGGGCGCGTTGCTGTGCGCCAGCTCATCCACCAGGATCAGTGCAGGCCGGCGTGCCAGGGCGGCGTCGAGATCGAATTCCTGCAGCGTGCGGCCGCGATAGTCCACGCGGTGCAGCGGCACGCGCTCGATGCCTTCAGCCAGCGCCTCGGTCTCGGCGCGGCCATGGGTTTCGACCACGCCCACCACCAAGTCGCCGCCCTGCTCGCGCTGCGCGCGCGCCGCGGCCAGCATGGCGAAGGTCTTGCCGACGCCGGCCGAAGCGCCGAAATAGATGCGCAGGCGCCCGCGCGCGGCGCGTTCGCCGACGGCCTGCATGCGCTGCAGCAGGTGGTCGGGGTCGGGGCGAAGGTCGTCGGGTTGGCGCGGCTCAGGCATGGTGGGCACTCTTGCCTCGCAGCGGCGGGAGCGCAGCCAGATTGTGCCACGCAGGCGGCGGCATAAAGTGCGCCAAAATAGACTAACGGCGAATTCCGACGCTGCGCCCCGCGCGCGCATTGCACTACATTCTTGACAGTGCCGTCGTATACATGCCATAGTTACGGGCGTATAGCATTCATGGAAACCGGTACTGTCAGGCTCCAGTTGTATAGGACCTGGCGCTATCACCCCTGACACTGGTTGCACGGACTGAAACGTCCACATCTTTCAGGTTCGCGGGGGCGCACCTGGGCATTAGCCCGGCGTGCAATACCAGTCGCTCCGGCGACCGCAGTTTCCCCCCGTGTGAACCAGCCGCTCCTTGCGGCAATCCCCTAAAGGACTGAATTGACTAAGATCGTCTTGAAACCCGGTGAGCCCGTTGAAGTTGCGATGCGGCGTTTCCGTCGCGCCATTCTGCAGACTGGCCTGATCGTTGAACTCAAGAGCCGCACCGCTTACGAGAAGCCGACGACCGAGCGCAAGCGCAAGAAGAAGGCCGCCGAAGCACGTCTGCGCAAGCGCCTGCGCATGCAGATGCTGCCGAAGAAGATGTACTGATCCAGTACGCTTCGCCGCCCGGCACCGCCGGGCAAGAAAAACCGCCAGTTCGCTGGCGGTTTTTTTATGCCCGCGCGCCAGGCCGGCCCCGCTGCGCTTTGCGGCCGCGGCTTTTTTGCTGCACTGCGCCACCTGAGCGTTGCGCCGATGACCGGCATAATGGCGGATATTGCGCCCGTGCGGCGCCACACCGGACCCTGCCTTGACTGCCATCCTAGAGTTGCGCAAGGTGCGCAAGCAATACGGCGACACGGTCGTGGTCGACGACCTCGATCTCCAGGTATTTCGCGGCCAGTGCTTCGGCCTGCTGGGCCCCAACGGCGCCGGCAAGACCACCACGCTGCGCCTGCTGCTGGGCCTGACCACGCCCATGGCCGGCACGCTCACGCTGTGCGGCGAACCCATCCCCGAGCGCGCGCCGCAGGCGCGCATGCGCGTGGGCGTGGTGCCGCAGTTCGACAACCTCGACCCGGATTTTTCGGTGATCGAGAACCTGCGCATCTTCGGGCGCTACTTCGGGCTGTCGTCGGCCGAGATCGAGCGGCGCGTGCCGATGCTGCTGGAATTCGCCCGGCTGGAGAACCGCGCCGATGCCCAGGTGCGCGACCTCTCCGGCGGCATGCGCCGGCGCCTGACCGTCGCACGCGCACTGATCAACGACCCTGACCTGCTGGTGATGGACGAGCCCACCACCGGCCTGGACCCGCAGGCGCGCCACCTGATCTGGGAGCGCCTGAAGTCGCTGATGGCCAGCGGCAAGACCATCCTGCTGACCACGCACTTCATGGAAGAGGCCGAACGGCTGTGCAACTACCTGTGCGTGATCGACGGCGGGCGCAAGATTGCCGAAGGCAAGCCGCACGAGTTGATCGACAGCCAGATCGGCTGCGACGTGGTCGAGGTCTATGGCGATGAACTGGACACGCTGCGCGGCAGCCTGACGCCGCTGGCGCAACGTACTGAAATGAGCGGCGAGACGCTGTTCTGCTATGTGCGCGAGCCCGCCCCGCTGCTGGCGGCGCTGCACGGCAGGAGCGGCGTGCGCTACCTGCACCGCCCGGCCAACCTGGAGGACGTGTTCCTCAAGCTGACCGGCCGCGAGATGCGGGACTGAACCGAGGGACTGACATGAGCGAACAGGATCCCCGCGCGGATACCACCACTGCCCCCGCGGCCGCTGGCGGCCACGCTGCCGCGGCACCGCGCCAGCGCTATCCGCAGCCGCTGCTGCCGCGCAACCTGCGCAACTGGATGATGGTCTGGTACCGCAACTACATGGTGTGGAAGAAGCTGGCCATCCCGTCGATGATCGGCAACCTCGCAGACCCCATGATCTACCTGTTCGGCCTCGGCCTCGGGCTGGGGCTGATGGTGGGCCAGGTCAACGGCGTGTCGTATATCGCCTTCCTGGCCGCCGGCACCACCGCGTCCAGCGTGATGATGTCGGCCAGCTTCGAGTCGATGTATTCCGCGTTCTCGCGCATGCACGTGCAGCGCACCTGGGAGGCGATCATGCATGCCCCGCTGACGCTGGGCGACGTGGTGCTGGGCGAGATCGCCTGGGCCGCCAGCAAGGCGGTGCTGTCCGGGCTGGCCATCATGCTGGTGGCGGGCGCGCTCGGCTATGCGCAGATGCCCGGCGCGCTGCTGGCGCTGCCGGTGATCGTGCTGGCCGGCATTGCCTTTGCCGCGCTGGCGATGATCGTCACCGCGCTAGCGCCCAGCTACGACTTCTTCATGTTCTACCAGACCCTGGTGATGACGCCGATGCTGCTGCTGTCCGGCGTGTTCTTCCCGCTGGAACAGTTGCCCGAAGGCGTGCAGGCAGCCACCAAGGTACTGCCGCTAGCGCATGCAGTGGCGCTGATCCGGCCGCTGATGCTGGGCCGTCCGTCGGAGGATGTCGGCCTGCACCTGGCGGTGCTGGGCGCCTATGCAGTGGTGGCGCTGGTGGTATGCCTCGTGCTGCTGCGGCGCCGGCTGCTGCGCTAAGACTGCCGCATGCCGGGCTTCAGGCGCTGCCCGCCAGCTTGAGCCCGGCAATTCCGCACACGATCAGGCCGATGCAGGCCAGCCGCGCCGCGGTGGAAGAGTATGATGCCGAGGATCGCGGTGCCGCGTAAAACCTTCGGTGTACTTCAGCCCGATCGCCCATACCACCTCGAACAGCCCTGCCAGGGCCAGCAGTGTCCATGCCATTTCGATTTCTCGGATTGCGTCGTAACGTGCGCAACGATAGCGGAGATTCCGCCCCCTTGCAGCGCGCCACCCTGGCGCTGGCGGCCGCATGCGCCACGACGTCGCTGGCCGGTTGCATGGTGATGGCGGTGGGCAGTGCCGCGGTGTCGACGGTGGCTACCGTCGGATCAGCCGCTGTCAGCGTGGCGACGACCGCGGTCAGCACCACCTACGACGTCACGGCCGCAGGTGTGAAGGCCGTGGCCGGCAGCGACGAACCCGCGCCGCCCCCGCCGCCACAACCAGCACAGCCGGCGCAGTAAGCCCTCAGTCGCCCAGGCCGCGCAGCAGGTCGGCCTTCAGGTCCCCGACCGACTCCAGCCCCACCGCCAGGCGGATCAGCCCTTCGCCCACGCCCGCGGCCGCCTTGGCCTCGGGGCTCACGCGCGCGTGCGTGGTGGTGTACGGGTGCGTGATGGTGGTGCGGGTGTCGCCCAGGTTTCCGGTGATCGAGCACAGCCGGGTGTTGTCGATCACGCGCCAGGCATTGGCGCGCTGCTGCTCGGGCGTGGCGCCCTTCAGCTCGAACGACACGATCGCGCCGCCGCCGCTTTGCTGGCGCATGGCGATCTCGTGCTGCGGGTGCGACTTCAGCGCGGGGTGGAACACACGCGCCACCGCCGGGTGCGATTCCAGGAACTGCGCCAGCGCCAGCGCGCTGGCCGAATGGCGTTCCATGCGGATCGCCAGCGTCTCCATGCCCTTGAGCAGCACCCAGGCGTTGAAGGCCGACAGCGTCGGGCCGGCGGTGCGAACGAACGGGAACACCTTGCCCATGATGAAGTCGTGCGTGCCCAGCACCGCGCCGCCCAGCACGCGGCCCTGGCCGTCGATATGCTTGGTGGCCGAATGCACCACGATGTCGGCACCGAACTTCATCGGCTGCTGCAGCGCCGGCGAACAGAAGCAGTTGTCGACCACCAGCAGGGCGTTCGCGTTGTGCGCGATGTCGGCCACGGCGGCAATGTCGGCCACTTCGGTCAGCGGGTTCGAGGGCGTTTCCAGGAAGAACAGTTTCGTGTTCGGGCGCACCGCGGCACGCCACGCGTTCAGGTCGCTCGGGTCGACGAAGGTGGTCTCGACGCCGAACTTCGAGAAGATATTGCCGAACAGCGTCATGGTCGAGCCGAAGATCGCGCGCGAGCTGACCAGGTGGTCACCCGCCTGCATCGACGACAGCACCACCGACAGGATCGCGCTCATGCCCGAGGCGGTCGCCATGCAGGCCTGCGCGCCTTCCAGCGCGGCCAGGCGCGACTGGAACATCGACACCGTGGGGTTGGTGAAGCGCGAGTAGGTGAAGCCCTCTTCCGAGTTGGCGAAGCGTTCGGCGGCCTCGGCCGCGCTGTTGAAGCAGAAGCTCGAGGTCAGGTAGATGGCCTCGGAGTGCTCCATGAATTCGCTGCGCAGCGTGCCGGCGCGCACGCCGAGGGTGTCGATGCCGAGCGATTCGGGGTTGAGCGGTTCGTTCATGCTGGTGGGGCGCGGTCGTACCCGCGCGAATGCGATGGTTTCGACGAGCCGGCGCCGGCCAGGTGGACAGGCGCGCGGCCATGAAAAAAGCCCGTGCGATCGGGTGGTCGGATCGACGGGCTTGCTGTTCTGCGAATGGCCTTCGGCTTCAGGCTGTGGCGGCCGGCTTCCGGAAATCGCTGCGCCGCGAAGGCACTGCGCATCGGGAATCGTTGCTGACCGCCATCTCTTTAGCTGTTTCGGGCTGGACCCGCGTCCGCAAGCTGACTATCAAATCGACGCCCGGCCATGTTACGGCCGGGCTCCGCATTCGTCAACGCGCGGACAGCGGCGGCACGGCTTACTCGTTGCCGCCGGAGCGCTGCAGGTGCAGTTGCGAGCGCTCGGTGTCGCCATTGGTGCCGTCGCGGTCGGCCTGGCTGCGCGCCGTTTCCAGGCGGTTCAGGTAGGCCTCGTCGATATCGCGGGTGATGTAGCGGCCATCGAAACATGAAGCATCGAAGTCCTTCAGCGCCGGGTTGATGTCGCGCACGGCCTGCTTCATCGCTTCCACGTCCTGGTACACCAGCTTGTCCGCGCCGATGATCTTCGCGATCTCTTCGTGGGTGCGGTTATGGGCCACCAGCTCGCTGCGGGTCGGCATGTCGATGCCGTACACGTTGGGGTACTTCACCGGCGGCGCGGCCGAGGCGAAGATCACCTTGTTGGCGCCGGCGTCGCGCGCCATCTGCACGATCTCGAACGAGGTGGTGCCGCGCACGATCGAGTCATCGACGATCAGCACGTTCTTGCCCTTGAACTCCACACCCATGGCGTTGAGCTTCTGGCGCACCGACTTCTTGCGCACCGCCTGGCCGGGCATGATGAAGGTGCGGCCGACGTAGCGGTTCTTGAAGAAGCCTTCGCGGTAGTTCACGCCCAGGCGGTTGGCCACCTGCATCGCGGCCGGACGGCTGGAATCGGGAATCGGCATGACCACGTCGATGTCGCCGGCCGACACTTCCTGGCGAATCTTCTCGGCCAGGTAGTCGCCCATGCGCAGGCGCGCGTCATAGACCGGCACGCCGTCGATGCACGAATCCGGGCGGGCCAGGTAGACGTACTCGAAAATGCACGGCGTCAGCACCGCGTTCTCGGCGCACAGCTTGGTATAGAGCTTGCCGTCCAGGTCGATGAAGATGGCCTCGCCCGGCGCCACGTCGCGCTCGAGCTTGTAGCCGATGCCTTCCAGCGCCACGGACTCGGATGCCACCATCCATTCCTTGCCGGTCGGGGTCTCGACGCTGCCCAGGCACAGCGGGCGGATGCCGAACGGGTCGCGCACGGCCAGCATGCCGTAGCCGGCGATCTGCGCGGCGATGGCGTACGAACCGCGCACGCGGCGGTGCAGGCCACTGACCGCCGTGAAGATGGTGTCCGGGTCCAGCGCCATGCCGTTGCTGGCGCGCTGCAGCTCGTCGGCCAGCACGTTCAGCAGCACTTCGGTGTCCGAATGCGTGTTGATGTGGCGGCGGTCGCGGCGGAACATCTCCTCGCGCAGCTGCTCCCAGTTGGTCAGGTTGCCGTTATGCGCCAGGATCACGCCATAGGGCGCGTTCACGTAGAACGGCTGCGCTTCTTCCTCGCTGGATGCCGAGCCGGCGGTCGGATAGCGCACCTGGCCGATACCGGCGGCGCCAGGCAGGCTGCGCATGTTGCGCGTGCGGAAGACATCGCGCACCAGGCCGTTGGCCTTGTGCATGTGGAAAGTACTGCCGTTGGCGGTGGCGATGCCGGCAGCATCCTGTCCGCGATGTTGCAACAACAGCAGGCTGTCGTAAATCAATTGGTTGACAGGCGTGGCTGAAACCACACCGACGATACCGCACATTGCCAAGCTCCCAGGAAAGGCTTTGAATCAGGGGGCGCAGCCTGGTCCGGAAATCCCCCGGACCAAAGGCCTGCGTACTACCGACCGGGCACCATGCCCGGCTTCATGTCTTGACGTACTTCGCCAGCTCCGGCGGCAGCCATGGCTTCACCGATTCCATGGCCTGCATCACATAAGGGCGGCTCACCGCGTCGCGCCAGAACGGTTCTTCCGGCAATTTCGTCAAGCTGGCCAGCGTGACCATCACCATCACCAGCAGCACGCCGCGCAGCAGGCCGAACACCAGTCCCAGCCCGCGGTCGGCGGGCTTGAGCCCGGTGCTCTCCAGCAGCTGCCCGACCACCATGCCGGCCAGCGAGGCGCCCAGCACGGTGCCGATCAGCAGCACCACGAAGCCCAGCGCATGGCGCGCCAGCTCGCCGCCAGGCATCGATTCAGGCATCCAGCCCGCGGCCACCGCGCCATAGCGGAACGCCACCCAGAACGCCACCACCCAGCCGATCAGCGAGAGCACCTCGCGCACCAGGCCGCGCAGCACGCCGAGCACGCCCGAGGCCAGCAGGATGAAGACCACGGCATAGTCGAAGAAAGTCGGCTGCATCGTTGCTTGCGGCCGGGCACAGGCGCCGGCCGTGCTTGCCCCTTACTGTTCCACGACCTTCGAGGTCAGCCCCACCGCGCGCACGCGCTTGTCGGCGGCGTCGGCGGCGTCACGGTCGCTGAAGGGGCCGGCACGCAGCAGGATGCGCTCGCCATCGGCCAGCATTTTCTTTTCGACATAGGCCGGGACCTTGCTCGCCTTGAGCTTGGCCAGCCAGCCCTTGGCGCGCTCTTCGGAAGAAAAGGCGCCGATCAGGATCAGGTACTTGCCGCTGCCCGGCAGCTTGGCTTCGGGCTTGGCTTCAGCCCGTTGCGCGGGCTTGTCCGCGGCGGCTGCGGCGGTGGCCGCAGGCTTGGGCGCGCTGACGATTTCCTCGCCGGCGTCCAGCGCCTCGGCATCATTGCGCGCCGCCGGCGTAGGCGGCAGCGGGTCGGCCTTGCGCGGCTCGACGCGGGGCTTCTGCGCCCCCTGCGCGCCCGTGACCCCGTTTGCGACCTTTACCGAGACGTCCTCGGACACCGGCCGCGGTTTGGTCTCGAACACGATCGGCAGCACGATCACGGCGGCCACCATCAGCACCACGGCGCCGATCAGGCGGCGGCGCGCGCGCTGCTTCTGCGGAAATTCGGGGTCGAGCGTATCGTCGGCATAGTCATCGGCCAGACGGCGCGACGAGGCAATGCCTGCACCCGTGTCGGTGCGCTGGCGCCGCGCACGCTCGGGTGCCGGGTCGTTGCCCTTGCGGGAAGAAAACAGCGAAAGCAGGCCCATAGATTGGTTCGGTGATACGGCCTTGTGGGGCCGCTCGTTGCGTTTGCCGCTCATTGATCGGCCAAGGCCGCCGGGGTTGCCAGGTCAGCGGGCGCCGGGGCGCCTGCTTCAGTTAGCCTGCGTGGCACGATAGGCCATCACGCCGGCGACGGTATAGAACGATCCGAAGACCAGAATTCTATCATTCTCGGTGGCTCGCTCGATGGCATCGCGGAATGCCGCCTCGGGGCTGGAAAAGCAGGCCGCGGTGGCGTCCGGCCCGGGGCGGAATCCGCCCGCCTCCAGCTTGGCCAGCAGGTCCGCGGCACTGGCGGCGCGCTCGGTCGGCAGGTCGCACAGGCACCAGTGGTCGACCTTGTCGGCCACGTGCTGCAGCACCCCGGCGATGTCCTTGTCCTGCATCGCGCCGAACACCGCATAGGTGTAGCGGAAGAACCCCATGTTCTCAAGGTTTTGCCCCAGCGTGGCCGCCGCATGCGGATTGTGCGCCACGTCCAGGATCACCGCCGGGCGCCCCGGCAGCACCTGGAAGCGTCCCGGCAGTTCGACAAAGGCCAGCCCGTTGCGCACTTCCTGTGCGCTGACCGGCAGGCGCGGGCGCATGGCCTGCAGCGCGGCCAGCGCCGCCGCCGCGTTGAGCAGCTGGTTGGCCCCGCGCAGCGCCGGGTAGCCCAGGCCGTTAAGCTTGCGCCCGCCGCCGCTCCAGTCCCATTGCTGGCGCTCCTGGCCCTTGGCGGCGTGGAAATGGTAATCGCGCCCCACCAGCCACAACTCGGCGCCGACCGCTTCGGCGTGCGCCACCAGCGACTTGGGCGGCATCGGGTCGCCACAGATCGCGGGCACGCCCGGGCGGAAGATGCCGGCCTTCTCGAAGCCGATTTCCTCGCGCGTATGGCCCAGGTACTGGGTATGGTCGATATCGACGCTGGTGACGATGGCGCAGTCGGTATCGATTACGTTGACCGCGTCCAGCCGCCCGCCCAGGCCTACTTCCAGGATGATCGCGTCCAGCCCGGCCGCGGCGAAGGCATGGATGATCGCCAGCGTGGTGAACTCGAAGTACGTCAGGCTGACCGGGTCGGCAAAGCTGTTGCGTGCGCGCTCGACCGCCTCGAAATGCGGCAGCAGCTGCGCATCGGTGGCGATCTCGCCATTGATGCGGGCGCGCTCGTTGAACGAGATCAGGTGCGGCGAGGTATGGCAGCCCACCTTGTAGCCGGCCTCCAGCAGGATGCGCTCTAGCATCGCGCAGGTAGAGCCCTTGCCGTTGGTGCCGCCCACCGTGAACACCACAGCGTCGATGCGCAGCCCGAGGGCCTCCTTCACGCGCGTGATGCGCGCCAGGCCCATGTCGATGCCCACGGGATGGGCGGTTTCGAGATGGGCAAGCCATTCGGGGAGCGTACGGAAGACAGGCATGTGGGGTGCGAGGAAAAGCTGTTGCTACCAGATTTGGCCAGCCAGCGGCAAAGTCAAGGCCGGGCTTGCGCCCGGCCCCGAGATAGCGGCCGGGGCGGCCAAGAAAAGCGAAAGGCGCGTCAACCACCCGCGCCCTTGATCTGCCATGCAGACGTTGTTATGCCACCGCGTCGGCCGGCTGCTTCTGCAGCAGCGCCAGCAGCTGCGCCAGTTCCGCGCGCATCTTGCGGCGGTCGACGATCATGTCGATGGCGCCCTTCTGGATCAGGAATTCCGAGCGCTGGAAGCCTTCCGGCAGCTTCTCGCGCACGGTCTGCTCGATCACGCGCGGGCCGGCAAAGCCGATCAGCGCCTTGGGCTCGGCGATCACCACATCGCCCAGGAAGGCGAAGCTGGCCGATACGCCGCCCATGGTCGGGTCGGTCAGCACGCTGATGAACGGCAGCTTGGCCGCGCTCAGCTGGTTCAGCATCGAGGTGGTCTTGGCCATCTGCAGCAGCGACAGCAGGCTTTCCTGCATGCGCGCCCCGCCGGTGGCGGTAAAGCAGATGAACGGCACCTTCTGCTCCAGCGCGGCCTTCGCGCCGCGCACGAAGCGCTCACCCACCACCGAGCCCATCGAACCGCCCATGAACTCGAACTCGAAGCAGCTCACCACCACCGGGATGGTGTGGATGGCACCGCCCATCACCACCATGGCATCGGTCTCGCCGGTGTCGTCCATGGCGGCCTTGATGCGGTCCGGGTACTTCTTGGAATCCTTGAACTTGAGGGCGTCGACCGGCACGATCTCCTGGCCGATCTCATAGCGGCCTTCGGCGTCCAGCAGCCCGTCCAGGCGCGCCCGTGCGCCGATGCGCATATGGTGGTCGCACTTGGGGCAGACGTGCAGGTTGGCCTCGACGTCGGTCCGGTACAGGGTGGACTCGCACGACGGGCACTTGACCCACAACCCCTCAGGGATGCCCTTGCGGGTGCTGGGGTCGGTCTGTTGAATCTTGGGGGGCAGGAGTTTATCCAACCAGCTCATGAAAGCTCCTTTCGGATGACTGCGGTCCGCCGGCAAGCCCGGTGTCGGGACGCCTGTTGGCGGATGGCAGGGAATCAACCCGCGAATTTACCATGCCGGCCCGGTGACCTCGAAGCGCAACGCGCGATTTGCGCACAAAACATCACTCCACAAGGTTTGCCGGGCCGACATTACATCACTTCAGCTGTCCAGCGCCTGGCGGATCTCGGCAATAAACGCCTGCAGCGTCGCCACCGCCTGTTCGCGCGGGGTGTCCTCCAGCAGCTGCACCAGGCGGCTGCCGATCACCACGGCATCGGCCACGCTGCCGATCGCGCGCGCGGTCTGCGCGTCGCGGATGCCGAAGCCCACGCCCACCGGCAGGTTGGCATGCTGCTTGATCAGCGGCAGGCGCGCCGCCACGCTGTCCAGGTCGATCGCGGCCGAGCCGGTCACACCCTTGAGCGACACGTAGTACAGGTAGCCGCTGGCCACGCGCGCCACGGCCTCGATGCGGGCATCGGTCGAAGTCGGCGCCAGCAGGAAGATCGGGTCCATGCCGTTGTCGCGCATCAGCGTGGCGAACGACTCGCACTCCTCGGGCGGATAGTCGACCACCAGCACGCCGTCCACGCCAGCCTCGCGCGCGGCAGTGGCAAAGACCTGCTCGCCCATGCACTCGATCGGATTGGCGTAGCCCATCAGCACCACCGGGGTGTCGGCATTGGTCTGGCGGAACTCGCGCACCCACTGCAGCACCTGGGTCAGCGACACGCCCTGCGCCAGCGCGCGCTCGGAGGCGCGCTGGATCACCGGGCCGTCGGCCATCGGGTCGGAGAACGGCACGCCCAGCTCGATCACGTCGGCGCCGCCCGCCACCAGCGCGTGCATCAGCGCCACGGTCAGGCCGGGCTCGGGATCGCCCGCGGTGATAA
This sequence comes from Cupriavidus sp. FW305-F7, assembly GCF_058782875.1. NCBI lineage: Bacteria > Pseudomonadati > Pseudomonadota > Betaproteobacteria > Burkholderiales > Burkholderiaceae > Cupriavidus > Cupriavidus sp. FW305-F7. Next base: position 5,384 of record NZ_JBYSYC010000010.1, on the reverse strand, counting down.
ACGGAATCAGGCCCTTCTTCTGCTGCGCGGCCAGCGCCGCGAACGTCTTCTGGATACGGGACATATCAGGGAATCAGGTGAGGCCGCGGCGCCGGCGAGACATCGTCGTTGGCGGCGGCCAGGGTTGGGGTGGCGGCAGGCTCGGCGGCTGCATTCGGGGCAAGGGCTGCAGCGGCGGCAGACACGCGATCGCATGCCACCTGCACATACTCCGGATTGATCTCGAAGCCGGCAAAGCGCCGTCCGTGGCGCAGGCAGGCCACCGCGGTGGTGCCGCTGCCGGCGAACGGATCCAGCACCAGGCCGCCCGGCGGACAGCTTGACAGCACCATGCGCTCGACGATCTCCAGCGGCTTCTGCGTCGGGTGGTTGGCGCGCTCCGGGTCCTGGCGGTGGATGCGCGAGACGCTCCACAGGTCCTTCGGGTTGTAGCCCACCTCCAGCCACTTCTTGCCTTCGAAACGCGGACGGCTGCGCGCCTTCTTGGTCTCGGGGTCGTAGGGAATGCGGACCGGGTCGAGATCGAAGTAGTAGTCGCGCGCGCGCGCAAAAAAGCCGATGTTGTCGTGCACCGACGAGAACTTGCGCGTGGTGCCGCCCATGCTGGGCACGCGGCGGTCCCAGATGATCTCGTTGATCATGGTCAGGCGCCGCTTGAGCATCACGAACAGCTCGGGCGAATACTGCCAGGTGCAGAACAGGTAGAGCGTGCCCTTGGGCGCGAGCTTGGGCACGACCGCGTTCATCCAGCGCTCGGACCAGTCGAGATACTCCTGGCCCGACAGCAGGTCGGAATCGTTGCCGTAATCCTTGCCCAGCCCGTAGGGCGGATCGGCGACGATCAGGTCGACCGAGCCGTCCGGCAGGCGGGCAATGCCCTCGAACATGTCTTCCTGGAACAGGCGCAACTGGGCGGAATCGGGCGCACCGGACGCATCCGGTGCACCCGCGCCGCCCACGGCAAGTCCGGTCGGAGGCAGCGCGCGCATCAGAGCTTGAGCCCCGCGCGCTCGGCCACGGTGTGCATGTCCTTGTCGCCGCGGCCGGACAGGTTCACCAGTAGCAGCTTCTCCTTGGGCAGCGTCGGCGCCAGCTTGCAGGCGTAGGCGATGGCATGGCTCGATTCCAGCGCCGGGATGATGCCCTCGATGCGGCAGCAGTCGTGGAAGGCCTTGAGCGCTTCCTCATCCGTGATCGGCACGTACTGCGCGCGGCCGCTGTCCTTGAGCCAGGCATGCTCGGGGCCCACGCCCGGGTAGTCCAGGCCGGCCGACACCGAATGGGTCTCGATGATCTGGCCGTTGGCGTCCTGCAGCAGGTAGGTGCGGTTGCCGTGCAGCACGCCCGGCGTGCCGCCGGTCAGCGAGGCCGCGTGGCGGCCGGTGTCCAGGCCGTCGCCGGCGGCTTCCACGCCGATTAGCTGCACGTCCTGGTGCTCGATATACGGGTAGAAGATGCCCATGGCATTGGAGCCGCCGCCGACGCAGGCGATCACGGCATCCGGCTGGCGGCCCGTCATCTCCGGCATCTGCACCTTGGATTCCTCGCCGATCACGCACTGGAAGTCGCGCACCATCATCGGATACGGATGCGGGCCGGCCACGGTGCCGATGATGTAGAAGGTGTTCTCGACGTTGGTGACCCAGTCGCGCATGGCTTCATTGAGCGCGTCCTTGAGCGTGCGCGAGCCGCTTTCCACCGGCACCACGGTGGCGCCCAGCAGCTTCATGCGGTAGACGTTGGCGGCCTGGCGCTTGACGTCCTCGGCCCCCATGTAGACCACGCACTCCATGCCGAAGCGCGCGGCGATGGTGGCCGTGGCCACGCCGTGCTGCCCTGCCCCGGTCTCGGCGATCACGCGCGGCTTGCCCATGCGCTTGGCCAGCAGCGCCTGGCCGATCACGTTGTTGATCTTGTGCGCGCCGGTGTGGTTCAGGTCTTCGCGCTTGAAGTAGATCTGCGCGCCGCCGAGCGTCTCGCTCCAGCGCTGCGCGTGATAGATCGGCGACGGGCGGCCGACAAAGTGCTTCAGTTCGCGGCGGTATTCGGCATCGAACTCCGGATCCTTCTGGTAGTGCGCATAGGCTTCGCGCAGCTCATCGAGCGCGTGGACCAGCGTTTCGGACACAAAGGTGCCGCCATAGGGGCCGAAATGGCCACGGGAATCGGGCAAGTCGTACATATCTAGACTCTTCGGAACAGCGGCCTTGCCTCATCCGGCAAGGGCGCATGGTTGACTGCGATGCGTGTGCGCGCATGCGGCAGGCCATAGGCGGCATGGGGAAAGACGCGGGAGACGGCCCGGCTCATCCTGCCTCGGCACTGCGCACAGCACGCACGAACGCGGCGATGCGGGCGTGGTCCTTCACGCCCTTGGCGGCCTCTACCCCGCTGCTGACGTCCACAGCGTAGGGCCGCACGCGTTCAATCGCACCAGCGACGTTTTGCGCGTTCAACCCACCACTCAAAACGATGCGAGGAGCGCCGCTTGCGTTCGGGTTGCCGGTAGCTGGTACCGGGGGAGTAGGCGGAAGCCATGCCGGGGGAATCAGGGTCCAGTCGAAGACGTGGCCGCCACCGCCGTAGCCTTCGACGAAGGCATCAAGCAGCAAGGCAGCGGCATCACGGTATTGATCGGCAAATTCTACCAAATCGAGGCCCTGGCGCACACGGGCGGCGCGCAGGAACGGTAGCCGGCAGCGTTGTGACGCCTGCGAGCAGAACTGCGGGGTCTCGTCGCCGTGCAGCTGCAGCAGCGTCAGCGGCACGCGCTCGGCCACATGGGCGATGTCTTCCAGGTCGGCATTGACGAACAGCCCGGTGATCGCCACGAACGGCCCGGCGGCCTCGGCCAGCGCGGCGGCGCGCGCCACGTCGACGTAGCGCGGGCTGTTCGGGTAGAACACCAGCCCGACGGCGTCGGCGCCGGCGCCCACGGCGGCGCGCACGTCGTCCTCGCGCGTCAGGCCGCAGATCTTGATGCGGGTGCGGGCCGGCATGTGCACTGTGCTGCCCGCCGTGCTACCTTCGGCGGCCTCAGGCTGCGTCATCGAACACTCCATGGAACAGGCTCGCGGACGGATCGGCCGCGGGGATCTGGTAAGGATCAGGATACTTGACGCCGACCAGGTAGAGGCCGTCCGGCATGAAGGTCGGCGCCGCCAGCTTGCGCTCGCGCCCGGCCAGCACCTGCGCCAGCCATGGCGCCGGGTAGCGTCCGCGCCCCACCGCCACCAGGCAGCCCATCAGGTTGCGCACCATGTGGTGCAGGAAGGCGCTGGCGCGAAAGCGCAGGAACACCCAGTTGCCGTCATCCTTGATGGTGACGTCGTACATGGTCTTGACCGGCGACTTGGCCTGGCACTCGGCGGCGCGGAAGGCGGAGAAATCGTGCTCGCCGACCAGGCACGCGGCGGCCTCGCGCATGGCGTCGACATCCAGCCGCTGACCCGGCGGCAGCATCTGGTAGCCGGCGCGGCCGTGCACCAGCGGCACGCGGTGCGGCCCGGTGTAGAGCGCGTAGTAATACATGCGCTCGAACGCCAGGAAACGGGCGTGGAAGCCCTGGTCCACCGGCAGCGCCCATTGCAGCGCGATCGACGGCGGCAGGAAGGCGTTGACGCCGCGCACCCAGGAAAATGGCTCGCGCTCCAGCGCCGTGTCCAGGTGGATGACCTGGCCGAGCGCATGCACGCCGGTATCGGTGCGCCCCGCCACAGTGGTCAGCAGGCGCACCCCGGCAAAGCGCTCGATGGCGTTTTCCAGGTGATCCTGCACGGTATTGCGGTGCGGCTGCGACTGCCAGCCGGAAAAGGCGGCGCCGTCGTAGTGCAGGCCAAGAGCGATGCGGTTCATGTCAGGGGATCGGGCAAGGCGGCGGGTACGTCCGGGCGCAATGGTTCACGCCAGGTCCGCCGAAAAAGCAAATGCGCCGGAAGGGACGCTTCCGGCGCATCGCTTCAGGCTGCGGCAGCGCGTGCCGCGGCCGGACCGTCAATGATAGCTCAGGCCACTTCCTGCAGCAGCGAACGGGCCTCCGCCTGCAGCGGGTCCTGCGACTGCTCGACCACTTCCTGCAGCAGTTCGCGCGCGCCTTCCTTGTCGCCGATCTCGATATAGGCACGAGCCAGGTCAAGCTTGATCTGCATGTCCCGCCCGCCGTCCACGCCGTCGACCGACAGCGTGCTCGGCGAACCCCCGTGCGTGAGGTCGCCGCCGGTTTCAGGCGCCACGCGCGACAGGTCGATCGGCTCGGCCAGCTTGCCGTCGCGCAGCATAGTGGTGGCGGGCAGCGGCATGGTGGCCTCGTCCAGCACATCCTTGCCGCGGGCGTCGGCTTGCGCGGCGCTGCCCAGGTCAAGCGACAGCCCCGACATGTCGAACTCCAGCGGACGGCTACGGGTCGGCGTGTCAAGGGTGGGCACGTCGTCGGCAAGCGGGTCGGCGCCGGTGCCAGGCAGGCCGAGATCCAGCCGCACCGGCTCGCCGGCGTCGTGCGCGTCAGCGCCAAATACCATCGCCGCGGAAGCAGGCGCAACGATCGGCTCGCCGGCCGCCGGGGCCGGGAAGGCATCCAGCGGCAGCGCCAGGTCACCCAGCGACGGCTCCAGCCGCGCGATCGAGGCCGGATTCTGCGACGGGTCCTGGGTGCGCCACTGGTCGGTTGCCGGCGATGTCGTATCCGGCCCCGCCGCTTCGGGCGTCACCGCCAGGAAGAGCGCGTTGCCCGGCTCGAGCGCGCGCCCCATTTCTGCTGCCTTCAGCCATTCCGCCCCGTGTCCGCCGGTCTGGGCGAACATTTCTTCTGCAATCACGCGGAAACCTTCCACATCCTGTCTGTTGCTGTAAATCTCCAGGAGCTTGAGCCGCACCGGCTGCTGCTCCGGGTTCTTCTCCAGGGCTTCGCGCAGGATTTCCTCCGCCTGCACATCGCGCCCATAGGCGATATAGACCTCGGCCTCGGCGATCGGGTCGACCTCGTTGGCTTCTGGCGTGTTGTTGCCGATGCGGAAGTCCGCGCCGAACACGCTGTGCTGCGAGGTGTCGACGCTCTGCCCCCCGGCCGTGCCGAACAGCGAATTGGCACCGGCCATCACCGTGCTTTCCTGCGACAGGATGCTGTCGCCGAAGCCGGTCGCCTCGCCCGCCTTCTGCTGCTGGCGGCGGCGATAGATCGCATAGACGCCCAGCAGCGCCACCAGCAGGCCACCGCCGGGCAGCAGCATGGGGTTGGCCAGCAGGCCATCGATGAACGACGGTTGGGGCACCGGCTCGGGCTGGGCCGCCAACACCGGCGGGCGCTTGGCCGCGGGGGCCGACGCGGCGGCTGCGGCCTGCGCTGCGCTGGCAGGGATGGCCGCAGCCGGCTGCGAGGCTGGGACGGC
>NZ_JBYSYC010000109.1:0-5241 GCF_058782875.1 Cupriavidus sp. FW305-F7 | reverse complement strand
AGGCCTTCCGCCTCCTCAACATCAGCCCCGTCGCCTGTACCCAGTAATCGACTCGCTCGCGAGCACATAACCGCGAGCAATCAAAGCGTTATGCGCGCCGCGTGCTCAAAGTTCGGTCTAACGTATCCACTGTGCTAAGCGACGCAGGCTGTGAGTGGCGTGATGTGATAAAGGTGACAGTATTCCTCACCGACATGAGTAACTACGACAGCTTCAACACCACTTACGCCGAGTACCTTGGCAGCATGCTCCCCGCTCGTTCCTGCGTGGCCGTCGCGAGCCTCCCGCGGGGTGCTGCTGTCGAAATCGAAGTGGTTGCACGACGAACCGGTGCATGATGACGTGGGCAACGGTGGCAACGGTTTCGGCCCATTCGAGTTCGTACCTCCGGCCTCTCTAATCTTGGCTGTCGGTTGCGATTCGATATGGAGCTGTCCGCTGACGGTCTAAGTTCCGCAGTTCGCCCTCGGCCGGCGAAGGCTAGTGCCGGCCGATTCTCCGCTGTTCGCGCGGCCACAGGCTGCCCGGATGGTCACTTCAAACTCCCCCACTTGTGGTCGGCTAAATTCCCCCAGGCAGGACGAGCTGATTATGAGTCGGCTTTCTCTGAGACAGCAAGCCTGGTGGCCGCTTCCTTGAGGCGATAGCTTTTCCCTTCGAACTCGAGGAGTTTGGAGCGGTGCATCATACGGTCGAGGATGGTGGTGGCCATGGTGTTGTCGCCGAGGTATCGCCCCCAGTCCTGCACGACGCGGTTGGACGTGACGATGATGCTTCGACGCAATTTGTAGCGTTGGTGGACCAGCGTCTGCAGCAGTTCGGCGGCGGCATCCGGGATGCGTTTTGCCAGGAACAAGTCGTCGAGCACGACCAGTTCCGGTTCGAGCAGCATCTTGAGCAGGCGGTCCTGATCGGTTCGCGTGTCTACGGCGTAGCCGGCGAACACCGTGTCGGACTCGACGTAACGCACTTTTATACCCTGCAGGATGGCGTTGTAGGCGATGGCCTTGGCGATGTGGCTTTTGCCGGTGCCGGGCTTGCCAATGAGCAGCGCGTTGTCGGCGTCGGCTACGAACTTCAAGGTATGCAACTCGAAGCAGGCTTGGCGCGGCAGCTTCGGGTTGAAGGCCCAATCGAACTCGGCCAAGGTGCGGCGCTCGTCCAGGCCCGACTGCTGGTAGCGCCGCTCGAGTAGCCGGGAGCGGCGACGATCCAGTTCGTCCTGCAGGATCATGGAGAAGGTTTCGAGGAAGGGTTGTTGGCTGGCCTGGGCTTGCAGCACGCGGGTCTCCAGTGTGGCGGCGATGCCTGACAGGCGCAGGTCACGCAAGGCACGGTCGATTTCTGCGAGACTCATGGTCATGAGTGATCTCCTTGGTTTGCGGCGCTTTGTCTGGCGCCGAGCGTGAACAGGTCGGCATAGTCGTCGCCGTCCCGGATCAGGGGGTGTTCCTGGGTCAGGGGCAGTTCGCCCTGGATCGGTGTATCAAGAGCGGCCAGCGCCTGCTCAAGCAGGCGCTCCGTCAAGGCCTTGACCCGGCGATAGCTGGGCACGCCTTCTCGCAAGGCGGTTTCGCAAGCCTCTTCGATCAACCGGCGTGGATACCGCCGGACCAGGCCGACGATGCCCCACAGCTTGCGCTGACCTACACGGCCTTCGGTGTCGAACAGGAGTTGGCACAGGCGCTCGGCAGATGGCCCAATAGCTTTGGCCTGCACCAGGATGCGACGTGTCTCGCGTGAGGGATTAAACAGGCGTTCGTCCTGCGGCAGCACCACCGTGCCAGGCCTGTCCGCCAGATCATGGCTGCGCAGCAAGACTTGGGTATTCAGGTCCCGGATCTCCAGACGATGCGCGTATTTGCGCACCAGCACCCGGCTGCCGATGGCCGCCGGCCGGGCGGCATAGCTGCTGTGGTCGACTCGAACACAGGTGTCGTCGTAGACGGTGTAGACGCGGTCGGTGAAGTACTCGAAGTTTCTTGCCGGTAGCGCCCTCAGGTGAGGACGCTCTTCTTCGAACATCGCCTGAACCTGGCGCCGTGTGCTGCCATGGACCCGCTTGGAGGCCCATTTCTCCTCCCATTGCTCAAGGAAGGCATTCTGCGCCTCGATCGACTCGAAGCGCCGCCCTTTCAGAGCAGTAGCCTGCGTATGCTGGATCGCATTCTCGACTGTGCCTTTGCGGTCAGGGTCGCGTACCCGTGCCGGATCGGCTACCACCCCATAATGGGCCAGCATGGCCGCATACACCGGGTTGAGCTCGGGTTCATACAGATCAGGCTTGAGGACACCTTCCTTTAAATTGTCCAGCACCACGTACTGGGTCGAGCCACCGAAGTAGCGCCAAGCTTGCTCGTGCAGTTCCGCCCAGACTTGCTGGCTCGACTTCCACACCACGCGCCGGAAGCTATGCCGCGAATGGCGCAGCGTCATCACGAACAACCGCGGCTTGCGGTAGCGGTCTGTGCCAGGCAACCGGGTCGGCGCCCCCTCGCCATAGTCAACCTGCGCCTCCTCGCCGGCCAGGAATTCCAGTCGGTCGAATTGCTTTGGCGCTTGGTGGCGCAAGGACCGAACGAAACGCTTGACGCTTTCGTAGCTGGCGGTGAAGCCGTACTGATCGACGAGATCTTGGTAGATCGCCGTGGCGTTCCGATGCAGTTGCACCTGGGCTCGCACAAACTCCTGGTATGGCGCGCACGCCGACAATTGATGTGCACCAGTTGCCGGTGGTCGGGGTGGGGGAATTTGCGGCTCGGAGCCGGTGGTCACCGTGGGGGAGTTTGCCTGCTGGGCGGCAGCAAATTGCGCTTGATACCCCCGAATCGTCTTGCGATCGACGCCGGTGATCCGGGCGATCTCCCGCTGACCCTTGCCAGCGGCGATTAGCGTAGCGATGGTGGTCTGTATATGTGGCTTCAAGACGTTCACTCCGGCAACCCCTCTGCTTCTTATTCGAGGGGAACAAGGTAACGTCCTGCCTGGCGCTCACATCACTTGCAGCGCCCCTTCAGGTGGGGGAGTTTGAGGTGACCACAGGTGGAGGAGTTTGGCCGACCATCGGGGCAGGCTGAGGCCGTTCTTGGCCACGAGCCGCCGTCCACATATGTCATCGGTCGGACGTTCAGACGTCGGCTCAGCCCTGTAACCCGCCATCCGATTGGAAGAGGTGAGCACCGTTCGTCTTGCAGCAGTTGGATGTCTCAGTCGGGTGGCGCCGACCTGCGCCCTCCCCTCGGCCGCCCCAAGTCGGTAGAGTCGAGATGTGGCGCGGTGGCAGTAGGTTTGGTTTGTCTGTTGCCGCCCCTTTCGTCTGGCGGTGCCCTAGTAACCTCCCCGTGGCTCCGTTTCCACACCCCGCTCATCGAACCGGACAGGCGGATCTCCCGCACTAAATGTAATGGATCACATTTGTCGCGGGAAAACCGCATGCTGCGTTTGACGTGGCGGGAGGTGGAAATGTGACTATGGTCGCCGGATTGCGGGCCATCGCGAAAGCGGTGGAATCACCACCGGCACCTGAAAGTGCGCGCGCCAGTTCTCGACCCTACCGATGAGCGGGATGTGGAAACGGGGTTATGGCCAGGTTATTGGGGCGCCGCCAAACGAAAGGGGCGGCAACAGACAAACCGAACCTACTGCTACCGCGCCACATCTCGACTCTACCGCCGCCCTGCTTGCGCTAAACAGCCAGCGCAAGCAGGGCGGCGGCCACTCGAACCTCGTCACCTGTCAAGCGTTCTTGGCGCAAATTGCGATTTATCTTGGCGGCTTATCTTGGGTGGATTGGGGCTACTACCTCGACCATCTCCTCGACAAGGGCGCTTATGTGCTCGACCCACGAGGAAGCTGGTTTAGCCGTGAGAATATCCAGGAGCGCCTAACGATGCGTGAGGTGATGGACCAGCTCCGCGGCTCGGGCGTCGATACCGGCGGTCCGGCGCCCTACGCCCCACAGAATAGCAAGGCGTTCGCTGCCCAATCGGATCGGTTCCTGGCACGCCATGAGCCGCCGGGTGCGGTCGCCTGAAGCGCGCGAGCCACAGCGACGCAATAGTGGACCGTAGCGTCGCTCCGGCCAGTCGCTTGCCGGCCAGGGCCGGCCGGTGGCGATGTTTCTCACAAAGACGACGTTGAAGTGCCCCTCCGCATCCGTAAGCGGTCATCCACCTTGATGATGCCAATCCTCGCTCACGACTGGTAGCAGTGTGGAGGCGGCGGCCACATTATGTGACACCTCCTTCCTCAGACTGATAGCTTGGACTTCGCCACCGCACCAGAGCGATCGTTCGGACCCGGCAGCAAATCACCACCAAGAAAACGTTGGAGGGAAGGAACGTAACCTACTGCACGCATTTGCTCAGACTGACTCGACAACGGAGTATGCCTCGCCGTCGATTAAGCCCACTTGCAAGGAAAGGGCATCAACGCCGTCCAGACAACCGACGTTGATCCCGTAGAGCTCGGGGGCCGTACGAGGGCGGTGGAACACATAGATGCCACACACTTTGCAGAAGTAGTGTTTTGCCACCTTAGAATTGAATTGATAAATCGACAAGCATTCCTCCCCGGCGAGTAACGTAAAGCAGTCAACCGGGACACGTGTCATGACTGCGCCTCGGCGTTTGCAGAACGAGCAGTTACAACGCTTCGCTGGGTCCAGCGTTGACTTGATTTCAAACTGAATTTTTCCGCAATGACAAGAACCGTGATAGGTATTCATCTCGCCTTGCATGATTCATCCTCCGGAGTGGAAAATGGGATGGTGTAGTCCGTCGACGCGAAAGGATGCCGGTCAAAAGTTCCGTCCATTGGATTTTCGTCAGCGGACCAAATTGGGCGTGACCTCGTGATCTGAACCACCGTAGTAGTAATCGAGTATCGGTTATCCATCCATTGCAAGGGCCTCGACTGCTTCCGGATTCCACTTCAGTCCAATACCCGGGCGATCCGTAGCTGCTCTTATGCGTCCGCCCAATTGACATACTCGAGGTAGTGGCACGTGGGCGTCGCCGCAAGAAGGTGAACGCTGATCTCCGGTGCCAGATGCGGCGACATCTCGCGATATTTCAATTTTAAACGTAGTACAGGACCCCAGCCTTGCAAAGCCAAACATGACTAGGCAACGCGTGCCTCTTTTGAATTTCAAGTGGGTGGTATGGTGGCGGGTTTCAGGTAAAGAGCAACACGAGCGATGCATAGCAAACTGTTTGAAGCAGCCCTTGGCGTAAGCGATCC
>NZ_JBYSYC010000108.1:0-5559 GCF_058782875.1 Cupriavidus sp. FW305-F7 | reverse complement strand
ATCTCACATGGATTCCGGCCCATGGTCGTCCGTGAAGCGGTGGGAGACCGACATCCGGATATCCAGGAAGCCAATCTGTACGACATGAACGCCAAGTACGCAGACGTCATTGGCGAGGAAGAGGCAATGGCATACCTGAAGCAAGTCTCGGCCCTCTGATCATCATGGGCACGCATCTATTGCATTCGTAACCTACCAGGAGAGTTCTGATATGCAGCAAGAAAAGCTGGTCGCGCTGTTTCAGGAGGAGTTTCGGCGCTGTAAGTTGGATGAATCTGAGACGGCCATCGTTTTGTCGGGTGAGCGCACTCCGGCTGCGATGGCAGATGCCGCCATGCAGGCCATCACCAATCTGGGCGCCCAGGGATTCCGGATGCATATGGCTGCGCCGAGAGTAAAACCTGGCGCCGCGGAAGGTTCGTACGTCGGGCTTACGCCGGTCACGGGACAGAAGCTGGCCCTGGAGACGTTGAAGCAGGCCGATTTCGTGGTTGACCTGCTGCTGCTTCTGCATTCTCCGGAGCAAGTCGAAATCCTGAATGCCGGCACGCGCATGCTACTTGTGGTCGAACCGCCGGAGATCCTTGCAAGCCGGCCGCCGACGGACGCACTGCGACGCCAGATCGAGGCAAGCGAGGAGGTGCTCAAGGGCGCCCGGACGCTGCGCATCACCTCGTCGGCGGGAACCGACGTGGAGATGAAGCTGGGCCAATACCCGGTAATCACCCAATACGGTTACACGGATACCCCGGGACGCTGGGACCATTGGCCCTCCGCCTTCCTCTATACGTGGCCGGACGAGGGCTCGACAAACGGGCGAGTGGTGTTGAACCGGGGGGACTTTGTATGGCCCCTCAATCGGTACCTCGAATCCCCTATCACGCTCACCATTCGCGAAGGATACATTCGCAGCATCGATGGCGAGGAAGAGGCCGTGCGGCTTCGCGAGCAGATGGCGTCGTTCAACGATCCGGAAGCTTATGCCGTGTCACATATCGGTTGGGGGGTGGACCCCAGGGCGGATTGGGAAGCCTTGAAGAAGCAGCCGTCAAGCGTCGGCACGGATCCGCGATCGTTCGCGGGGAACATCATGTTCTCCACAGGCCCGAACACGGAGGCGGGCGGGAGCCGGCACACCATCGCGCATTTCGACATGCCGATGCTGGGCTGCACACTGACCCTGGATGGCTACACGGTGGTGCGCGACGGCGAGGTCGTTGGGCCGGCAATCTGAATTGCATGGGCGGCACCGCGTACCGGCGCTCGTCCGTGGCGGTCATGCTTTGGACCTCATTGCCCGGTGCGTTGTAAGCCGGGCGATGATGGCGACACACTCCATGCTCATAGAGGCTATTGCATGAAAGAAGGAACACGATTCCAAAGTCGCGGCGCGGATCGCCGCGCCAGACTGGCCGCCCGCCTGCGCGACAAGCGTGTGCTGTCGGCTCCCGGCGTTTTTGAGATGGTGTCGGCAAAGTTGGCCGACAGTATCGGCTTCGAGGCGCTGTACATGACCGGCTACGGCACGGTCGCCTCCTACCTCGGCTTGCCGGACGCGGGCCTTGCCAGCTACACCGACATGGTCAACCGCGTACAGCAGTTTGTCAGCGTGACCGACACGCCCATGATTTGCGATGCGGATACCGGTTACGGAGGCTTGCTCAACGTCATGCACACGGTGCGCGGCTATGAGGCCGCGGGCGCCAGCGCGATCCAGTTGGAAGATCAGGAGTTTCCGAAGAAATGCGGCCATATGCTGGGCCGACGGGTGATCCCGGCAGAAGCCATGGCTGACAAGATCCGTGTTGCGGCCGAGACCCGGGACGACCCCAACTTCCTCATTATTGCGCGCACCGATGCGCGCACCACACTCGGCCTTGACGAGGCGCTGCGCCGCGGCGAACTCTATGCAAAGGCCGGCGCCGACCTGCTGTTCATTGAAAGCCCGGAGTCGGTCGAAGAGATGGAGCGCATTGGTCGCAGCTTCGACGTGCCATTGGTGGCCAACATGGTAGAAGGCGGGCGCACGCCGGTCCTGAGTCGCGATGAGCTGCAATCCCTGGGCTACGGGCTGGCCATTTTCCCCGCGACCGCTTTTCTGGCGGCCGGAGCGGCCATGGGCAGCGTGTTCCGGAAGATCCGGGAGGACGGGTCCACCGTTGGGCTTGATACGCCCCTCTATGAGTTCCAGAAGTTCTCTGCGCTGATGGGCTTTGACTGGGTCGCTGATTTCGACCGCAATCATGCTCAGGAGTAGTGGCGACTTTTCATACGGCGGCAGGGAGGCAATAGCAATGAAGCAAACACCTGACCTTGGGACAGGGCCAGCCACGTGGGGGCATGCATGATGGGACGGACATTGTTCGACAAGATCTGGGACGCCCATGTGGTCAGCGATTTGGGCGAAGGATGGGCATTGCTTCATGTCGACCGGCATCTTGTCCATGATCTCAATGGCGCTCCGGCGCTCGCGGAACTCGAGGCGCGTGACTTGCCAGTGTGCAATCCGGAACTCGTCTTCGCCACGCCGGATCATGTGGTCTCGAGCCAGCCGGGACGCACTGGCAACACTTATGCTGAAGGTAGCCGTCTATACAATGGACTGCGCGACCGCACTAAGCAAAACCAGATCCGCCTGTTCGACATCGGCCAGCCTGGACAGGGGATCGTCCACGTCATGGCGCCGGAACTTGGGGTCGTCCTGCCTGGCCTTACCGTGATCTGCGGTGACAGCCATACCTGCACCAACGGCGGACTGGGAGCGCTGGCTTTCGGCGTCGGCTCATCCGAGGTCGCGCACGTCCTGGCCACCCAGACCTTGCGCCAGCAGAAGCCAAAGCGAATGCGCGTTCGCTGCGAAGGTGCGCTCGCTGTCGGCGTGTCAGCCAAAGACCTGGCCCTTCACATCCTGAAGACGCTCGGCGCGACAGCGGGCGTCGGTTATGCCATCGAGTACACCGGTAGTGCGGTGCGCGAACTGGACATTGAAGCGCGCTTGACCTTGTGCAATCTGAGCGTCGAACTGGGGGCCCGCTGTGGCATTGTGGCGCCAGATGACAAGACCATTGCCTGGCTCCGCGGACGGCCGTTTGCGCCGCAAGGCGAGGCGTTCGAGGTGGCCGCCACCCAATGGCGCTTGTTGGCCAGCGATGAGGACGCGGAATTCGATCGCGAGGAAGTCATCGACGTCGCGGAAGTTGCGCCTACCATCACATGGGGCGTAAGTCCCGACCAATCCATAGCGGTCGACGGCGTTATCCCCGATCCACACTGCGCACCCGAGCATTTGCGCAAATCCTATGCGCTGGCGTTGGAGTACATGGGGCTCGCCCCCAATGCGCCAATTGCCGGGACGCCTGTGGACTGGGTTTTCATTGGTTCCTGTGCCAATTCCCGTCTTTCGGACTTGCGCGCCGCGGCCGATGTCGTGCGCGGACGCCGGGTCGCGGCTGGCGTGACTGCCTGGGTCGTGCCAGGGTCTGAACTTACGCGCCGCGCTGGCGAGGCCGAGGGCCTGCGCGAGGTCTTCGAAGCGGCAGGCTTCCAGTGGCGAGAACCCGGCTGCAGCATGTGTGTTGCGGCTAACGGCGAGCAGGTACCGCCCGGCCGCCGCTCAGTGTCCACCTCCAATCGTAACTTCATCGGCCGCCAGGGCCCCAACGCACGCACGCATCTGGCCAGCCCTGCCATGGCGGCGGCAGCGGCGATTGCGGGCCATATTGTCGATGTGAGAACCATGAAACACGTGCCAGCTCAAGGGCCGCAGGTCGGGAGAACCGTATGACCATGCAGCCATTTACCGTCGTCACCGGGCCGGCCGCACCGCTGCTGCGGGCCAATATCGATACCGATGTCATTATCCGCATCGAGCATCTGACGATGTCATCGAGGAAGGAACTGGGTCGTTATGCCATGGAAGTCCTGCGCTACCTTCCGGATGGCAGTGAAGATCCTTCTTTCATACTGAACCAGCCTGCTTTCCGCGGCGCGCCCATCCTTCTTGCCGGCCCAAACTTTGGCTGCGGCTCATCGCGCGAGCATGCCGTGTGGGCGCTGCAGGGCGCCGGCCTGCGCTGTGTCATCGCGCCAAGCTTCGGCGACATCTTCTACGCAAATTGCTTCCAGAATGGCGTGCTGCCGATCCGCCTGCCGGTGGACGTGGTTCAGGATCTCGCGGTGCAATGCGCTCAGGGCGAGCCGCTGAGCGTCGATTTGCAGGCCTGTGGCATCACTGCGCCGGATGGCCGCGTAATGCCGTTCTCGGTCGACGCACGGCGGCGGGAGATGATGCTGCACGGGCTTGACGAGATCGGACTCACGTTGATCGATGCGCCACGGATACGCGCGTGGCAAGCCGCCGACAGGCTGAGTCGACCATGGGCCTGGCCAGGCGCGGTGACCGTGCCGACCCCCTGAACAGTTGACTCAGGTTAGCCGGCTTTGCTTAGCCGGCTTCCGCTTTCGTATTCATTCCGGTGCGCTTGACTGCGTTGGCTTTCAGTTCCGGATCCTGTAGCAAGGGCAGGGCACGCTCACTGTTGGCCGTCACCTGCTCAAGAAACTTGGAGGCCGCGAGGAGCGATTGGCGGGAAACGCCATCGAACATGGCATCGTTGAACCGCTCGCGGATCGGAGCAATGCACTCCATGGCCTTTTCGCCCTTGCGAGTGAGCAGCAACAGCACGCTTCGGCCATCGGCGCTATTTGGATGCTTCTCGACCAGCCCTTTCTTGATGAGGGCGCCGGCTTGCGTCGTAACGTGGGTAGACGCCATCAACGCATAGTGCGCGATATCGCGCACCGTGGCGCCACCTTTACCTTGGGAGTGGGCGATCGCCAGCAAGATGACATATTGGTTGCCGGTCAAGTCGATCTCGCGAGCGACGACTTCAAGAAACATGGCCAAGCGGTCCGCGAACATCCGGGCGAGGAACAGCACATGACGAAACTTCTCATCATTGCCATCCACCAGCATGGCCGCATGGGAGACGGAAGTCGCGGGCTCGAAGCTGGGTCGCGCCTGATCGGCTGCCTTGATATTGCTGCGGGCGGGTTTTTTCATATCGCTACCAGAGAGGCCATGTTGAAAGTATGAAGGTCCAAACAGCCGCATTATGCCAGATATAGCTACGAAACGTATTGACATGGCGACGCGAGCAAGCGAGCGCCTACGTGATATGCCAACTGAACTCGGGGAGCAAAAATGACAGATACGATGCGACAAGGCCGGCATGTGGTCGTCAATGGCATACGCTTGCACTACGTGAGGTTCGGCCGCGGCCAGACGCCGCTGGTCTTGTTGCCCGGCATCACGAGTCCGGCTGCGACATGGGAGTTCGTAGCCGAACGATTGGCGGCCTTCTGCGACGTCTAAGTTATGGATCTCCGCGGCCGCGGGCTGTCTCAGGGCGGAGCCGGGCTTGGCTATCGCCTGGACGACTATGCCGCGGACATTGAGGGCTTCATCCGGGCCGTAGGGCTGGAGGCACCGGCAGTCCTCGGTCACTCCATGGGCGCTCGCATTGCAGTGCGTCTTGCCGCTCGCTACCCGTCGAGGAT
>NZ_JBYSYC010000107.1:0-5702 GCF_058782875.1 Cupriavidus sp. FW305-F7 | reverse complement strand
TTATGCCCGCCATTATGGCCGGCTCAGGCCCCTGCTTTTCCACTTAGCCGACTGTCCGAATTTCCGCCGCCACCTCTGTTCGCCCACCCGGTGCAGCAGATCGTGCTGCACGAATACATCGACACCATTCGGGCTTGCAACCAACATGTGGCAAGCCTGGAGCAAGAGATCGAACGCGCGGTGCAAGACAGCCCCGTCTGGCCTGTCATGGAGGCTTTGATGGCCCTGCGCGGCATTAGCTTGATTGCTGCCGTGACCGTAGTGGCCGAGCTTGGCGACCTGCGACGCTTCGACGACGCGCCGCAATTGATGGCGTATCTGGGGCTGGTGCCAAGCGAGCATTCCAGCGGCAAGCCTGAACGACGAGGCGGCATCACCAAGACTGGCAACAGCCATGTGCGGCGGGTGCTGATCGAAGCGGCTTGGACCTATCGACATCCGGCACGCAAGTCTGCGATCCTACAGCGTCGCGCGGAACGCACCACAGCACAAATACAAGAGGTGGCATGGAGTGCTCAGAAACGGTTGTGTCAGCGCTTTCGTCATCTGACGGCGCGAGGCAAATTACCGGTACAGGTTTGCACCGCTATTGCCCGGGAACTGACGGGCTTTATCTGGGCGATCGGGCAGCAGGCAAGGTTCTCTACTACGTAGCCCCGACTCGCAAAGCCCCAGTGTGTTTGGGCCAGGCCCGGCAGCGGTGGAGAACAGCGCACGGGAACGAAGAGGCCGGTGTTTCCATCGGCCTGCTGAGTTTGTATGTATTGCGATGGCTGATGCATACATCGCCAGTGTACCGAAGTCGCTTTGCTGGCAAGGCGGTCAGCAGATCATCCGCTCAACTATGTATGGTTGATGTATAAGTCGGCCAGGAGCAGTGATTCGCGACCATGCCGGCATCCGTGAAGGTTAAGGTTCGTCCGCTCAAGAGGCTGAAGGGAAGCGGCACTGTAACGCGATGGTGGTTCACCGGGGAGGGGTGTTATCCCCTCGCTGGCGCAGCTTGACCCGCGGTCCGCCGGTCGCTGATTCCCGTAGTTCAGTTAAACCATATCGGCAAACGGGGTCTCGGCGACATTGACTCGTTCACCGCTCGGTTGCCCCTGACGAGCGACCGTCGTCTCGGGTGTGAATCTTGCGGGTGTGAGGCGCCGACGGTCGATTTCGACGTTGAATACGTCGAAGCGATTGTAATAACCTACGATGTCGTGGAACTGTTTGGGTTCGACGCAGGCGTTGATGTCGAACGTTGCGTAGGCGATGCCTTCTTCCGTTTGCAGCGTGTCTCCGATCACTGCACCAGTTGGGTCCAGGAATTGCGTAGCTGCACGAGGTGTGTTCTCCAATACTTCTATGGCCTGGTGATCGCCACTTGCTGCGAGCGTCTCGAACATGATCTTGTCGATGAAGCCGGAGTTGAGGATGCCAAACGCCTTGGCTTCGAATGAGTGGCCGCCTGCTCGGATGCGATTTGCTGCGAGATTGTCGAAGTTCTGACCTGAACCAGGCATGCGGGTCGGCCAGATAGCGGGCCATGCAGAGATGTGAATCTGCTCCCCCTGCGCGGCCAGAGCGTACCGGGCGAGAGGGTTGGTGTTTTCGCCGCAAATCAGCGCGCCGATGCGTCCAATACGTGTATTGTTCACCCGAAGGCCGTGGCCATCTCCAGGCGCCCACACCATTTTTTCATAGAAGGTCGGGACGAGCTTACGATGGTGATTCAGGATTGTGCCGTCGTCTCCAATGAGGGCGTTGGAGTTCCAGATGCAACCCACGCTGGCCTCAGTACTCTCGCTAAACCCCATGGAAACGAACACGCCGTTGCGTCGGGCGGTAGCCTGAATTTGCGCCATCTCCGGGCCGTCAATCAGGATGCTGTTGGACACCATGAGACGGAACCAGTCGTGGTTGTAGATCGGCGCCCACAGTGCCGCCCAAACGGGAAACCCTGGGATAAAGGACTCGGGAAACACTACAAGTTCTGCGCCATGGCGAGCTGCTTCTTCGATGAACGATATCGCCTTGGAAACCGTTGCGGTGGCGTTCATGTAGACGGGCGCTGCATGCACGGCAGCGACTTTGACGATGGGGAGAGTCATGATTGATCGTTCCAAGGAGATTAATGCACCACGGCTTCGGCGGCGCCGATGCCAGTTTCACGCCGAACGGAGAGCTCGGCCCAACGCGATTCAGACAAGTGACTGCGGCTAAGCAGGGAGAACAGGACGACGAGAAGGAAGCCAAATGGGATGGAGATGATCCCGGGATTGCGCAGTTCGATGAGCGGCTTGTGCAAACCTACAATGCTGCGAGCACCGTCCGGTATGCCGTCCGCAGCGGATTGTGCAACCGCACGCTGTGCCGCCAGCTTTTGGCGGACATCGCTGTCCTGCGTGTCGGAGATTTGCTTAGAGAGCGTTGCGACGGTCTTCAAAGCCGCCTCTTTCTGCAGAAGCGGATAGGTCATGTTGGGCGATATCAACACAAGGCCAATGGAGAGAATCGTTCCACCCAGCACCCCGGCGACGACGCCCGCCGTATTGCAGCGGCGCCAGTACAGCGTGCAGATCAGGGCGGGAAGATTGGCGGATGCAGCGACTGCGTATCCCAAACCAACAAGCTGCGCGACGTTCTGGCCTTTGGTAGCGATGCCGGCAACCACAGAGATGACGGCCATGAGTAGCGTGGCTATCCGGGCAGCTCTGACTTGCTCGCGTTCGGTCGCAGCCCCATTCTTGATCGCTCCCACATAGACGTCGTGTGCAAGCGACGAAGCGGCCGCCAATGTTAAGCCTGCAACCACCGCCACAATCGTGGCGAATGACACAGCTGCGACGATGGCCAGCATGAAGTTGCCGAGCAGACTGTCGGGGCCACCACCCAAGAACTGCGCCAGCATCGGGGCAGCAAGATTACCCCCCTTGTCCATCGCCAGAATGGCCTTGGGTCCGACGTTTAGTGCTGCGGAGAACCCGATGACGACAATGAGAAGGTGGCACAAGCCAATGGCGAACATCGCGTACAACGCCGATTTCCGTGCTGCCTTCGCGTTGGGTACCGTGAAGAAGCGCATCAAAATGTGCGGCATCGCTGCTGTTCCGAGCACGAGCGCCATGCCAAGAGAAACTTGCTCGAGGGGATTCTTCAGATACAAGCCGGGCGCGAGCAAACGTTGACCGGCATCGGCCACGCTCAGCGTTGACGTTCCCGCATGGAGCCCTTGAACGTATTGTTGGATAGAGGCATTTGAGATAACCCCGTTGAAGAAGGATTCGATGTTAAATCCGTAGGGCATCCAGGAGAGGATGACAAGAATTAGGCAGAAGGTGATCAGAAGCACTGCCTTGAGAACCTGCACCGAAGTGGTCGCGCGCATTCCGCCGAACAGGACGTACGTCAGCATCAGGGTCCCGACCGCAATCACCGAAAGTTCGTAGGGGATACCAATTAGCGCACGTACGATTACGGCGCCCCCAACAATCTGCGGCACCATATAGAAAAGCGCGACCAGGATGCTGGATACGGCGACCACCAGCTTGGTTGCTCGGAAGTTGTTGCGGAACGCGAGTACGTCGCCAAGGGTGAATTTTCCGAGATTTCGGCAGGGCTCGGCAATGAGGATGAGTACCGGGATGAACGAAACAAAGAAGCCCACCACGTAGCTGATGCCATCCAGGCCGTACAGGGCGATAAGTCCGGAGACGCCCAGGAAAGCCGCTGCAGAGAGATAGTCGCCTGCAATAGCGAGCCCATTCATTCGCGGACCGATGCCTCCGCCAGCGGTGTAGAAGTCGCTGGCCGTGGAATTGCGTCGGGCGGCGAACCATGTAATTCCGAGTGTGAGCAGGAAAAGCACGGCGAAGACGCCGAAGGTTAGCCCACGGTTGTCGGCGCTCACCAGCGTGGGGTTGTCCGCTAGCGCGGCACTACTGGCAACGGCAAACGGTACAGCGTAGAAGATTCGTTTTTTCATGGCAGCCCCTCAGGCGATGGCGCGTTGAGCAACGAGGGCGCCGACCGTGGACCGAGGCTGCTTGGCGTCGCGAGTGAGAGACGCTGCCATTGCGTCAAGACGCCGAAGTTGAACCGCGTAGCGCCATGCGATGGCGCCGCCGATGAAATACTGCGCGACGTTGTACCAAAGGCCGAGCGTAGTGGACGGTGTGACCTTGATAAGAAGGAGTTGCGGTGCAAACGTCGACACCAGCGGCAACGAGAAGAAGAACGCCATGCTGATGACGAATAGCCGGACAACAACACTCCGACGCTGGCGGACAAGCGCACCAAAATCCGGATGGTTGAAGAGCATGCGGTAATCGGTTTGTTTGGACATGACGAACCTCAACGGTTGGGGAGGGTGCCTCGTGATCCAACACTACGGATGCGAGGCGCGGACAGGCTGGGGGGCAGCTGCAGGCCAAGATTAGAGAGGGTCGCGAGATGTGAAAAGCCGAACTTCTGCGCGGTGCCTTGCAAATTTGCAAGGCACCGTTCGCCCTTATCTGGCGCGGATTGCACAGGGAAAGTGCCTAGAGGGTTTTCCCTGAATTCGCAGGTATGCTTGCAAAAAACCTGCCGTGACTTTCACGCCTATGTCTCAAATCAATCCAAACTGGAATGACCTGAAAATCTTCCTCGAGGTAGCTCGTTCCGGGACGCTTGGGGGTGCCGCGCGCCGCATCAAGTGCGACCAGTCGACGATCAGTCGACACATTAGTCGCTTGGAGGAGGCGATCAACGCACCGGTCTTCGAGCGCGACAACCAAGGGCTGCACATTACGGCTCGCGGTCAGGCGTTGCTCGAGTACGTCGAAGCGATGGAATCCAATGTGGTGGCGCTTGGAGAATTCTTGGGCGGCTCCCATAAGGAGCCGTCGGGAACGGTCCGAGTCGGCACCATGGAGGGGATCGCCTCTCTGTACCTGGCTGGCGAGTTCGTGAAATTCTCAGGTCGATTCCAGAAGATCGCAGTGGAACTGGTCACGACCACTCAGCAGATGCATGTGAACCAGCGGGAGGCAGATGTGTTTCTGAGCTTCTTCCCTCCGGATGGCAAATCCTTGGACGTCATTCCCATCGGCGCGTTCCCGCTGCACCTCTACGCATCTCCGGTTTACCTGTCCAAACATGGCACTCCGGAAAGCCCAGCCGATTTGCCTGACCACCAGTTCTCTACATACGTCAATGATTTGATTCAGCTCGACACCGTGAGGTGGCTGGATGAGGCCATCACGAGGCCCAAAGTCGGGTTTCAGTCGTCGAGCATGATTGCGCAAATGTTTGCAGCGGTGGCCGGAGCCGGCATTGTGATGCTCCCTTCGTTTGCCAAGGCAGAGCGCTTTGGCTTGGTGAAGATTCTTGATGGGCAGGTAAAGGTGAGCAGGACGATCTGGATGACCGTTCATCGAGACTTGCAGTACTTGCCTCGCATCAAGGCCATTACGAGATTCCTGCAGGAGACGATTTCGCGGGACTACCCACTCCCGCGAAGCGCGCAGATCCATACTGGAGGGTGAAGAGTCACACGCGTGGATGACGACGACAGGGATGCTCATGGGCAGAACCAAGAGCAGAGACGTTGCCATGTATAGGGCTCGCATTCCTGTCGCCGCGAACAATGCCGGTGGTGTCAGAAATTCTGTGTGCTGAGGTCGGTTAAATAAATCTCAGCGTAGGGCGTTGGTGAAGCGGTCACCGAAGAG
>NZ_JBYSYC010000106.1:0-6091 GCF_058782875.1 Cupriavidus sp. FW305-F7 | reverse complement strand
CGGTGACCGCTTCACCAACGCCCTACGCTGAGATTTATTTAACCGACCTCAGCACACAGAATTCCTGACACCTCCGGATGGCCCGTTGGCACAGATGGCCGGGCACGATATCAACTACATCTGTTTCCCGCTGGCTTCTCGCCGCTTGCTTGTCACTTGCTCGCGCTCACCCCGCCGTCGCTCCAATCCTCGCGCCGTTTCTGCGTAGCCTGGCTCACTACATCGCCATCACCGGCCTGCTCAACGCGATTTGGCGTGAGGGCGAGCCGCCGACGGTACAGCTCAATGTCGTCGGTGACTATGCCGGCGCATCGGCCTATGCCGCACTAGGTATCGTGAGTACCCGCCTGGAGGCGCGTTTCGTCGGCAAACGACAGGTCGTCGACGCGGCAATCGTGGCTGCGCGCGGCTGACCTGACCTGACCTGACCGGACCGGATCGGACCTGACCGGAGTGAGGCGCCAATCTGTTGGATTCGGGGCGCCTTTCTACGACGTCCATGAGTGCGCCGACTGGAAGTATGTGTCTATTGGCCCGATCGAGCCCAAGTTCTATCTGCAACCGCTGGAACGGTTGGAGCTTGATGCATCTGCGTTGGGAAAGGTGCGTGCCAAAGCCGAACTGGCTACATATCAACACCCCTGATTATCCAGGGAGTTCGAGAACAGTACGGGCAAGGATATTGCGCTGCACTTCGTTGGCCCCACCGTAGATCTTGGCGGCACTAGCATTCAGCAATGGGGCCAGCAGATGCACGCTACTGCCGCCGACGTCCACCTCACCCGCCAATGCCGCGGAATTCCCTGCGTAGTGAATGATTGCAAGACCGATTCTCTGATAGGTCTCCGTGGCCCAGATCTTGAGCATCGACACCGATGGGGGCAGCCGTTTCCCGCGTTTGACGTAGTCTGCATACTTGGCATACAAGGCGCCGAGGTCGGCGACGTCCAACGCCAGTTCGGCGTAGGCGGAGCGGAAGGCGGGGTCATCCATGAGCGCGCCTCGCTGCCCCAAGGTCCGGAGGTGTCCCAGCGCGTGCTGCGACTGCTTGGGACTGCCCAGATGCAGGCGCTCAAAGCCAAGCAGCGCCTTGGCAATAGTCCAGCCGTCATTCAGATTACCCACAAGGTTTTCGCGGGGCACGCGCACCCCATCAAAAAAGACCTCGCAGAACTCGCTGTTCCCGGCGAGATCCCGAATCGGCCGCACGGTAATGCCGGGCGAGTTGAGATCGCACAGCAGGAAGCTGATGCCGGCCTGCGGCTTGACTGACTTGTCGGTTCGCACAAGCATGAAGATATGTGTGGCATCCTGCGCCAACGTGGTCCAGATCTTCTGACCGTTAACGACGAAATGATCGCCATCCAAGTTAGCTTCGGTGCGCAAGCTGGCAAGATCCGAGCCCGCGTTCGGCTCTGAATAGCCCTGGCACCAGATGTTCTCGCCACTGAGAATTCGCGGCAGAAACTGGCGCTGCTGCTCGGGCGTGCCGTAGTGCATCAGGATCGGACCGACCATCAGGACGCCTTGGTCCGGCGCGCGTGCCACGCCGTACGATTCGAATTCCTCAAACCATGCGATCAGCTTTGCGGGTGGCAGCCCCATTCCGCCATGGGCGGCCGGCCACGCCGGGGCGATCCAGCCCTGCCGGGACAGGCAGTGGTACCAGTCGCCGATCTCGTTCCAGTGGACGCGCCGCGGCATGTGGCGCAGATGGTCGGGGTAGTGGCGAACCAGGAAGGCCCTTACCATGGCGCGAAACTGGTGCTCCGGCATCGCTTCCCAGTCGGCTGTCTTCGGGAACTCCCCTTGCCATTCGGCAACCGCCGCACTGTCCTCCGTGGCGGTGCCTGCAAGCTGGAGCCAGCGCTGCTGCAGGATGCGTTCGGTTCCGAAGCGAGGCATCAGCGTGAGAATACGTTTGAAGTACAAACCCACGTCGCACTCATCGGTGATGCCCATGGCGCCATGCAGATGCACCGCTGCCAGGGCCGATTCCATCGCTGCACGGCACGCACGCAGTTTTGCCCTCACCGCGCTCAGTTCGAGTGAACGGGCGTTGCTGCCATCGCTTTGCGGCGACAGAGCTTCATCGAGGCATGCCCGGGCCAGTTCGACTTGCGTGCGTACGTCGACACACCGGTGCTGCAGCACTTGGAAGCTGCCGATGGCGCGCCCGAACTGATGCCGCTGCGTCAGGTGTTCCAGTGTGAGCTCCTGCAACCTCTCCGCTGCACCGACAAGTTCTGCCGCATACAGGATGCGTCCCACTTGCACCGCATGGTTAAGCAGCGATCTCACGCGCTCACCCTCTGCCATGATGGCTTGCTCGCGCACGGCAGCGCCGTCGAAACTTAGGTCCACCCGGCAGCGGCCGTCCGCTTCGCGCTGAGGCACGACCGTAAGCGTTGCGTCTCCGGACCGCACAAGCAGCAGCACCGGCTGGAGTTGCTCGTCCCATGCCGCGATCAGCCAACCGTCCGCGGGCTCCGCCGGCACCACATAGGGCGCAGTGCCAGACAGGCGACGCGTGCCATCGGATCCGCGCTCAATCCTGCAACGGGCGGCCCTGCGGTTGGGGCCTTCGTCGAGGTCCAGCGCAACGCCGATGATGCGCTCGCCGGACACCACGGAGGCGAGCAGTGCGTGTGCTGCCTCGGTCTGCGCGTTCGCAAGCAGCGCAGCGACCACGCCTGCCGTCGCGGTGAACGGCTCTGGCGCCAGCCAACGTCCAACTTTGCGCGCTACCGCCGCGGCGGCGCGAAGACCGAGCCCAAGCCCGTCGAGCGATGAGGGGACGAGAATCGCGGGCCAGCCCAGATCAGCGATTTTCTGCCAATCCTTCCTGCCGAACTCCAACTTCGGTAGAACGTCTTGCTCAGACGCACGATGACGCCGGGGCACGGCCAGGCCGCCCCTTTCTTTCAGGAACTTTTCCGCCGAGTCTTCGATCGCTGCAAGAAGTTCGTCGAGTTCGGCCTGAGAGTTGTGGGTCGTTTCCGTCATTTGTGGCGCGCCTGCGGCGCTTTGCATGGTTGTCATAGCGGCACGGCCGGCTCGGTATGTCCGGCCATCCTGAAAACAGTGTGCAGCCCGCCTTGTGCGATGCCAAGTCTCGAATCGCGAACGGCGAGGTCGCCCATGGCGAGCCGGAACAGCTCCGGGCGCATCTCTGCACCGGATCTCGAATTGAGAGCGGCATAGTCGTCAAATAAGATTTGAACAGCGATACCCGGCGCGCTACATTGCTACGGGTCACGCTGGTCAAAGGAGCCCGGGTAAGGTGAGCAACCGCACAAAGGGAAGGGGGCCGCGATGGTGCGCCCGAATTCGCGGCCCACATTTCGTCCTCTGACAGAAGAAAGCTGAGTCAAGCTGAGTCTGCCATGAATCGTGCAGCACCGGTGATCATGATGCTGGAGGCGGGCGGAGGTATTGCGCGCCTCCCGCGCTGAACGCATGCAGGGTGTGGATCTTCAACACAGTCACGAAGAATGGGGAGATCGTTCTGCGCTGTGCGCTGGACTCGCGCGAGTCGGCGCGCGTGCTGGAGGTGCCCCAGTGGATGTTCGATCCGATAGTTTGTTGTCACCTCACCTCTGCAGCGTCCCCCGTAGTCAACTGTGAAGCGCTCCGAGAGTTGAGACGCTTGCTGGCCGATAGGTCGCTTGCCGTCCAAGCCAGTATGGTACAAGCGCAGCACCATCCTTTGTCCCATACAGGAGGTGCTGATGCGACGCGTGACGAGCCCGCTACCGGCCAATCAACTCGACCTGTTCCATCCTTGTCCAAAGACGCCCCAATGGACAACCCTGCCGCCGGAGGTACGACAGCAGACGATCCGCTTGCTCGCGCAACTGCTGCGGCAACACCGACGGGGGCTGCTCGCCACCGTGCACGAACGGGAGGCCGATGATGAGTGACAAGATCAGAGCGCAGCATCTGGCACGCAAAGCCGTGCTGTACGTCCGTCAGTCGTCGGCGTACCAGGTCAACCACAACCTGGAAAGCCAGAAACTGCAGTATGCGATGCAGGATCGGCTGCACCAGTTAGGCTGTCATGAGGTCGAGGTTATTGATGAGGATCTTGGTCGCTCTGCGGCCGGAACTCAGACGCGTACGGGATTCGAGCGCATTGTGGCAGAGGTTTGCCTTGGCCGCGTCGGGCGCTGTTGCCGCGCGCGAGGTGTCGCGATTCGCACGCAACAGTCGCGAGTGGCAGCAACTGGTCGAAGTCTGCCGAGTCGTCGACACTGTGCTGGTCGATCAGGAAACTGTTTACGCCCCACGACAGAGCAATGATCGCTTGCTGCTCGGGCTGAAGGGCAGCCTCAACGAATACGAGTTGGACCTGCTGCGTCAGCGGTCGCTGGAAGCACGGCGGGAGAATGCCAAGCGAGGCGAGCTCATCGTAGCAGCGCCGGTTGGCTACCGTAAGACCGAAGACCAGCGCCTGGAGAAGGATCCGGATTTGCGTGTGCAGGAGGCCATCCGGTCGGTGTTCCGCCAGTTCGGCGCGATCGGTTCGGTACGCCAGACACTGCTATGGTTCCTCGAGCACGGGCTGCAGCTTCCGGCGTGCACACCGCGCGGAGAAATCCACTGGAAGCGACCCAGCTACGGCACGGTCTACCAGATCCTGACCAATCCGATTTACGGCGGCGCATATGCCTATGGCAAGACGGAATGCACGATTCACTATGAAGACGGCGAACCACGTAAGCGTGATCGCCGCAAGCCGCGAGATCAATGGCTGTCGCTGATTCCCGAAGCCCATGATGGGTACGTTGCCTGGGACGAGTTCGAACGAATCCAGCGCGCGATCAGTGCCAACGTGCGGATGGCCGGACATGCTGGTGCGCCGAAGAGCGGGGAGGCTTTGTTGGCGGGGCTGCTGCGGTGCCGTCGCTGCGCGAGCAAGCTCACGCTACACTACACGGGCCAGCAGCATGACGCCTTGCGCTACTCCTGTCATCGTGCCTGGCTGGACAAAGGGCAGCCCCGTTGTATCGCATTCGGTGGCACACGCATCGACGCGGCCATTGCACAGGCGGTCCTTCAGGTCGTTCAACCTGCAGCAATCGAGGCAGCTATCGTGGCTCGCGAAGAAGAGACGCGGAAACAAGATGAGGTGCTGGCAGCGCTGCAGCGAGATCTGCAGGCGGCCCGCTATGCCGCGCAGCGGGCGCAGAAGCAGTATGACGCTGCCGACCCCGAGAATCGACTGGTCGCCGACGAGTTGGAGCGGCGCTGGAATGATGCCCTGTTGAGGGTCAAGGAACTGCAATCGCGCATCGAGCAACAGGTAGGCGCATCCGGCCAGATCCCCTCAGCGATGCCAGAGGAGTTTGCCGACCTTGCTACGGCGCTGGAGTCCATATGGCCAGAGGCCGACGCCCGCCTGAGGAAGCGTATTGTACGAACGTTGATCCATGAAGTGGTCGTCGATGTGGACAATGCAACGAACGAAATCGTGCTTGTGATCCACTGGAAAGGCGGCGTACATACCGAGGTTCGGGTGCCACGACGGCGCCGCGGACAGAACGCCTCTCATACTTCCCCCGAAGCAATTGATGCCGTACGCTCACTTGCCCGGATCTGTCCCGATTTGCTGATCGCCAGCATACTCAATCGCAATGACCTTCGAACCGGACGCGGCAATTACTGGACACAGGAACGTGTCACTGCGCTGCGAAGCCACCATCGGATTGCCGTCTATTCAAGCGAGCAGCGGACCGCCGAAGGATGGATGAATCTGACCGAGGCTGCGGCCTTCATTGGTATTAGTCCCAAGACCCTCAGGCTTGCGGTCGAACGCGGCGAAGTCGCCGCAGAGCACCCCTTGCCCAATGGACCGTGGATCTTCAATCGTCATTCCCTCGCTGCCGATCGCGTTGCCGACCTCGTGGCGCGTGCCCAGGCACGGCGTGGCCACCCCACAATACCAACGACGCGGCAAGGTTCTCTAGATTTATCAACCACATAGCGAGGTGGGGCAGTATGAAACATACTTGTAGAAACCAACGATGTACTGGGTGATGTCGCGCCGTGCCTCGGCGTGGTTGGCGTATTGACGCTGCCACACGCGCTC
>NZ_JBYSYC010000105.1:0-6521 GCF_058782875.1 Cupriavidus sp. FW305-F7 | reverse complement strand
CGTTGGTTTCTATAATCCGGTGCGCTTGCACTCAACCCTGGGGTATCTGTCGCCCGCTGCCTACGAGGCGAAATCGACAGAAAAAGAACCTATCTGCCTGTCCGAAATAACTTGACCACTACACACCCATCGCGGACAGTCCATCCTCAAAGCAGTCGGGCGACGGGGCTAAGGCGCACCTCCTATGCGACATAGGGCGGACCAGCTCGTGCGCATGACCGACCACCGACTGTATGTCCACGCAGTGCACCGTTTTATGATTTAACATAACGTCTGTAGAGCGAAACTTGTCTGTAGCGGCAAGTTGGAATGTCCGTTCCGAACCTGCCAGACCCGGGCAGGGCGGACTCACCCCGCCTGCGCGTCAATTCGCACATCTGACCATCCTGGAACCTCATCCCGGCAGGGCGGCAGACCGACGACGATGTGGTTGTGGCATCCTTGCATGTGGATAATTAAAAGCAGGGTTGCGGTCAACATGCACAAAAGCTTGCTGCTAGTCGCGGTCGCCGCGGCCGTTTTAATCTACTACAAGACTCACGCGCCGCTGAAAAATATGGTGGTCGACGCCGAGCCACAGCCGATCGCGATTTCGATTATTGCTCCAACGCCGGAACCAGTATTCCGTTGCGAGGGCAAACAGCACTGTAGCCAGATGGCTTCCTGCGCGGAAGCCCGCTTCTACCTAAAGAACTGCCCAGCGGTAAAAATGGATGGGGATGGTGACGGCATTCCATGTGAGACGCCGCCTCTCCAGTGCACGTTTTGACGCGCCGATGAGGTAGTCCATGCGCTGCCGTCGGCGACATTTTTCACGAAGACGCGCGACACCGGGAAGGCATCGGCAAGGGCCGAGGCATCCGGCTGCTTTGCGGCCGTCGCTTCCGACCCGGAACCGCCTGTGATATTCATCCCGGGGACCCGCGGAATTTGCAACGCCGATGGGATCCCAGAGGTAATAGAGAACCTCGTCAACCATTTGATAGAGCGTCAGATCTGGCTCGGTCATTTTTGAACCCATTATTTCCTCCCCATCGTTGTACGGAGAGCTTTCCGAGTGGTAGCTGGTTCCGGAGCCGCCTTCATGAACGGCGGCTTCTGTTACGGCCCGCTGCTGCTCTTGTTCGCATCTCCTGCTTGTGCGCATCAGTGGCTTTCAGGTTGATCGTGCAAGGACGCCTCTGCCTCGGCCTCGGTCTCATAGATATAGGGAGCAAGCCCGCGCCGGGCGAGGGTGTCACCGAGCTTGGCACGCATGAAGCCGCTTGTGGTGAAGCGGGTCACGCCGATATAGAAGCGCTGCACCATTTCCTCGATCATTTCGACATAGGCATCCTCCACGCTGCGGTCAAGAACGAAGCCTTCGTAGTTGACCACGGTATAGACCTTATGACCCAGTGGTTCGCAGACGCGGCATACCTGCGCGCGGATCGCCGCGATGTCCTCCGGGCGCTTCACCTCGAGCTGTTCGAAATTCAGGAACAGGATGTTCTTCTCTTCGTCGTAGTTGACGCGTGCTTCCAGTGGCAGGCGCAACACGTCCGCGCGCAGTCCCATCGGCTCAGGGCTGAAGATCCGCGCATCCATCAGGGCTGGCGAGCGCACGATCGGCGCGAAGTCCATCTTGGCGAGAATATCGCGTTCCAGATCGACGCCAGGCGCAATCTCGATGAGTTCCAGGCCTTGCGCGCTCAACTCGAATACGCAACGCTCGGTAATGTAGAGGACCGGTTTGAGGGCCGCAGCCGCGTGAGGGCCGGAAAACGTGCGATGCTCCACTTCCTGGACGAACTTCCTTGCGATGCCATCGCGGTGGAGCTTGAGCTGGCCGTCGACGACCGAGATCTCGCCGCCGCCCGCCATGAATGTGCCGACGAACACGACCTTCTTCGCATTCTGGCTGATGTTGATAAAGCCACCGGCGCCGGCCAACCGCGGCCCGAACCTGGATACGTTCAGGTTGCCCATGCGATCGGCCTGCGCCAGCCCGAGGAAGGCGAGATCGAGCCCGCCGCCATCGTAGAAGTCGAACTGATAGGGCTGGTCGATGATCGCGTCCGGATTGGTCGCCGCGCCGAAGTTCAACCCGCCGGCAGGGATGCCGCCGATCACGCCCGGCTCGGCGGTTAGCGTCAGAAGGTCGAGGATCCGTTCCTCGTTGGCGATGCTGGCGACACCTTCCGGCATGCCGATGCCGAGATTCACCACGCTGTTCGGCTTGAGTTCCATGGCCGCACGCCGGGCGATGATCTTGCGCTCGCTCATCGGCATCGGCGCCACGCTGCTCACAGGCACGCGGACTTCGCCGGAGAAGGCCGGGTTGTATGGGGTGGAAAAGGTCTGCTGGTGGTTTTCGGGGCGGGCCAGCACCACGCAGTCCACCAGCACGCCCGGAATCTTCACCTGGCGCGGATTGAGCGAGCCCCGTTCGGCGATGCGCTCCACCTGGACGATCACGAGGCCGCCGCAGTTGTGCGCGGCCATGGCGATCGCCAGCGCTTCCAGCGTCAGCGCTTCGCGCTCCATGGTGATATTGCCGTCGGGATCGGCGGTGGTGCCGCGCACGATGGCGACGTGGATCGGGAAGGCCTTGTAGAACAGATACTCCTGATCCCCGATGCGCATCAGCTCGACCAGATCCTCGGTGGTGCGCTCATTCAGCTTGCCGCCGCCAAAGCGCGGATCGACGAAGGTGCCTAGTCCGACGCGCGAGAGGTGGCCCGGCTTTCCGGCCGCGATATCGCGGAACAGATGGGTGATCACGCCCTGCGGCAGGTTGTAGGCTTCGATCTGGTTGCCGGCCGCGAGCTGCTGGAGCTTCGGCACCAGGCCCCAGTGTCCACCGATTACCCGCTTCACCAGGCCTGGCAGCGCGAGATGGTTCAGGCCCCGTTCCTTGCCGTCTCCCTGCCCTGCGGCGTAGACCAGCGTCAGGTTGCGGGGCTTTGTCAGGCTGACTGGCGCCTCGTATTCCTGCGCAAGGCAGAGCTCCTCGATGGCGATGGCAATTTCTTCCGCGAAGCCGATGCCGACGAAGCCGCCGGTCGCCACGGTATCGCCGTCGCGGATCAGGCGCACGGCTTCGCGTGCCGAGACCAGTTTGCCATTCTCGCGCGAGTGGACGGCCAGACGAATCGTGCTTGCTTGCGAGCTCATGTTCTCACCTTTCGAGTTCGTCAAAGGAATTCCTTGCGCAAGTCGACGCTGCAGCGTTCGCCGATTGCGCTGTAGTTCTGCGCTAGCCAATGCCCGGCTTCATTACGCCCCTGGTCGCGCAGGTGGCAAAGAAAGTCCCAGTCCGCATTGAGCTTGCTGGACACGCCGAGCGCCGTCATGGTCTGGTCCGAGCGGATGGCGTGGATCAGCATTTCCTTCATCTCGGCCCGCTCTACCTTGCCATCCTGGATCAGGGCGGTGACGAAGCTGATCGCACGAAGCTCGCGGATCAACGAAGAATTGAAGCTGACTTCGTTAATGCGATTGAGAATCTCCGCGGCGGTCTTCGGCACGCCCGTGCGAACGATGGGGTTGATATGGACGATCACCACATCCCGCGTGCTGCAGTTATAGATGAGCGGGAAGATTGCGGGGTTGCCGACATAGCCGCCGTCCCAGTAGTGCTGGCCGTCGATCTCCACGGCTTGGAACAGGGACGGCAGGCAGGCCGAGGCGAGCACCGCCTTCAGACAGATTTCCTCACGCGAGAACAGGCGCACCTTGCCGGTCTCAACATTGGTTGCGCACAGGTAGAGTTGGATCGGGCAATCCCTGCGCAGGGCATCGAAATCGACGTGGTGGGCAAGAACGTCGCGCAGCGGGTTGAAGTTGAATGGATTGAACTGGTAGGGGGAGAACACGCGCAGCAGCAGGTCCGTCATCAGGTACATCGGCGAGCTGTCGAGCCCATAGCCGCTACGCATCCAGACTTCCCATGGCAATTTTCGGAATGGGCTGTAGAGCCGAGCGGCGCCGGAAACGTCTTGCCAGAAATTGTGCAGCGCGGCGCGAGCGCCAGGCGGCCCACCCTTAAGCAAGCCGTAGGCGAGTACCGCGGCATTCATGGCGCCGGCGCTGGTGGCGCTCACGCCTTCGATGGCAAGCCGTTCGTCTTCGAGCAGACGGTCAAGTACTCCCCATGCAAAGGCGCCATGGGAACCGCCGCCCTGCAATGCAAGCGTGATGAGCTTCACGGCACCCTTGGCCTCGCCGGCATGGCGCGTTACCCCGGTGTCAGACATGTCGCGTCCCTCCAGTGCCGGGTCCAGCCGCGTCCCTGCCCGGCATTCCTCGCGGTTATCGTGGCCGAGTGATCGGAGGCGAGGGCGATGCAAACGAGGGACCCTTGACGAGGATAGGCTCTGCCGTCGCTTGCAAACACTGCGGTGTGTGAGCGAGCTTGCTAGCTGCCGCCGCATTGTTCACGAATCGGCACATTTTCCGGGGTTCGGCGACAGCAATCGGTACGCTGGAACTATGCGGTATATTCAGTTCGTCCCTGTGGGGCGCTGCCATCAGCCTCGCCACCGCAAACCTGATCTCGCCATGGGTCGGCATCTTGCTCGCGGCAACCCTCCCGGGACGAAAACCACCGCCTTGCCGCTTAGTCAGCCCCCGATTTGGCGCGGTCTCCTTGGTGCGGGCGGAGGAGGCGTGCGGCCTGCGTTGCGGCGGCAGGGCCATATGGTCCGATAACGCGCTGCTTATGGCGAGTTGGTAAGCACCGGGGCAACACCTACCGCCTAACGGATAGCTCGACTAGGCGTCGCCATCTTGGGGCATCGTCTATGACCAACCGATTGTCTTGAACGAGCGTCAGGCTGGGGTTGCCATCGAGGGCGTAGAGCAGCACAACCGCAGCGAGGACCGTATCCGCCTGTCGTTACTGGCAGTGGACACGCACGGCTACACGAACGCCGCGATGGCCTTGGCCAAGGGCTTGAGTTTCGATCTATGTCCGCGGCTGCGCGATCTGGCGGAGCGCAAGCTGTACCTGCCCGCAGAGTTCAAAGTGCCGGAGGGTATCGAGCGTGTCACCTCGAAACGATTGTCCTTGAGAGCCATACGCCTGGGTTGGGACGACTTCCTACGGGTGCTGGCATCGATCCGTATCGGCCGCATTAGCGCTGAGCTCGCCATGCAACGGTTGGGCAGCGCCGCCCGGACCAACAAGGCGCACAAAGCTGCCGAGCATCTCGGCCGGCTGTTGCGTAGCATTTTCCTGTGCGACTACGTGACCATTGAAGACTTCCGCCGCGAAATCCATACGTTGCTCAGCCGAGGGGAGTCGGTGCACCAGTTGCAGCGCGCGATCCATGCTGGCCGGGTACCACACGAACGCGGCCGGCGAGGCGATGAGCTGACGGCGATCTCGGGGGCGCACGCGCTTCTGACCAACATCGTTCTGGCGTGGAATACCCACCGCATGAACGATGTCGCGAGCGACTTCGCAAGGGGGGCACGAACATCGAGGACGCTTGGCTGCGCCGCATGGGGCCGGGGCATTCCGGGCACATCAACTTCCGGGGGATTCTCAGCTTCGGTGTCGAGCGCTACATTGACGCGCTGATCCAAGGCCGTGGCGCAACAATCCGACAGGCTATGGCATAACTGCAACATCAAACGCCGCAGAGCAAAATCTGCCGCAGATTGGCACACCGCAGTGGCTCGAGGCCAAAATACGGCAGTACCTTCGCGGCGGCAGCTACGACAGCAGCTTCGCAGGCTGGCCAGGCATACTTTGGCGAGACAGCGCCTGCTAACCGCGTACCAATCCGCAAAGAAAGGACGGTGCAGCGCGAAACGAAGAACTACTAAGTCATTGTTCTAGAACGTCTTTTTAAGCCTGACCGTATCAATCTGCTGCAAAAGGACGATTACCCCAAGAGCGAGCGCACGGCCGACGACCTGCGCGCCGAACTGGCGGCGGCACGCAGCGAGGCACGCGATGCCGCGGTGGCGCAGGCGGAGGCCCGGGCCAAGCTGGAAGCACAGGCCGTGGCACTGGCCGAGCGGCTCGCGGCCACCGAGCAGGCGCAGCGCAAGGCGGCGGGCGACCTGGACACCGTGCAGGCGGAACTCGCGGCGGCGCAGCGCCGGGCCGAGCGCAGCGAAGCGGAAGCGGCGCTCGCGCGTCAGCTGCTGGCCACCCTGCGCGTCGCGCCGCGCGAACGCGACGGCGGTGGCGCTGGTGGAAGGCGGCGCAAGGGCGGCAGTTCGGCGGCGACCGCGCCGGAAGAGCAGGGCGACGGTCAGGGGGACGCTCCGCAGGATGAGCTGGGCGAAGAACAGGGCGACGAGCCGGGGGCGGCGCTACCCAACCATCAGGACGAAGGCAACGACGGCAGCGATGACAGCAAAGACTGAGCGGGGGACGCGATCCGCTGAAGCGAACGACACGCAAGAGACAAGGTCTCACCGTCCATGGGATAAGGAAGCGTCTGCACGTGCAGTGACTTCAATGAAGGAGAACGAATTGGCCCCAGAGCAAGTGGTTGAACCCCTTGTCGCGAGCAATGCGACGG
>NZ_JBYSYC010000104.1:0-6976 GCF_058782875.1 Cupriavidus sp. FW305-F7 | reverse complement strand
TCGTTCTCGGACAGGAAGCCGTAGCCCGGGTGGATGGCCTGGGCACCGGTCTCCTTCGCCATCTCGATGATGTGGTCGGCGCGCAGGTAGCTGTCGCGCGCGGCCGCGCCGCCGATATGCACGGCCTCGTCGCAGAAGGCGACGTGGCGTGCGTCGGCGTCGGCGTCCGAGTACACAGCAACGGTGCGGATGCCGAGCCGGCGGCAGGTGGCGGCCACGCGGCAGGCGATTTCACCGCGGTTGGCGATCAGGATCTTGTTGAACATGGCTCCTCCTAGTTTTTCGACAGGACGGCGAGCCAGCTGACTACCGGTGGGCTTTCTTACCTCATCATCCCGCGTAGCCCTCTGCGCGGATGTCGAGGCGAGCCAGCAGGGCGCGATCGCGGTCGGCCTGCGGGTTGCCGGTGGTCAGCAGCTTTTCGCCGTAAAAAATGGAATTGGCGCCGGCCATGAAGCACAGCGCCTGCAACGCTTCGTCCATGGCCTCGCGGCCGGCGGACAGGCGCACCATGGCGCGCGGCATGGTGATGCGCGCCACGGCAATGGTGCGGACGAACTCGAACGGGTCCAGCGCCTCGGTGCCCGCCAGCGGCGTGCCCTCGACCTGGACCAGGTTGTTGATGGGCACCGACTCCGGATACGGGTCCATATTGGCCAGCTGCGCGATCAGTCCGGCGCGCGCTTCGCGCGCCTCGCCCATGCCCACGATGCCGCCGCAGCAGACATTGATGCCGGCGTCGCGCACATGGCCGATGGTGTCGAGCCGGTCCTGGTAGGTGCGCGTGGTGATGATCTTGCCGTAGAACTCCGGCGAGGTATCCAGGTTGTGGTTGTAGTAGTCCAGCCCCGCGTCC
Source organism: Cupriavidus sp. FW305-F7 (assembly GCF_058782875.1). Lineage (NCBI taxonomy): Bacteria > Pseudomonadati > Pseudomonadota > Betaproteobacteria > Burkholderiales > Burkholderiaceae > Cupriavidus > Cupriavidus sp. FW305-F7. The sequence goes on along the minus strand of NZ_JBYSYC010000104.1, from coordinate 6,120 downwards.
TTGAGCTGCTGCGCCTGCTCGGCCTTGAGCATGCCCAGCGTGACGCAGGTCTCCAGGCCCATCGCCTTCACTTCGCGCACCATGTCCATCACCGGCTCCAGGTGGCGGTCCTTCGGGCTGCGCCAGGCGGCGCCCATGCAGAAGCGGGTGGCACCATTGGCCTTGGCCGCGCGCGCGGCGTCCAGCACCTCGTCCAGCGCCATCAGCTTTTCGGCCTTCACGCCGGCATCGTGGTGCGCGCTCTGCGGGCAGTAGCCGCAATCCTCTTCGCAACCGCCGGTCTTGATCGACAGCAGCGTGGACAGCTGCACGGTATTGGCGTCGAAGTGCTCGCGGTGCACTTGCTGGGCGCGGAACAACAGGTCGTTGAACGGCAGCGCGAACAGCGCGGCAACGTCATCGACGCGCCACGCGGCGTCATCGGGCAGTGCGTGCGAGCGCGCGCTCTGGCGCAGGGAATCGACGGAAACGGTAGTAACGGTGGTAGCGGTGTGAGCTTGAGTCATGATCGATGCGAATTCTGGTTCAGGCAGCAAGGCCGGCGGCCTCGGCTTGGTATTGGGCGGCGGCGGCGAACAGCGGCGCAAGGTCGAGCCGGCCAGCGGCAGCGGCGGGCGCCAGTTGCCAGGGCAATTCACCCAGGCAAGGCGCGTCCAGCGACGCGTGCAGCGTGGCGATGTTCTCGTCGGCCAGCAGCATGTCCGGGTCGACCCGGTTGGCGATCCAGCCCGCCAGCGGCAGGCCGCGCGCGCGGATAGCTTCGGCGGTCAGCACGGCGTGGTTCAGGCAGCCGAGCCGGATGCCGACCACCATCACCACTGGTACCGCCAGCATCACCGCCAGGTCGGCGGTGTTCCAGCGCACGGCGCCGGCGTCGAGCGGCACGTTGAAACCGCCCACGCCCTCCACCACTACCGCATCCGCCTGGCGGCGCAGCGCGTCGAAGGCGGTGCGGACCGGCGCGCGCGTGATGCGCACGCCCTCGTGCGCGGCGGCCAGGTGCGGCGAGCACGGCGTGCGCAGCAGGAACGGGCAGGTCTGGCCCAGCGGCACCGCCACCGAGCTGGCGGCGCGCAGCTGCGCCACGTCGTCGTTGTGCCAATGGCCGTCGCGCCACTCACTGCCGCTGGCCACGGGCTTCATGCCCGCGGTGCGGTAGCCGGCGGCATGGAGCGCATGCAGCAGCGTGGCGCTGGCGTGGGTCTTGCCGATGCCGGTATCGGTGCCGGTGACAAAGCAGGCGAAAGGCGCGCGCGTGCTCATGCGGCCTCCCACTGCGCCACGGCGGCGCTCAGGGCATCCAGCAGGCGCCGCACATCGTCTTCGGTGTGCGAAGCCGACAGCGTGATCCGCAGCCGCGCGGTGCCCTCAGGCACGGTCGGCGGCCGGATCGCGCCAACGCGGATGCCATCCGCCTCCAGCGTGGCCGACAGCGCCAGCGCGGCGCCGTTGTCGCCGACGATCAGCGGCTGGATCGCGGTCTCGCTGTCGCCCAGCGTCCAGCCCGCGATGGCAGCCAACTGGGCCAGCCCCTCGCGCAGCATGCCGATGCAGCGCGTCAGTTGCGCCCGGCGTTGCCTGCCCTCTTCTCCTTCGAGGATCGCCAGGCTGGCCAGCAGCGCATGCGCGACAGCCGGCGGCGCGGCCGTGGTGTAGATATAGGGCCGCGCGGTGTTGACCAGGTGTTCGATGATGGCCTCGTGTGCGGCGACAAAGGCACCCGCCACGCCGGCGGCCTTGCCGAGCGTGCCGACATAGATCAGCCGCTCGGACGACAGTCCCAGCGCTTCCAGCACGCCGTGGCCCTGCTCGCCCAGCACGCCGAAGCCGTGGGCATCGTCGACGATGATCCAGGCGTCATGGCGCTCGGCCAGTTCCAGCAGCTTGCGCAGCGGCGCGACATTGCCGTCCATGCTGAACACGCTGTCGGTCACGATCAGCTTGCGCTCGCTGGTGCTGGCCGCCAGCAGCGCTTCCAGCACGGCGGTGTCGCAATGCGGGTAGCGCTGCACGTCGGCGCGCGCGAGCCGCGCCCCATCGATCAGCGAGGCATGGTTGAGCGACTCACAGAACAGCGTGGCGCCCGCCGTGCCCAGCGCGGTCAGCACCGCCATGTTGGCCATGTAGCCGGTGCAGAAATACAGCGTGCGCGCATGCGGGATATGCGGGGCGAGCCAGCGCGCCAGTTCCGCTTCCAGCTGGGTGTGCGCCAGCGAATGCCCGCTGACGAGGTGCGAGGCGCCGCTGCCGGCGCCATAGCGCTGCGCGCCTTCCACCAGCGCGGCGATCACGTCCGGGTGGTTGGCCAGCCCCATGTAGTCGTTGCTGCAGAAGGTCAGCAGCGATTCCGGCTCGGACCCGTCCTCGCCCACGGCCTGGTGCGGCGCGCAGGCAGTGTGGGCAACGCGGCGGCGGCGCGTCAGGGCCAGCGCGTGGCGCTGTTCGGCGGCCTGCCTCAGTTGTTCAAGCAGCATGGCGCACCTCCCCGCTCGTGCTCATATCGGTGGTCACGTCGTCGAGCGTGGCCAGCAGTTGCTCGCCCAGCCAGCGTGCCTGTGCGGCATCGAAGACGTAGGGCGGCATCACGTACAGCGTATTGCCGATCGGGCGCACCAGCAGCTCGCGCTCGCGCGCGGCGTGATGGAAGCGCGCGGCAAAGTCGGCGCCGGCGACGTCATCGCGCACATCGGCGGCCCAGATCAGCCCGCGCTGGCGCACGTGCCGCAGGCGCGCGTCGGCGGCCAGCGCGGCCATGCCGTCGGCGAGCCAGTGCGCGCGCTCGCGGTTGCGCGCGAGCACGTCGTCCTGCGCGAACAGGTCCAGCGTGGCCAGCGCGGCGCGGCAGGCCAGCGGGTTGCCGGTGTAGGAGTGCGAATGCAGGAAGCTGCGGGCCAGCTCGTCGGCGACGAAGGCGCGCTGGATCTCGGGGCGCGACAGCACCAGCGACAGCGGCAGATAGCCGCCGCTGATACCCTTGGACAGGCACAGGAAGTCGGGCCACAGGTGCGCGGGCAGCGGCGCCTCGCCGGCGCGCGACTGTTCCCACGCGAAGAAGGTGCCGGTGCGCCCGCAGCCCACCGCGATCTCGTCGGCGATCAGGTGGATCCGGTAGCGGTCGCACAGTGCGCGCGCGCCATCCAGATACGACGGGTCGTACATCGCCATGCCGGCGGCGCCCTGCACCAGCGGCTCGACGATCAGCGCGGCGATCTGGCCGGCGCGCTCGCGCAGCAGGGTTTCCAGCTCCGCCAGGGCGCGGGCAGCCACGTCCGCAGCGCTCTCGCCGGGTGCGGCCTGGCGTGCGTCGGGCGACATCACCACGTGTGCGCGGCGGATCAGCGGATCATAGGCATCGCGGAAGACTTCCATGTCCGTCACCGCGAGCGCGCCCACGGTCTCGCCGTGGTAGCCGTGGCGCAGGCAGACGAACTCGCGCTTGGCCGGCAGGCCGGTATTGCGCCAGTAGTGGAAGCTCATCTTCAGCGCGATCTCGACCGCCGAGGCGCCGTCCGAAGCGTAGAAGACATTGCCGAGCGCGCCGCCGGTCAGCGCTGACAGGCGCTCGGCCAGTTCCACCGCCGGGGCGTGGGTGCAGCCGGCGAGCATCACGTGCTCCAGCGTTTCCAGCTGGCTGGCCAGCGCGGCGTTGATGCGCGGGTTGGCGTGGCCGAACAGGTTGACCCACCACGAACTGGTGGCGTCGAAATAACGGCGGCCGTCGGCATCATGCAGCCACGGGCCAACGCCGCGCACGATCGCCAGCGGCACGGCGTCGTCGTCGGGACGCAGCCGCGTGCACGGATGCCAGACGGCGTTGCGGCTGCGCTGGCCGAGTGCCTGCGCGTCGCTGCCTGGGGAAAGGGACAGGTGATCCAAGGTAGCCCTCCTTTGTTGACCGTCCGCGCGCGCGCCGCTGCCGGCAAGGCCGGGCAGTGCAACGGTGGCGGACAGGTTGGGGAGGGTCATGTTAGGAATGTCTTCTCGCGCTTGGCAATGAAGGTGATATTTTCGCGTTGGCAGTACTTTGACCGGATTTACCGAACGTTATCGGGGTGAAGCGCTGTTCTTGTCGCTAGCGTGCCGCGATCTCCACGCAACCTGCCGGTAGTCTTTTTTTCACTGCGGCAGGCCGCACGTGTGACTCAAGCGGGGCGCCACGACGGCGAGCGCTTTTCCAGGAACGACTTCACCCCTTCACGCCCCTCTTCCGACGCCCGGATCTTCGCAATCCGGTCCGCGGTATCGGCCAGCAAATCGTTGTCGATCGCACGCCCGGCGATGTCCTGCACCAGCCGCTTGCTTTCGCGCACGGCGTTCGGGCTGTTGGCCACCAGCGCGGTCGCCAGTTCGGTGACCTTGGCATCCAGGGCCTCGGCCGGCACCACCGTGTGCACAAAGCCCAGCCGCAGCGCCTCGGCGGCATCGAAACGCTCGGCGGTGATGAAGTAGCGGCGTGCGGCCTGCTCGCCCAGCGCGCGGATCACATACGGGCTGATGGTGGCGGGCAGCAGGCCCAGGCGCGCCTCGGACAGGCAGAAGTGCGCGTGCTCGGCTGCCACCGCGATATCGCACGCGGCCACCAGGCCCATGCCGCCGGCGTAGGTGTCGCCCTGGATGCGCGCGATCACCGGGCGCGGGCACGACCAGATGGTGTGCAGCATCTGCGCCAGGGTCAGCGCATCGGCACGGTTCTGGTCGTCGGAATAGCCCGCCATCTTCTTCATCCAGTTCAAGTCGGCGCCGGCGCAGAAGGCCGGGCCATTGCCGGCCAGCACGATTGCGCGCACCTCGTCCATGTCGCCCAGCGCGCGGAAGGCGCCGGTCAGCTCGGCGATCACGGTCTCGTTGAAGGCGTTGCGCACATCGGGCCGGTTCAGCGTGACGGTGGCGACGTGGCTGGCGATATTGACGGTCAGTGCGGTGAATTCCATGGTTCGCTCCGTTGGCGGAAAAGTTGTCTGGTGCGGTTCAGGTGCCGGCGTCGAACGGCAGGCCCAGCGAGCGGAAGAAGTTGCCGACTTCAGGCAACCACACCGGGATGCCTTCACGCGCGCTGAAGACGCGATGCGAGTCGTTGCCGAACTCGCCCACGTCCAACAGCCGTGATTGAGCCGCGGGGCCGGTGGCGCGCGCCTTGAAGGCGTTGAACATGCGGCCGGGCAAGGGCACCGGCCAGTAGCTGTCGTTGTCGCCGTACACCCACAGCGACGGGTAGCGCGCCAGGCCGCCGTAGCTGGCAAAGGCATCGACCAGGCGCTCTTCCCAGTCCGGGCAGTTCAGGTTGCGCAGTCCGCCCGCAAAATTGATCACACCCAGCACCCCGGGATAGCCGATGGTGCTAAACGCCATCGTGGTCAGGCCCCCGTGCGACTGGCCGATCACGACAATGCGCTCCATGTCCACATAGGGCTGCGTGGCCATGAAGTCGAGCGTGGCGACGACATCGTCGGCCTGCATCATGCCGTTGGCCTCGATATCGCAACTGCCGCCCACATAGGCGCCGCCCGAGCGCGCAAAACCCTGCCGCATCGGCAGCACCACGGCGTAGCCGCGGCGCAGGAATTCCACGCTCTGCGCCGGAAAGCGCGCGCGCCCCTGCATGGCGGGCCGGCCCGGCGCCTTGCCGTGGTTGATCACCACCAGCGGAAACGGCCCGTCGCCAGCCGGCTTGAATACCGTGGCTTCCAGGTCGATGCGCGACGGGATCGCCGCTTTGGGCAGCATCACCACCTGCTCCTGGAAGCGCATGCGCGCAGCTTTGCCGTTTCCGTTCGCAGTCTGCGCATGCCCGCACAGCGGCGCCAGCATGGCGAACGCCGTAACCAGGGCTAGGCTGCAAAGCAGGCGGGCGACGCTGCGCATGGGGTGGAAGGCGGTAATGGGACAGTAGTGGCTTGGCCGCAATTACATGCGGAACACGCCGAACTTCATCTCGTCGATCGGTGCATTCAGGCTGGCGGAAAGACCCAGGCCCAGCACGGTGCGGGTCTGCGCCGGGTCGATCACGCCGTCGTCCCACAGCCGCGCGCTGGCGTAGTACGGATGGCCCTGGTGCTCGTACTGGTCGCGGATCGGCTGCTTGAACGCCTCTTCCTCCTGCGCGCTCCACTTGCCACCCTT
>NZ_JBYSYC010000103.1:0-6986 GCF_058782875.1 Cupriavidus sp. FW305-F7 | reverse complement strand
TCGGTGACCGCTTCACCAACGCCCTACGCTGAGATTTATTTAACCGACCTCAGCACACAGAATTCCTGACACCTCCCATTCCACGGACATCGCATCAACGCCTTCGGCTGCCGCGCAAGCACCCAATGACCGCCAGCGCACTTTGAGCCTGCGCAGCAGCCGTAGGCGTTCCCGCGATGCCGTTTGCAGCAGGCGGCCTATGCCCTGCATGGGGATCGTTCAATAGTGGGTTAACGCAGGCACTGCCCCACACTCACATGGCGTAGCAGGGTCGAACGGGCACTCACGCCCAAACGGCAAGCACCACGCTCGAACCACCAGCGCCGTGGAATTGATTGCCAGCCGCATAGGCGACGCGTTTTTTGGTTACTTTTTGTCGCTCGGACAAGAAGTGACTCCCGGCTACGCCGGCGAACCAGCCCACGCCCACCAAGCGCCACATACCGCCCCCTGTCGAAAAGCCAAACACCCCACCCGCTATCCACCTTCACAAACCTATGGCACTGTGCCCCCATCATGGGGAACACGCCGCACCCAGCGGCCCACCGCCATAGTGACGACTAACCCACCTTCCCCCTTCCGCATCGCCCCACCCAACGTAAGCTATATTTACGCCGTTCCCGTCACACCGGCGGGTCCAAGGGAGAGCCATCCATGAGTTCAGGCCAGTTAATTGAGAAAATCGCAGCCGTCTTCGCGCTGATCGTGCTGATCGGCGGCTCACTGCTGGTGCTGGCGCCGTTCACCACCGCGCTGCTGTGGGGCGCGATCCTGGCCTTCAGCTCGTGGTACCCCTACACGGTACTGTCGCGCTGGCTGGGCAACCGGCGCAGCCTGGCGGCGCTGATCTGCGTGCTGCTCGCCACCGTGGTGGTGCTGGGTCCGTTCGTCTACGCCGGCGCCAGCTTCTCGGCGCACCTGGACGAGCTGTCCGCGCTGGTCGACCGCTATATGGAACACGGCATCCCGCAGTTACCCGCCTGGCTGAGCAGCCTGCCCTATGTCGGCTCCTACCTGCAGAATTCCTGGAACAGCGTCATCAATGCCGATTCCGAGATGGTCGCCAACCTGCGCAAGCTGATCGCCCCGGTTGGCCACGTGGTGCTGGGCGCCGGGCTGTCGATCGGCGCCGGGCTGGGCCAGCTGGCGCTGTCCATCATCCTGGCGTTCTTCTTCTACACCGGCGGCGAGTTCGCCATTGCCTGGCTGCGCGCGGGCATGCACCGCATCGCCGGCGAGCGCGCCGACCACCTGCTGGAGCTGGCCGGCAGCACCGTCAAGGGCGTGGTCTACGGCGTGCTGGGCACGGCCTTCATCCAGGCGGTGCTGGCCGGCGTCGGCCTGTGGATTGCGGGCGTGCCGGGCGCGGCCATCCTGGGCTTCGTGACCTTCTTCCTGTCGGTGATCCCGGTCGGCCCGCCGCTGGTGTGGCTGCCGGCCGCGCTGTGGCTGTACCACACCGGCGCCACCGGCTGGGCCGTCTTCCTGGTGATATGGGGCGTGGGCGTGGTCAGCATGGCTGACAACATCGTCAAGCCGCTGCTGATCAGCAAGGGCACCGGCATGCCGCTGATCTGGATCATGCTGGGGGTACTCGGCGGCGCGCTGGCGTTCGGCTTCCTGGGCGTGTTCATCGGCCCGACGCTGCTGGCCGTCGCCTATGCGCTGCTGCGCGACTGGACCATCGGCTCGCAGGCAGAGCTAAAGCAGGACCTGAAGCAGGGCGAGGCAGTGGCGGCCCCGCCGCCGGCGCCGGCCGTGGTCGACAACCCCGACGTCCCGCCGGCCACGACCGGCAAGCACCCCGGCTGATGGCAGGACACGACGCGCCCGGCGCGCCCGCCACCCCCGACCTGTCGCCGGCCATGCTGCACCGGCTGGTGGCGTGCGAATACTGTGACGCGGTCTACGAACGCACGCCGATCTCGCCCGGCGAGCGCGCGCTGTGCCTGCGCTGCGGCGGCGAGCTCTACCGCGAAAGCCGCCGCCAGTATCAACGGCTGCTGCCGCTGGTGATCACCGCGCTGATCCTGTTCCTGGTCTCCAACGCCTACCCGATCGTCGAGATGGACCTGCAGGGGGTCCGCACCCAGACCACGCTGCTGGGCGCCGTGCAGGCCCTGTACACCGACAAGATGGGGCTGGTGGCGGCACTGGTGTTCGCCACCACCATCCTGTTCCCGCTGGCTGAAATGCTGATGATGGCCTACCTGCTGGTGCCGATGGCGCAGCACCGCATGCCCGCAGGCTTCGACCGCATCGTGCGCGGCATCCGCCAGACCCGGCCCTGGGGCATGATCGAAGTCTTCATGATCGGCGTGCTGGTGACACTGGTGAAGCTGTCCAGCATGGCGCGCGTGCTGCCCGGCGTCGCGCTGTGGTCGTTCGCTGCGCTGGTGATCGTGCTGGCGGCGATGCTGTCGTTCGATCCGCGCGACCTGTGGCGCCATCTGGAAACACCCGATGACAATGCCACGGCCGCGGGCGAGGAAGGCCGATGACAGACCAGACGCAACGGCCGACGCAGCGTCCCCGCCAGCCGGGCGGCCGCCTGGCCCGCCCGCGCCAGCTGGCGCGCGAGGTGGTGGCCGAACTCACCGACGACGACGAGCGCAACCCGCTGCCGCAGGTCCCGACCGCCAGCCGGCTGGGCCTGCTGTCGTGCCACGCCTGTGACCTGGTCAGCCCGCGCACACTGGAGGGCGAGCCCTGCCCGCGCTGCGGCGCCACCCTGCACCATCGCAAGCCCGACAGCCTGGCGCGTACCTGGGCCTTCCTGCTCGCCGCCTTTATCCTCTATATTCCGGCCAATGTGCTGCCGGTGATGGTGACTCAGTCCATCCTCGGCACGCAGCAGGACACCATCCTGTCCGGCGTGATCTACCTGTGGCTGTCCGGCTCGCACATGCTCGCCGGGCTGGTGCTGATCGCCAGCATCATCGTGCCGCTGCTGAAGATGGTGATCCTCACCTTCCTGCTGCTGTCCGTGCATTTCCGCTCGACCTGGCGGATCCGGCAGCAGACCCGGCTGTACGGGCTGGTAGAGGTGATCGGCCGCTGGTCGATGCTCGATATTTTCGTGGTGGCGCTGCTGGCCTCGCTGGTGCGGGCCGGGGCGCTGGCCACCATCATCCCCGGCGGCGGCGCCATGGCCTTCGGCGCGGTCGTGGTCATGACCATGCTGGCCTCGCTCAGCTTCGATCCGCGCCTGCTGTGGGATTCGCTGGAAGACGACAATGCCCGACACTGACAACCAAGCCACCACGCCGGCGGGTTCGCCCCCGCCGGCACCGCCGGGCCTGCCGCGGCCCGAACGCCGGCGCCGCGCGCGCTGGCTGCCCTCGCTGGTGTGGCTAATCCCGATCGTGGCCGCGGTGGTCGGCATCTCGCTGCTGGTGCATACGCTGACCTCGCGCGGGCCGGAGATCACCGTCACCTTCCGCACCGCCGAAGGCCTGACGCCCGGCAAGACCGCGGTGCGCTACAAGGACGTCGACATCGGGCTGGTCAAGTCGGTGCGGCTGGCGCGCGACCGCTCGCACGTGGTGGCGTCGATTGACCTGACCAAGGACGCCGAGAACTTCGCCGTGGCCGACACCCGCTTCTGGGTGGTGCGCCCGCGCTTTGCGGCCAGTGGCGTGTCCGGGCTGGAGACGCTGCTGTCGGGCGCCTATATCGGCGTGGACGCGGGCAAGTCGCAGGAATCCGCGCGCGACTTCAAGGGGCTGGAAGTGCCGCCGGCGGTCACCACCGATGCCTCCGGCAAGCAGTTCGTGCTGCGCGCCTCGGAGCTGGGCTCGCTCGATATCGGTTCGCCGGTCTACTACCGGCGCGTGCTGGTGGGCCAGGTGGTGGCTTACCAGCTTGATCCCAACGGGCGCGACCTCACGCTGCGCGTGTTCGTCAACAAACCCTATGACAAGCTGGTCACCGCCGACACGCGCTTCTGGCATGCCAGCGGCGTCGACCTGAAGCTCGATGCCGGCGGGCTCAAGCTGTCGACGCAGTCGCTGGTGACGGTGCTGCTGGGCGGCGTCGCCTTCCAGGCGCCGGACCACACCACCGTCACCGACGCCGCGGCCGAGAACACGCAGTTCCTACTGGCCAACGACCAGGCCGAGGCGATGAAGGAGCCGGAAGAACTGGCGCCCACGCTGGCGGTGCTCAATTTCGACCAGTCCGTGCGCGGGCTGTCGCCGGGTGCACCGGTGGACTTCCGCGGCGTGATCGTGGGCCAGGTGCGTTCGATCGGCATCGAATACCAGCGCGACAAGAAGGCGTTCCGCATGCCCGTGGTGGTGGAGCTGTACCCGTCGCGCATGGGCTTCCGCGAACGCGATGTCGAAGACCGCGAGCGCGCGCGCAAGATCATCCAGGGGCTGCTGCAGCGTGGCATGCGCGCGCAACTGCGCACCGGCAACCTGCTCACCGGCCAGCTCTACGTGGCGCTCGACTTCTTCCCGAAGGCGCCGCCGGCCAAGGTCGACCTGGACGCGCCGATTCCTGAGTTCGCCACTACCCCAGGCACCTTCGATCAGATACAGGCGCAGGTCGGCGACATCGTCAACCGCATCGACAAGGTGCCGTTCGATCAGATCGGCCAGGACCTGCGCAGCACGGTGGCCAGCCTGAACAAGACGCTGGCAACGGCCGACAAGCTGGTGCAGCAGCTCAACGGCGACGTTGCACCACAGGTGCTGGCCGCGCTGCAGGACGCGCGCAAGACGCTGACCGCGGCCAACGGCACGCTGGCCTCGGACGCGCCGCTGCAGCAGGACACGCGCCGCATGCTGCAGGAGCTGACGCGCACCGCCACGTCGCTGCGCACGCTGACCGATTACCTCGAACGCCACCCTGAAGCGCTGCTGCGCGGCAAGCCGGAGCAAGAATGATGAAGCGCCTTACTCTCACCAGCCTCCTCGCCGGCGCGCTGGTCGCGGCCGTGCTGGCCGGGTGCGCCTCGCCCGAGCCGCGCTACTACACGCTGGCGCAGGGCGCGGTCGCGCCGCTGCCGGCCACGACGACGCCGGCATCGACCAACACGCTATGGCTGGAAGTCGCGCCGGTGCGCGTGCCGGAGCGGCTCAACCGCCCGCAACTGGTGGTGCGCGATGGCGGCGAGGCCGGCCTGCGCCTGCTGGACCTGGCGCGCTGGTCCGCGCCGCTGCCCGACGAGCTGCGCGACGCGCTGTCGCAACGCCTGCAGGCCACGCTGGGCGCGGTCGACACCTATCAGCAGGGGATGTCGGACGTGCAGCCGCTGTACCGGATCACCACGGAAGTGCTGCGCCTGGATGCCGACGTGGGCCAGCGTGCCGGCGCCACCATCAACTGGACCGTGCGGCGGCTGCCGGACGGCAAGGTGGTCAGCGGCCGCACCCAGGCAGAGCTGCCGGCGCCCGGCGCGGTCGATGGCGTCGTGGCGGCGTACCGCGAGATCGTCGCCAGCACGGCGGCCGATATCGCGGCCGGGGTGCAGTCGCTGCGGCCTTAGTCGTCGCCCCACGCCGCGGTGTCGCGCTCGCGGCGCGCGGCGGCTTCAGCGGCCCGCCGGTGAATCGCCTCGGCCATCGCCGCCAGGCACTCGGCCGCACCACCGTGCACCAGCTTCGCCGCACACGCCAGCATCAGGTTCTTGCCCAGCCCGAAATTCTCCACCACGAAGCCGCGCGCATCCAGCGGCGTGCCATCCTCGTCGGTGGCCACGGTGACGCGCGCGCGCAGCGTTCCCGCGTCCGCGCTGTAGGCCCAGACCGGCTTCTGCAGCGCCACCGCAAAGCCCACCTCGAACGCCGTGCCGGAATCCGGCTCGCCCGGTCCGCGGAAATCGTCAAGGTTGGCCATCACCATGTCGGCGCGCCGCAGCAGCGCGAGATTGGCGTCATAGATCCAGCGCGCGGTGTCGGCACCCGACAGGCCTTCGGGCGCGGATTTGTCGAGTGGATACAAGCCACTGAAGCCATGCGCTGCGCATAGCGCCTTGAGGTGCTCGCCCCAGGCGCGCGCATCCTTGCGAAAGACGTCGAAGCCAGCCAGGTAGATGGTTTTCATGGCACGTGAAGTAGGGCAACAGGGATCAGGATCGCAGCATAACCCGCCGCCCGCGGGCGCGATACCACCGGCCTGCACGAACATCGCACAACTTGCGCGCGCACGCTTTGCCTGCTCCCTGCGCATAGGAGGCCCTTGCGCTACCATTGCCCGTCCCCTCCTTGCATCCCGCATCCCATGCCTGCTCCCCAGATCCTCCAGGTCGGCCCGCTCGCGCCGCAGACCAACGCCACCCTGCAGCAACAATACGGCGCCGCCGCGCTGTGGCAGCAGGCCGATCCGATCGCGTGGGCGCGCAGCGAGGGCCAGCAGGTGCGCGTGGTGGTGACCTCGGCGCGCCACGGCTGCAGCGTGGCGCTGATCGATGCGCTGCCGCGCCTGGAAGCCATCGTCAGCTTCGGCGTCGGCTATGACGCGATCGCGCTGGACGCGGCCCGCGCGCGCGGCATCCAGGTCAGCAACACGCCCGACGTGCTCAACGACTGTGTTGCCGACCTGGCCTTCGGGCTGCTGCTGGATGCGGCGCGTGGCATCGCCCATGGCGACCGCTTCGTGCGCGCCGGGCGCTGGCCGCAGGGCGGCTTCCCGCTGACCACGCGCGTGTCGGGCAAGAAGCTCGGCATCCTGGGGCTGGGCCGCATCGGCGAGATCGTCGCGCGCCGCGCGCAGGGCTTCGACATGGAGATCGCGTACAACAACCGCCGCCTGCGCGAGGGCGCGCCGTGGCGCTTCGAGCCTGACTCTGAAGGCGCTGGCGACGTGGGCCGACTTCCTGGTGGTGGCCACCGTCGGCGGGCCGTCGACGGCCGGGCCGGGCTGGTATCGCGCGAGTTGACATCCTCCCCGTCCTCAGCCTTTGGCTGCCGCCTTACGGCGGAAAGGACGAGGATTCCTACGGCGCTACGTGATGCTCTACGTAGTCACTTCGGTGGGTT
>NZ_JBYSYC010000102.1:0-7011 GCF_058782875.1 Cupriavidus sp. FW305-F7 | reverse complement strand
GTGCCCGACAACGTGCGCTTCGGCATCGACAAGGCGCCGGGTGCCGCCAATTTGCTGAACTACCTGGTCAGCCAGGCCACCATCCCCGAATACCAGGTGCGTTTTCGCTGGAAGAAAAACAGTGTTGCGTTCTGGGACAACCGTTCGACCCAGCACTACGCAGTGATGGATTACCCCCCGTGCCACCGAAAGATGGAGCGCACCGCCATCATCGGTGACGCACCTTATTGAAAGACCGATATGACCGCTACGGCACCGACCGTTCTCATCGTCCCTGGCCTGCGTGACCATGTGCCGGAACACTGGCAGACCCTGCTGGCGGCGAAGCTGCCTCGCGTCGTTAGCGTCGCCCCGCTTGAGCAAGACAAGCTGAGTTGCGCGGCCCGCGTCGACGCGATCGATCGCGCCCTGGCCACCATCGAGGGGCCAGTGATCATCGTGGCGCACAGCGCTGGCGCGATGATGGTCGCCCATTGGGCGGCCCGGGGCGCCACCCGCGAGATCCTCGGCGCACTGCTTGCAGCACCGGCGGACCTCGAGACGCCCATGCCGCTAGGCTACCCCACAACCGACACACTGAGCGACCACGGCTGGCTGCCGATCCCGCGCGGGCCATTGCCGTTTCCGAGCATCGTTGCGGCAAGCAGCAACGATCCGCTGACGCGTCTCGATCGCGCCCGCGACCTGGCGCAGGCGTGGGGCAGTCGCTTCGTCGAACTCGGCGAAGTCGGGCATCTGAATCCCGCTTCAGGCTATGGCGAATGGCCCCGGGCCGAAGCCTTCATTCGCGAACTCTCCTGACCGCACCACGGCCGATTGCCATCGGCCGGGAAGACGCAACGAGCACGATCCGCATGACTGCCTGACGGACGTGCCGTAACGGTAGACACCCGGTCGGGTGACTACCGTAGCGCCGGCGACCGGCGCACACGCTGAAACAATATCGCGATGTCAGCCCGGAAAACCGGGACTGGTATCCAACCAGCTCTTTCTCTTATGGAAGGGCTTCCATAGTCACCAGGCATGGCTCCTTGTAGGGGTGATGCTCACACGCAGCGCCCGTGACGTCGAGCCATATGCGTACCTGCACCGCTTGCTCACGGAGCCGCCGCAGCGTGCGCGTTGCGGACGCCTGCTCTATCTTGCAATTCCCCTATCCGCGTTATCCGGCAACAAGCCGCGCTGCAACATTACGGGTAAGAACCGGTTCCTCGAGGTGTGTTGAATTTGGCACTAGGTGATCCAGTGCTCCCTGCGCCAGCGGATGACTGTCATAAAAGGCCAAGTTCATGGCGTGCAAGGTAAAGCGGGATGTCGCGCCAGGCTAGATGATCCGATGCAAGAGTCCCATATCAGGGATCGTGTCGCCGAACGTGATGCAACCTTACTCGTCGGCCGCGATCTGTTCACGCACCTGCCTGGAGGTTGCCCGCCTTTTTCTGCGCAAGCAGACCTGTGATGCTTGTTCCGCAACTGTGCGCCGATGCATGGCGAAATCGAGACGATAAGCCATGGCGCGGCAGTTGGCATCAGCGACCACGGCCTCTCATGACCACTGCCAGCCCTGCCTGAAGGCCTTGCCTCACACGGGTCACACGACAACTGGCGGCACTACTAGTCATGAGTTTCAAGAATCATTAGAGGAGACAGAATTGAGCACGTATACAAGTAACGCGATGCCGGCTGAGCCGGCTGCGGCTACCACTGGCGCCCGCCCCTACGCGTGGGTGGTATTTTCATTGATGTTCTGCCTGTTACTGTCTGACTACATGTCGCGGCAGGCGATCAATGCCTTGTTTCCGCTCTTGAAGGTGCAGTGGCAGATTTCCGATACACAGCTCGGCTCGATTAGCAGCGTGGTGCCGTTGATGGTCGGCGTACTGACCCTCCCGTTCTCCATACTCGCCGACCGCTGGGGACGCGTCAAAAGCATTGCCCTAATGGTTTCGGTGTGGAGTGTTGCCACGCTCGGGTGCGCTATCGCCGCTAACTACCACGAGATGTTCGTCGCGCGCTTGTTCGTTGGCGTCGGCGAGGCTGCCTACGGCAGTGTCGGATTCGCTATGCTTGTGAGCATCTTTCCAAAGCATATGCGGTCCACCATTGCCGGCGGCTTTACATCTGCCGCTGCTTTTGGGTCCGTGCTCGGTGTCTCGCTTTCCGGCCTCATTGCGACGCACTTGGGCTGGCGCTGGTCGATGGCTCTGATGGCGATCATTGGCTTTGTGCTGGTGATCATTTACTGCTCCGTGGTTACGGAAAAAAAACTCGCAAGTGTCCGACCGGACAATGGGAACAGAACTCCGGGATACGGGCATGTGAAACTGACACCGCGTGCGTTCTTCTCTGGCCTGTTTCCGTCCCCTTCTGTCTTTTGTGCGTACCTCGGCTGCGCCCTGCAGATCTTCGTCCAGGGCACTCTTTTCGTGTGGCTGCCCAGCTACCTGAACCGCTACTGGGGCATGCCGGTCAGCGAGGCGGCCGTACTGGCTGCCGGCCTTGTCCTTGTCAGCGGCCTGGGCCAACTGCTGTGCGGTGTGATGACCGATCGGATCAGCGGGGATTCGTTGCTCAAGAGGTGGAACATGGCCATTGGCTATTGCCTCGTGCTAGGCACGCTGCTGGCGATCGCGTTCCGCATGCCACAGGGCAATCTGCAACTCGCGCTCCTTGCACCCGGGGTGTTCTTCCTAGCCAGCTCGTTCGGCACTTGTAGCGCGATCATTGCCGGTGCCACACCGCCAGCCATTCATGGCTCGGCATTTGCCACCCTGACGTTGTTCAACAACATACTGGGCCTCGCAGCAGGCCCATTTATCACCGGCATGGCAGCGGACGCGGTAGGTCTTCAGGTCGCCTTGCGATGGCTACCGCTCGCGGCAGTTCTTCCCTTCACCGTGTTCCTCATTGGCAGATGGTGTTACCTCGCGGAAACGCGACGCGGCTGAGCGCGCTGCCCGCGTGTCACCTGCAGGAGAGCGACCTGACGATCGGCGAGGTCGCGCGCCTGATGGGACCTTCAAGCCAGAACAGTTTCGGCCATTGGTTCCGTGCTGCTTTTGGCTGCACCATGACGCAATAGTGCAGGCAGCCGGCCGATCATTCTCGCCAACGTGACAATGCCCTCAGGAGGGAACGCCCTTGACCGTATCGAAAGCCATCTATCTGGAGCCACCCGGAGGGCTCGACCGCCTGGTCCCGGGGACGGTAGAAACCCGCCCGCCCGGCCCCGCTGAGATCACGGTGCGCATCCATGCAAGCTCGCTGAACTATCACGACTTCGGTGTCGTCAGCCGCGGGGTGGGGCCTGTGCGGCGCATCCCGATGTCAGATGGTGCGGGGGTCGTCACCGAAGTGGGTGCGGGGGTGAAGGAGTTCTCGGCCGGCGACTATGTGGTCAGCACGTTCTTCCCGACGTGGCTGGACGGTGAGCCGAGCCTGTCCGACTTCGCCACGGTTCCCGGCGACGGTATCGACGGCTTTGCGCGCGAAACCGTGACACTGCCCGTGACGGCTTTCACGCATGCGCCGGCTGCCTACAGCCATGCGGAAGCGGCGACGCTGACGACCGCGGGGCTGACTGCCTGGCGGGCACTGTTTGTCGATGGCGCGCTGAAGCCCGGAGAGACCGTGCTGATCCTGGGAACGGGCGGTGTCTCGGTGTTCGCCCTCCAGTTTGCCAAGGCGGCAGGTGCCACCGTGATCGCGACGTCAGGCTCGGGCGACAAGCTTGCGCGCCTGCGCAGTCTGGGCGCGGACCATGTGATCAACTATCGCGACGACCCACGGTGGGGCCATACGGTACTCACGCTGACCGGCGGCGCCGGCGCGGATCACGTTATTGAAGTCGGTGGCGCGGCAACGCTGGAGCAGTCCGTTACCGCCGCGCGCACGGGAGGGCACGTGGCGATCATCGGCGTCTTGTCGGGCGCGGATTCGCCGTTCAATGTCAGGCAGATCCTGCGCAAGCAGCTACGCATTACCGGCCTGCTGGTGGGCAGCCGGCGCCACCAGCTCGACATGGTGCGGGCGCTGGATGCCACCGGCATCCGTCCCATTATTGACCGGCACTTTCCGCTGGACGAGATCGCCGACGCTTTCCGCTACCAGGCGGCGCAGAGGCACTTCGGCAAGATTGTGCTGAGCATCTGATGCCTGGGCGAGCGGACAGGCCAAGGCCCCGGCCGCCGCCACACTCGACGGTCGCGCGTATCGCTGCGATGACGGCCCTCAACCGCCAACGTGACAACGCCGTCTACGGTGGCTGGTCGATTCCTGCAACGTCACGACGACGTCAATATATTGATGTCGACACCAAAAATGCGACTGCTATGATCGGGCTCACGATAGCACGAGGCGGCGTCCAGAACGATCTGCAAGTCTGGACGAAGATCGCCAACGACGCGGGGATCAGGATCGATGAATAAGATGTGTCGCGCGCGGCATCGCGGCCTGCCTGGGACAAAGCCGCCATTTCTCAGCCTGATAGCAGCCAGCCGTCACGGAGCCCTGGCCAGGTTCGGACGGCGCATTCAATTGGCGGGGGACCGGGGTGCTCCGCTTGTCGGCCTTGGGCATGTCGGTCACTTCGACCTTGCATCCGAATACGGCCCCTGGCCGACCACTAAGGAATGATTGCGTGAATTGCTCTGAACTTTCGGGTGCGGTCCCTGCCCCTGCACCGTCGCAAACTCTGCGCGTTGATTTTTACCTTGACCTGATTTGCCCCTGGTGCTGGATTGGGTTGCGAAATCTGCGTTCGGCATGGGCAAGCCTGCGGCAGCAGCACCCCGGATTGGCGCTGGAGACGGTATGTCATGCCAATGCACTGCTGCCGCAGATTCCTGCCCAAGGCATTCCCTACCAGGCATTTTATGAGGCACGGCTTGGTGGCCAACGGGCAGTGGCGATGCGCCGCGCACAGATTCGCGCCGTGGCAGAATCGGTTGACCTGTCGTTGAACTTCGAAAGCATCGCGACCTTTCCGAATTCGTCGCTGGCATGTGCCTTGGTCAATGCGGCCCAGTCCAGGCTGATGCCGGAGGCCATGTACCAGTTGGTAGAGTCCATCTACTGCGCTTTCTTCTCTCAAGGGCAAGACATTGGTTCAGCGCAGACACTGCAGGCCCTGGCTCAAGCGTCTGGGTTCAGTTGGGACGCCAGGGCGTCCTCTGCGCTCCAGTCCTCAATGGGCGCCTACCCTGCAGAAGGGGTTCCTCATCTCGTCTTCAATGGGCAGTGGCCGGTCACTGGCGCCGTACCGGCCAGCGAGTTGGTTCGCGTCATGCAGCAAGCCGTGGTGACCGGGCGTTTGCACAGCGAGTGCAAATCCAATGCCTGATCCCGGATGGATTCTGCTCGGGCCTCCGGAGTCACTGGCTCCAGGCGCCCGCAAACTGGTCTTCTTGCCAGACGGTCAATCGGCAATCGTGCTCAACCTTGGCGGCCAATTCTTTGCCATGGAAAACAGTTGCCCCCATGCCGGAGCCTCCCTGGCAGGAGGTTCGTGTGTGGAGCACATGATCAGCTGCCCTGCACACGGCTTGCGATTTGACATTCGCAGCGGCCAGTGCACCGCATCTCCGAGCTTGCGTATCCGCACCTATGAAGTCGTGATGGAGGACAAGCAACTTTGGCTACGCCCGCCAGGGCTCAATTGCTGAGAGTTCCCTGAAACAGGGCGACTGCTTCCGCAGTGACATGAGAAGGAATGAAGATGAGCAATGGCTTTGACACGGAGTTTTTCGCCGAGCGCTTCGGCCTGCGCGGACTGACGGCAATCGTTACCGGCGCTGGCTCGGGACTCGGGCGGCAGGCGGCAAGGACGCTGGCCGCCACCGGCGCGCATATCGCCCTGCTGGGCAGGCGGCCGGAGCCGCTGCAGGAAACTGCAAAACTGATCGCACAAGCCGGCGGTACAGCGCGGGCCGTTCCCGTCGATGTTGCCGACCAGGAAGCCGTGCGGCTTGCCTTGGATGACATCCAGCAAAGCATGCCGCCGCTATGGGCGCTTGTGAACAATGCGGGCGTCGGCGGGCGCGCGGCGCTGTTCGACGTGGACGAGAAGATGTTCGACCGGGTATTCGACGTGAACACGAAGGCCGCGTTGCTGATGTCTACCGCCTTCGCACGCCGGCTCATCGACAGGCAGTTGCCGGGACGCATCATCAACATATGCTCCCTGGCCGCGCAGACGCACTCGCCGCACCTGGGCATCTACGGCTCCAGCAAGGCAGCGCTGGAGCACTTGACCCGCACGATGGCCCATGAATGGGCGTGCCACGGCATCAACGTCAACGCCATCAGTCCCGGCTACATCGAGACTGACATCAACCGCGCCATGTTCCAGAGCCCCGCGGGCAGGAAGATCGTCGAGGGCCTGCCTCGCCGGCGCCTCGGCACGCCCGAGGCGCTCGATGGCGCGCTGCTGACGCTCGCTTCGCCGGCCAGCGCATTCATGACTGGCTCGACGCTCGTCGTCGATGATGGGCAAGGCTTCAGCATCTGCTAAGTCCGGTCTCTCCGGCCATTTCGTGACGCTGCAATCGAAGCGGTCGCTGAGCCATCTGGAGAAGGTGCTGAGAGAGGCGAACCGCCGTGGCGTGCCCGACCCACTCTCACTTCGTCATCAATGCGCCTGCTTTGGTAGTCGATGGTCCAGTGCTCCTGCGCCAGCCGATGACTGTCATAAAAGGGAAAGCTCAATGCGTGCAAGGTAAAGTGGGAAGTGGCGCCAGGCCAGATGATTCAATCGTCGCAAAGGACAGCCGTTCCCGCTCAAGCATCCCTGCTACCCGGGAGAGGCCACAGGCGGCTTGAGCAAGCCGCATGTGGCAATTTTTCTATCGCCTGACCAGCTTGACGCGACATGGATTTGTCCCTTGGCGAGCCGCGGGCGTATTGTGATAGTTGATACCGAACAGGAGACAACAAACCGGGCCCGGGAGAGGTCCGCGTCCGTCACGTGGCCGTAGGACTGAACTTTGCTGACACATACTTCCGCAGCGGTAC
>NZ_JBYSYC010000101.1:0-7711 GCF_058782875.1 Cupriavidus sp. FW305-F7 | reverse complement strand
TGATGGCCCGTACCTGCGCAGCCGATTCCGCGAAGCCCTGCTCGGCAACGACGCCCACAAGTAAGAACACGCCAGATATCCCTTCTCCAGGAGGGACAGGTGACAGGACAGACATGCAAACTTACAGCCATTACATCGGTGGTCAGTGGGTGACGCCCACCAGCAATGCCTATATCGACAGCAAGAATCCGTACGACGGTCAGCCATGGGTGCGGATTGCGCGCGGCACGGCGGAAGATGCAGACCTGGCAGTCGATACTGCCTACGCTGCTTTCCGTAATCCCGCGTGGGCCGGGCTGACCCCGACGCAACGCGGCAAGCTGCTGGTGAAAGTTGCGGACCTGATCGAACGCAACGCGCAACGCCTGGCAGAACTAGAGACCCGCGACAACGGCAAGCTGTTCGCGGAGATGCATGCCCAGGCCAGGTACATTCCGGAGTGGTTCCGCTACTACGGCGGTCTTGCGGACAAAATCCAGGGCGCAGTGATTCCGCTGGACAAGAAGGGCTACTTCAACTTCACGCGCAGGGAGCCGCTCGGCGTCATCATTGCCATTACCCCGTGGAATTCGCCGCTGTTGCTGCTGACGTGGAAGCTTGCGGCGCTGCTTGCAGCGGGCAATACGGTGGTGATCAAGCCCTCAGAGCATACGTCCGTGTCGACGCTGGAGTTTGCGCGGCTGTTCGACGAGGCTGGCTTTCCGCCGGGTGTGGTCAATGTTGTTACGGGCTTTGGTGCCGAGGTCGGCCAGCGGCTGGTGACACATCCGAAGGTCAGCAAGATCGCGTTCACCGGCTCCGATGCGAACGGGAAGCTTATTTACCAGACCGCCGCGGCCAGCCTGAAGAAGGTCTCCCTCGAACTCGGCGGCAAGAGTCCGAACATCGTGTTCGAGGATGCCGACTTCGACCAGGCGATCAACGGCGTGCTGTCCGGCATCTTTGCCGCCAGTGGCCAGACCTGCATCGCCGGGTCCCGTTTGCTCGTCCAGCGGTCAATCTACAAGGCGTTCCTCGAGCGGCTGGTCGAGCGCGCCAAATC
Organism: Cupriavidus sp. FW305-F7; assembly: GCF_058782875.1. Lineage (NCBI taxonomy): Bacteria > Pseudomonadati > Pseudomonadota > Betaproteobacteria > Burkholderiales > Burkholderiaceae > Cupriavidus > Cupriavidus sp. FW305-F7. The sequence goes on along the minus strand of NZ_JBYSYC010000101.1, from coordinate 6,669 downwards.
CGCGAGGCTCGGAAATCCCATGCAGCCTGATACGCAAGTGGGACCGGTTACGACCGAAGCGCAACTTGCGAAGGTCCTCGAGTACATCGAGATTGGCAAGGCAGAAGGCGCGGTGCCGCTTTGCGGCGGCAAGCGAGCGGCTGGCAGCGAGTATGACGCCGGCTGGTTTGTCGAGCCGACGATTTTTGCCGACGTCGACAACAGCATGCGTATTGCGCAGGAGGAGATCTTTGGGCCAGTCTTGTCGGCGATCCCCTTCGATACCCAGGAGGATGCCATCCGCATTGCGAACGACAGCATCTATGGGCTTGGGGCTGGGGTCTGGACGCAGAGCATCCAGCGCGCCTTCGAGGTCTCGGAGGCAATTCAGTCCGGCATGGTGTGGGTCAACACCTATCGTGCGGTGAGTTTCATGTCTCCGTTCGGTGGCTACAAACAAAGTGGCATCGGCCGTGAAAGCGGAATCGAAGCCATTGACGAGTATTTGCAGACCAAGAGCGTATGGATTGCCGCCGGCGCCACGGTCGAGAACCCGTTCATCATCCGCTGAAGCAATGAGGTCGCGTGGGCATTGCCCCGCGGCCCTAAGAATGGCATCCAGCTATTGCTACGCCGGAAGATGCCAGACGCGCCCTGACCGTGCCGGCCCAGGGTGTCCGCTCAGGGTGATACCTATCCTTGATCAAGCAGGCCGGCATCAAGCCGGAGTAACCGGCATGCAGCACAGGCGATTGCCTTGACCACCCTTGAAACACTACGCTCGATCTTGGACGCGGACCATGTGCTAACGTCCGGGCTCGATGCTTACGGCAGTTGGATCGCCCCGAGAATCTACGACACGGTCGACGCATACGGCGGATCCTTCTCTGCTGAGCACGGTATCGGAGCCTCTAAGAGCCGCGAGGTTGCCCGCCGGAAGGAAGAAGTTGCGCTCGATCTGATGCAACGCATCAAGCTGGCGTTCGATCCGTCGCATCTGATGAACCCGGACCGCGTGCTGAAGGCGGCGTCTTACGATGCAAAATGACGTGCGCCACAAGGGGTCCGGCACGCAGTACGGTAGCGTTGGCACTACTCGCTGTGGCGGCTGGCTCGCCCCGGGGGAACCCCCGACGTACTGCGACGGCGACCACGCGGACGTACGCGAACAGGTGCGATCGACATGCGCTGGCTTTTCACCTGCCTATTTCAGGGAAGTGGACCGTCACCAGGGGCAGCCAGAGGAGTTCTTTGCCGCGCTGCGGCAAGCTGGTTGGGCCAATGCCCTGGTTTCGCGGGCGAAGGGCGGTATGGGCCTTTCGCTTGCGCACGCTTGCGCAGCGGTGGAGGAGATCGGCCTGCTGGGTGCATCGGCGGCCGGCCTGGTTCAGGAAATTTGCAATCATCTTCTGCTTGCTCGGCACAGTGACCATGTCTTGGCCGATGCCTACGTAAGCGCGGTGCTCAGCGGAGAGCTGCGCGCCCCATCGATTGCCATCTGGAACCTGGGAAGCGCTGCCGGTGTGGCGGTGAGAAGCCGGTGCATCGATGGGGAAATCGTCAGCGGGCGGAAGGCCTGGGTTTCGCGAGCCCAGAACGGTGACGTTCTGTTACTCCTTGTGGAGGTGGGCACAAAGGCCCAGCGAACAGAACCACATTCTGAGTCGTCGCTATTCCTGGTGGACTTGCGTGAGGCCATCGGGCGTGGCCTGACAATCCATCCGAGCACCAGCCGAGACAACCATGACGCCAGCGAGATCGCGATTGACGCCCTGCTGATACCGGCACGAAACCTGATAGGCAGGGCGGGCGAGGGTGCCCGTTATATTGCCGAACGGTGCATGCCGGAGATGATTCTCAGCGCGGCGGCCGCTGTGGGCGATGCACGCTGGCTTCTGAATCAGGTTGACGTTCACACATCGGCCATAAGCAGCATGCAATTCAACGACTGGTCACGCCCGGGTACTACGTACGAAGCGCTCCGAGCTTCATCAGGCGTCGAAGCGGCAAGCCTGATGTGCAAGCGGGCGGCAAACTGCTACGACAGCATGAAGGCGTGCGAGGGGGAAGCAAGGATGGCGTTGACGCTGGCGCTCGCCGCCACCCGGGAGGCTACGGAACTCTGCCTTGGCATGGGGCATTGCAGCGATTCCGGGCTGAACGAGGATATCGACAGGAAGCTGCGGGAATGCCGTAGGCATCAGGTGATGCCGTTTGCCACGGACCAGGCTCATGCCTATATCGCGGAGCGGGTTCTTGGCTTGCCGCGTTCACAATGAGTCTGCACACCTTGCAGGCTTCGATGAAGTGAGAACGGCATCACCCGGGAATCCGTCTGTGGCCTGATTGTTAGCACTTGGAACTGAGTGCGCGATGCGAACGCCGGCCTCGGGCTGCGTGCTGCGCATGGTACGGGCAGGGGCGCCATTGAAACGCAGCGAAAGGCTGTTGCGGCGCTCGATTGAATCGGTCGGCGGACGCGGCAAAACACCCAGTGCGGTCGAGATGGCCGCGGTAGTCCTGCGTACCCTGGAATCCGCCGGCGTTGTGATTCGCGCTTTCGCATGAAGAGTTCAGGGCGGGCTGGGTCTCAGCCCCATTTTTTTCAAACGGTAGGTGTCATGCATGAAGAACTGGAAGCCTTGCTCGCGCGTAATCGGCAGTGGGCGAGCGGGATGGAGGCAAGCAGGCCGGGCTTCTTTACCGGGCTGCAGCACCAGCAGGCCCCCGAGTATCTCTGGATCGGCTGCGCGGACAGCCGTGTTCCAGCGAATGAACTAGTGGGACTGCAACCGGGCGAGCTCTTCGTTCACCGCAACATCGCCAATGTGGTTGCGCATTCGGACCTTAACTGCCTGTCTGTGATCCAGTATGCCGTCGATATTTTGAAAGTGAAGCATATCGTGACGGTCGGGCACTCCGGTTGCGGCGGGGTTGGAGTCGCGCTCAAGGGCCAGCGCATCGGCATCGCCGATAACTGGGTACGCTATGTGCGCGACGTGATCGACCTGCACAGGGCGTGGCTGCTGGCGATTCCTCAGGAGCTGCGTGTAGATGCGGCGTGCCGACTCAATGTCCTTGAACAGGCGCGCAATGTCTGCAAGAGCACTGTGGTGCAGGATGCCTGGGCGCGAGACCAGCCGTTGTCCGTGCAGGGTTGGATATACGGTCTGCATAACGGGGTCCTGGAGGACCTGGGTTTCTCGGTCTCGGCTAGCAATGACGTCGAACGGGCTTACGAGACAGCCTTGCAGCAGATCAAGGCGATGTACGCTTCGTAGCGATGGGCAGGGCCTGCGGCAAACGTAGTGCTCGGCGCGGATGAGAGCAGTGCGTGCGCGCACAGCGGGATGCAGAAAAAAAGGCCGAGGGAGAACCGGCTGTCGGGCTCCAGCGCCAGATTCTAGATTGCCTTGCGCATCAGTAGCATTCCCATGTTGACAAGCGTTTGCTTTGTCGTGGCCTCGGACTGGACCGCGGGGTAGTCGATACTGGATCGTCTGGCTACTGGCATTTCGTCGGATGCCTAATGAGGTGGCACCCCACCGGCGCAGCTACCGCTCCGGCCTGCAATCATGGCCGGTACCCGGCACTGCACCGGATCGGTTTGCTGCAGGACGACCATATCGCGTGGCGCCGATGGAATATGGTGAAAGGTGGCGCGCCTCCAGGTATCTTCCGTACCAATCGACCAGTTGCGAAAGCGGCAGAAAAAAAATCCCTCAACACACGTTGAGGGACCCAAAGTCGCCAGGAGACAGCAGGCGAGACTCTTACGTAACGGAACCCCGAAGGATCGCGGTCATGCGGGCAGCGTCCTCCAGCTTCCAGACGGCATGGAAAAATTCGTCCACTTCTTCCCGTGAAGCGGAGGAGGAAAAGTCAACGAGGCGGATGAACTTGTCCTGAATTTCCTCGCGGGACAGTGTGTTGCCCGGATCGCCTTTGGGCTCGTCGACCCGACCCGCGAAGGTCTTCTCATCTTCGGTGGTCACACTGACCTTACCGATCCAGCGCTGCGGATATGCAGTGTCCACTTCCTCATCGAGGCGCATGAAGACCTTGCCGCGGAAGGCTACGACCGCAGCGTCCTGGTAGTGCGACTCGAAGTCGCGAACGCTCGCGCTGCCACGTTCGGCTATCAGTCCGAGAACCGTACCCATCGAAAACTTGGCCTGGTGCACCGTGACCGGATTCTCCACCGGGCCAAGCACGTCGATGGCGCCCTGATGCACATGGGTGACAACCTCGCGGATGTTGGCGGGCGACAGGTGGTTGTCTGCCAGCACTTTGGCCAGGGCATCAGCGGCTGGATGCGTATGGCGGCACGAGGCGTGGAACTTGAACGAGGTCTCAACCACCGTCCAGCGCTCCCTCAGCCGATCGACGAGCTTCGAGGCCTCGGCGTCGTTGGACATGCCTGCTGCCATGCCGCGTGGCCCTTCCAGGATGCGCTTCGCTCCCTTGAACCCATCCTTGGCTAAGAAGGCTGCCATCATGCCGTCGGCGGCTGCCTTGGCGGTATGGAGTTGCTTGGAGTCGGCGGCGTCGGCCAGGAATTCCCACAGGCCGGCGGCCTGCGTACCGGCGGAGCCAAAGGCATCGAGCATCTGCTCCGGGGTCAGCCGAAGCAGACGGCCGGCCGCGGCTGCAGCCGCCAGAGTGCCTGCCGTGCCGGTCGTATGGAACACCCGGTAGTGCGAGCGGCCCAGGAATTCGCCGACGCGGATGCCGACCTCATAGCCCGCAATTGCGGCAGCGAGGAATTCCTTGCCACTCGCGCCAGTTTCCTGAGCGACAGCCAGCGCAGCCGGGAAGACGACGGCAGCCGGATGGAAAACGGATCCGTTGTGTACATCGTCCTGTTCGGCGTAGTGCGAACTTGCACCATTGATAAAGGCTGCGAAGTACGGCGTGGTCCGCTCGCGCGAGATCAGCACTTCGCATTTGCCCGAGGAAGGTGCCATCCTGCGGGCGAAGCCCGCCAGTGCCTCTACCGGCCGGCCGCCTTTCCCTGCGAGCGCGGAGCCGACCCAGTCGGCATACAGGTTCTTCGCACGCTCGACGACTTCGGCTGGGATATCTTCATACTGCAGCTCTGCCGCAAAGCGGGCCAGAACTGCACTTTGAGATTCACTCATCTATCTTCCTTTTCTCTTATCAGGTATGGGACGCCAAATTGTCTGGCGCAGTCGCATCAGCGCATATATGGCGGGATTCAGACCAGTACCACCTCACCGTGGGTCTTTTCCGCGGCGGCCAGGAGCGTGCACACTGCGATAGCCTCGGCTGCCTGTCCGACCTGCTCCAGGCTCGGCGACGACGGCGCTATACGCAGCGTGCTGTCCTCCGGATCGATGCCGCCGGGAAACGGGGCACCGGCATCTGTCAAGATCACGCCGGCATTGCGGCAAAGCTCGACCACGCGACGGGCGGTGCCCGGCACGACGTTCAGCGTGATGAAGTAGCCGCCGCTCGGGGTTGTCCACGACACGTAATCAAGCTGGCCAAGGCGGGATTCGAAGGTTTCGATCACGCAGGCAAAGCGCGGGGCTAGGATGGCCCGGTGCTGGCGCATCAGTGCTTTCAGGCCTGCGTCGTCCTTGAGAAAGCGCACATGGCGGAGCTGGTTCACTTTGTCGGGACCAACGCTGCGGAAAGCCGCGTGTTTCAGGTACCAGGCAATGTTCTGCGTAGAACTTCCGAACAGCGCGAGGCCGGCTCCGGCAAATGTGACCTTCGAGGTCGAGGAGAAGATCAGCGCGCGGTTGGCGTGGCCGTGGGTGACACACAGCTCCGCGAGATTGGCGATCTCAACCTCGGTTTCGCCGAGGTGATGCACCGCGTAGGCGTTGTCCCAGAAGATGCGGAAATCGGGCGCCGCGGCTGGCATGGCTGCCAATGCCTTGACGACTGCGTCGGAATAGACCGAGCCAGTTGGGTTGCTGTACTTCGGAACACACCAGATCCCCCGGATGGACTTGTCTTGCGCAACAAGTGTTCGCACGACGTCCATGTCCGGGCCCTCTTCGGCCAACGGAACCGGGATCATCCTGATACCGAACGCCTCACACAGCTTGAAATGCCGGTCGTAGCCGGGAACCGGGCAGAGAAAGGCTATGCCGCCGGGGACATCCTGCCACGGGCCGTCGCCATCCGGCACGCCAGTCTTGCGCGCATAGGCCAGGCAATCATGCATGAGCGCGAGGCTGGAATTGCCTTCCACCACCGTGTTCTCCGGGGGGACGCCCAGCATGGTGGCAAACAACCGGCGCGCTTCAGGGATCCCTTGCTGCCCCATGTAATTCCTGCAATCCGTGCCGTCTTCGGTGCGAAAGTCGCCGGGTCCCGGAAGGCCGAGCAGGGCGTCAGACAGAGCGAGCTGTTCGGCTGACGGTACGCCGCGCGCCATGTTCAGTTTCAGGTTCTTGTCACACAGCGAGCGGTAGGCCAGGAGGCTCTCGTCAAGGTCTGGGGCGCTGGCGCGTTCGACGCAGTTGCTTTCGGATTGCATGGTTGTCAGGTGGGATGATAGGTTCCGCGAGCCAGTCAGTCGCCGGAGGACTTCAGCAACAGCGCAGGATCGCTCCGGCACCGTTGCCGTCGGCAATAACTGGCCGTATGGGTTATTTGTGGGCGTCGTTGCCGAGCAGGGCTTCGCGGAATCGGCTGCGCAGGTACGGGCCATCG
>NZ_JBYSYC010000100.1:0-7766 GCF_058782875.1 Cupriavidus sp. FW305-F7 | reverse complement strand
CAACTCCGCACAAAAAGCACGCCCGCACCGACATTTGAATTCAGCGGGCGCTCCGACCTTTCAAAACCCGCTGGACAGTGATTGTAAGGGCCAAACCAGAATGTCCGGTTCTGGCTAAGTTCAAATGTCCGAGTGTGGCAGGCGCTTGAGATAGCCATCTGCCAGCGCTTGAACGACCTTGAGCCGGTCGATCTGCCGCACCGTCATGGTAATGGCTCCTGCTGACATGACGGGCTCCGGTCTCGGACGGACGGAAAGCCGTCAAGCTTCCCGACTTCGGCCCGACGCTGGCCTGCGAGAGAGCCTCTCTTCCGCGCCCCAGGATGAGCTTGGTGCCAGACCGCCGCTTGCTGGGCCAATGGCGCGGCATGCACTAGAGTGATGTCATGTGGACCTCGGACGGGGGCGACATGACCACACGCAGAGCGTTTCTCAAGCGCGGAGCCGGACTGCTGGCCGCCGGCACTGGGCCATTGCTGCCGGCACCGCTTTTCGCGGCGGTCGCAGACATGACGCCCGAACTGCCTGAAGGCGCGCGGGAATCAGCGGTGCTGGACGCGCTGCCGGGCAAGCTGCCACTCATCAAGCGGACTTACCGGCCACCGAACTACGAAACGCCACTGGCATATTTCGGTGAGGCCTTCACCCCCAACAATGCATTCTTCGTGCGCTATCACCTCGCTTCCATTCCCGAGGTGAACGAGGCCGACTGGCGGCTGCGAATTGGCGGAGAGGCGGCCACAAGTCCGTTCGAGCTGACGCTTTCCCAACTGAAGAAGGACTTCGAGCCGTTCGAGGTGGCGGCGGTTTGCCAGTGCTCAGGCAACCGGCGGGGCCTGTTCCAGCCTCACGTGCCGGGCGTGGAATGGGGGCCAGGCGCGATGGGCAATGCAAAATGGCGCGGCGCAAGGCTCAGGGACGTACTAGCCAAGGCCGGGATCGGCAAGGACGCCGTGGAGATTGCCTTCGACGGCGCGGACAGACCCGTGATCGCGCAGACGCCGGACTTCGTCAAGAGCATACCGGCATGGAAGGCGATGGAGGAAAGCGCCCTGATCGCCTGGGAAATGAATGGCGCCCCGCTGCCGCACTGGAACGGCTACCCTGCTCGCATCGTCGTGCCCGGCTGGACCGCGACGTACTGGGTCAAGCACATCGTCTCGATCAATGCGCTGGCCAAGCCCCTGTCCGGGTTCTGGATGAACCCCGCCTATCGCATCCCCAAGGGCAAGTTTCCGCAGGTCGACCGCTTTGTCAGCCAGGAAACCGACGTCAACATGCCAATCACTGAGATGGTGGTGAACTCGCTGCTGACGAATCCGCTGCCGGGCCAGCGCATACGGCGCGGCACGGTGCTGGAGGTGAAGGGGATCGCCTGGGACGGCGGTTACGGCATCTATCGCGTGGAAGTTTCGACCGACGGCGGGCGAAGCTGGCAAGCAAGCGAGCTTGGGCCGGAGCATGGGCGCTACGCCTTCCGGCTCTTCAGCCTGCGGTTCACGCCCGGCAAGAGCGGCAAGCTTGCCGTCATGGCCAGGGCCATCAACCGCGCCGGCGCCACCCAGACGTTCGAGCTGATCCACAATCCCGCGGGCTATCACCACAATGTGGTCCAGCGGGTCGAAGTCGAAATCGTGTGAGGGAGATGCCATGAAAGCCATGCTGCTCAGCCTCATCCTGGTGACGGGCAATGCGCTGGCCGATGAGGCGAGCATCAGGATCAAGGACGGTGCCGGCAAGGACAAGGTCATGGCCAACTGCATCAGCTGCCATAGCATCGACTACATCCCGATGAACTCGGTCTTCCTCGATCGCAACGGCTGGACCGCCACGGTGAACAAGATGGTCAAGGCGTTCGGCGCCCCCATCAAGGACGAAGACATCCCTCAGATCGTGGACTACCTCAGCCGGTACTATGGCAAGGGATGAGGCGGGCGAAGGCGGTCAGGAGGCGAAACGCGGCACCCATTGCTGTTGCGGCACTCAGGGCCTTCTGGCTTCCCGCCTGACGCGCAAGTGGTCAGCTTACTTGTCGCCGTCGTGGTAGCAGCAGCTGACAATGCGCAGCCTTCATCATCCGCCGCATAGACCAGGCGGTTCGTGTCGTCGGTGCGGCGCGACCAGAAGCCCGACAGGTTGCCCTTCAAGCCTTCGGGCTTGCCGATGCCACCCCGAGGTAGTCTCGATACAATATCGAAATTCGTTATACAAGGGCCGGCAGGCACTGGGGGCTTTGCGCCCACGGCTCGCGGAACTGGTCGATGAAACCTTAACCGAGAACACCGCCGATGCCCCCCAGCCCCGCTCAGGACACAAACCGCGCCGCTGACGCCGCAACACGTGGCACGGTTCCAGAGGTTCTTCGGGCGTTCCTGAAACTTGGCCTGACTTCATTCGGCGGCCCGATCGCGCACCTGGGTTACTTCCGCACCGAATTCGTGGAGCGCCGCCGCTGGCTGGACGACAAGAGCTACTCGGACCTGGTCGCGCTATGTCAATTCCTGCCGGGGCCCGCCAGCAGCCAGGTTGGCATGGCGCTGGGCCTGCAGCGGGCGGGCTGGCTTGGCGCGCTGGCCGCCTGGGCGGGCTTTACCCTGCCCTCTGCGATTGCACTTGTCCTGTTTGCCTTTGGCGTTGCGCGCTGGTCCGGCGTAGCGGATTCCGGGGCAGTCCACGGCCTGAAGGTGGCGGCCGTGGCAGTTGTCGCACAGGCGGTATGGGGCATGGCCAGGTCGCTGTGTCCGGACCGGCTGCGCGCGGGCATCGCGGTCGCGGCCGCGCTTCTGGTCCTCGCGGTGCCAGGTGCGGTGGGCCAGATTGCTGCCATTGTGCTGGGTGGCCTGGTTGCGCGCTGGACCTTGCAGCTGAACCATCTGCCTCCTGCCCAGCATCTCAACTACGGTGTGAGTCGCCGGGTCGGCGTTCTGCTTCTCGCGCTGTTCGGCGTGCTGCTGGTGCTGCTCCCGGCCCTTGCCGCTGTGACCGGTTCCATGGCGGTGTCGGCCGTGTCGGTCTTCTACCAGGCCGGAGCGCTGGTTTTCGGGGGTGGACATGTCGTGCTGCCGCTGCTGCAGGCTGGCGTGGTGCCCCCTGGCTGGGTCGGCAATGATGCATTCCTGGCGGGCTACGGTGCAGCACAAGCTGTTCCGGGCCCCCTGTTCACCTTTGCCGCGTACCTCGGGGCGCTCTCCCCCGCGCCATTGGGTGGATGGGTGGGCGCGCTGGTACTGCTTCTCGCGATCTTTGCGCCGGCGTTTCTGCTGGTGGCGGGCGCATTGCCATTCTGGGAAAGCCTGCGCCAGCGCGATGGGGTGCAGAGCGCGATGGGTGGCATCAATGCCTCTGTTGTTGGCGTCTTGGTCGCCGCGCTGTACGACCCCGTATGGACCAGCGCGATTCACTCGAAGGCGGATTTCGGCCTGGCGCTGGCGGCCTTCGGCCTGCTCGTCTACGGCCGCGTGTCACCCGTGCTGGTGGTGGCCGGCACGGCGCTGGGCGGATGGATCCTGGCGCTCTAGCCGGGGATCCGCCAACCCAGGTCGCTCAGCTCACGGCACGCTCACCAACACCGCCCTAGCCGGATCCGCCGCCGCATCGCCCTCCATGACGATCAGCTTCGCTGGGGTGGCGCTCTTTGGCGAAAGCGTCGTCACGACTTCGCGCAGCGGGCCAATGGCGGTGCCATTGGCCATGCCGGCCGCATTGGTGCGGAAGCTTGCCACGGGCGTGGCCTGTCCTGCGACATAGACGCTGTAGGTGGTTTGCGGCTTCAGCTTGAACAGGGATACTTCCAACGCGTCGACAACACCAAGATTGCGCGCAACCACAAAGCCCTTGGCATCGCCATTGACCGGCCTGAGGGCGATGTTGACCGGATCGCTGTTCGCTCTCGGCACAAGGTTCGCGGTCCCTTCGCCGCCTGGCACGGCGTTGGAGACATAGACCAGTGCCTGCGGCGCCTGGCCCACCGGCACGCGGCTCATGACCTGGTTCGTTGCGGTGTCGATCACGTCCACGGCGTCGCCGTTTTCCAGGCCGACATAGATGCGTGAACTGTCGTCGGCAGCCCAGATGCCGTGCGGCAGCGCGCCGACCGGAATGGTCGCGGCCAGCCGCGGTTCGGCCTCGGTTGTGAATACCTTGACCACGTTTTCGCCGCCCACTGTCACATAGGCGAACGTGCCGCGCGCAGTCCTGGCAAAGGCAAGGTGATTGGTGATGAAGCCGGTGTCGAAGACGCCCTTCACTTCCAGTTTTTCGGTGTCGATGCGGGTAACCTTGCCCACGTCCTTGTGCGTCATCCACACCTCGCGGAAGTCCGGCGTGAACTGCAGGAACGGTGAAAACGGGCTGGTGACATTGAGCCGCTTGACCACCTTGTGTGCCTTGACATCGATGACATCCACCACGGGGTTGAAGCTGGAGACTACGAAGGCGAGCTTGCCGGCAGGATGGAACAGCACCATGCCCGGCCCTGCCGTGGTCTGGATGCGGCGGGTTTCACGGAACGTCACCGGGTTGATGACGGAGATATAGTCTTCGCCGCGGACGACTACCCACACCTCTTTTCCATCCGCGGTAAAGAAGCCCTCATGCGGTGAGCGGCCGATATAGGCAATGCCCTTGACTTTGTTGGTTGCGGTATCGATGAACGCGACGGAATTCGAGCCGTTCGAGATCGCGATCAGGGTCCGATGGTCAGGCGAGAAGCCAAGACCATGGACATTGAGTTCGCCCTTGTATAGCGGCGACAGCACGTCCGGCCGCGCGTTGCCGAGGCGGATCTGCCCAAGCAAGGTGTTGCTCACCGGATTGATCACTGAAACGGTGTTGCTGTTCTGGTCAGCGGTATAAACGCGATCCTGTGGCTGCGGCGCGGCGACTGCGAGAGGCGCGGCCACGGCAAGGATAAGGGCATGTCTTTTCATGAGTCGGTCCTGATGCGGGCGGTGTATGTCCGTGGGTTAGCGAGGATTGGCGGCGCCAGGTGTCCTGGCCTGGCTGCGCTGGAGCCAGGCTTGCATCAGGCGGATCTCATTTTGCTGCTCGGTGATGATGCCCTGGGCAAGATTGCGCAGCTCCGGGTCCTTGCCATACAGCAGCAGCGCCTTGGCCATGTCGATCGCGCCCTGGTGGTGCGGAATCATCATGGTGACAAAGTCGTGGTCGGGGATGCCGTTCATGACTGCCTGCGCCATGCCGTGATCCATCACGGCCATGGCGTCACCCATCAGGCCGGAAAACGGCTTTGCGGTGCTGGCGACAAAGGGCGGCGGTGCCTGCCCCGGGGTGGTTTGGTGATGCCGGTGGGCATCCTGGGCTGGCGCGGCAAAGCTTGCAGCCCATAGGAACAGCGCCGGCACGATGCGTGCCGCAGTGCCGACGCCATTGCGCGGGGTTCTCCGTTGCATTGCAGGGTCTCCTGTTTTCCGGGCCTGGCGTTCACCGGCGGCCGGGGGATTACCTGCGTATACACGCGGGGCGCGTGAACTATTCCATGGAGAACCGGATATTTTTGCGCGCTAGCCGTTGGGGTACGCCGCCGCGATAGCCATGGCGCGCAGCCTCTGCACCTGGGCGGACATGTCGTGCAGCAGGTAGAGGTCGCGCCGACGCGTCCAGGACTGGCCCGATTGCGCGTCGTATTCGCCAGGCATTTCCACACCTTCCGGGGCAAAGGCATTCATGCCGCGGTCGCGCGAGGTCAGCACACAGCGCTTGACGTGGTCACGGAAGCCAATGACCCCCACTACCCCCATGCCGGCGGCATTGTTCTGTTCGAGTTCCACCACCTTTGCGGCAACGCCATCGGTGCTCAGGTAGGTGATGCTGCCATCCGGATTGGTCACCGGCTCGATCGATACCATATCGGTCAGGCCGTACTTGGACTTCAGGAAGCGCGCAATCTCCCACTGCGCGTAGACCTTTACCGGGTGCTGCTGATAGATGGCATGGACGGTGTCGGCGAGCTTTTCATTGACGGGGCCCGGGTCCGGCAGTGCGGCCTGGTTCCCGCCATTGGTCGGCGTGTTGCCGCTTTGCGCGTTCGGCCGGTTGCCGAACCCGTACGCCACGATGCGGTTCAGCCGGGATACCGCGATGGTCGGAGGCTGCCAGGTGAGCGCAAAGTCCAGCACGTGGGGCGAGATCTGCTCCGCAGCTGCGGTGTCTTTAAGCTGAACCGCCAGGCGCGCGTTCATCTGGCGCTGCAGTTCCGTATCGGAGATCGCGGCAGGTGCGTCGGCGGCATTACCGTCCCCGCAGGCGCTCAGGATGGTGGTGGCGATCGGGGCCGCAATGGCCGCGGAGGTGGATGCAAGGAAACGGCGGCGTTCAAGCATGAGTGGACTTCATCGGATAAGAATCAGGGCGACGATGCCTTGCCGGATCAACCGGCAAGAGCGGTCCAGGCAGCTTGCCTGGGCAACGTGTCGCCTTGATGAAGGGCGTGCCCTCCCCTTACCGGCTGCCGGCCCCTGCTGGCACACCGTCCAGTACCGCCAGTATCCAAAACGCTGCCTTTACCCGCTCCGGCACCGGGAAGTTCTTGTTCGCCAGCATCACGATGCCAATCCGCTTCGCCGGCACAAAGACCACGTAGGCGCCAAAGCCATTGGTCGAACCGGTCTTGTTGACCAGCACATCGGCGGGCGATGACAGCGGCGGCTCCAGCCGGCTCACCGGGTTCGCCTCGAGCACGACCTGCGGTGAACTGCCGGCCAGCACGCTGTCGACCCGGGTGGGCCAGGCGTACATTTCCCAGCCCAGCCCCTGCACCATGTCTCCGACCTTGAAGTATCCGGTGTGCGTCCCGGCAATGGCACGCCGCAGCTTGTCGTCCAGGCCGGCGCTGTCGATGTTGGCTTCGACGAAGCGGATCATGTCAGCCGCCGTGGTTTTCACGCCGTAGGCTTCGGCATCCAGCACGCCGGGCGCCACCCGGACCGGCTTGCCGTCTTTCGAATAGCCATAGGCATAGTCGCCCATGCGCGCTTTCGGCACCCTGATGTAGGTGTGGGCCAGGCCCAGCGCCGGGAACAGCGTCTTCTCCATCAGGTCATCGAAGGGCTGGCCCATGCTGCTGGCAGCCAGGTAGCCGAACAAGCCGATGCTGGGATTCGAATACTGGCGATGGGTGCCGGCGGCATATCTGGGGCGCCAGCCCCGGAAATAGTCGACCATCGACCTGGTATCGGTGACCGCATCCGGAAACTGCAGCGGCAGCCCGCCGGCTGCATAGGTGCCAAGATCGAGCAGGCTGGTCGCGCCCAGGCTGCTTCCCGCGAGCGCCGGCAGGTATTTCCCGGCAGGGTCGGCCAGAGACAGGGCGCCGCGGGCCTGTCCATAGGACGCAAGCGTCGCGGTGAAAGTCTTGCTGACCGAGCCGATCTCGAAGAGCGTGTCGCCATCGACCTTGCGCCCGCCCGCCTTCGACGCGACGCCGTAGTTGAAGACATAGCGCTTGCCGCCGGCCGTGACGGCAACGGCCATGCCGGGGACGCCGTGCGCCGCCATCAGGGGGCGGATGGCATCGTTCACAGCGCGTTCGACCTGGCGCTGCCTGACACTGTCGGCGGCACTGGCATTGGCTGCGAAGAGGCTGCAAGCCATGGCGAAGGTGGCGATGCGGGCAACAGGAATCCGTTTCATCAGATTTGCTCCGAGAAACCTCGCCATTCAAGGCGGGGGGTGAAAGGAGCGCCGCCGAGAGGCGGCATTCCCACGTTAGAATGAGCGGCATGATTCGTGTCTACCGCTACCGGGTG